>MNEF01000085.1 GCA_001917535.1 Candidatus Rokubacteria bacterium 13_1_40CM_69_27
TTCTCCTCGGTCCACAGCCGGATCAGGGCCTGGATCCCCTCTTCGAACCGTGCCCGGCTCTCCTCCATGGAGATCCCGAAGGCGTCGAACTCGTACGGCATGAACGCGCGGGCGATGCCGGCGTCGAGCCGCCCCCCGCTGATGGCGTCGAGCATCGTGAGCTGGCCGGCCAGCTTCAGCGGGTGATTGAAGACGGGCAGCACGGCCCCCGTGACCATGCGCAGGCGCCGCGCGCGCTGGCTGCAAGCGGCCAGGAAGAGGCAGGGGTCCGGACTGTAACCGCCGTAGGAGGTGAAGTAGTGCTCGACGATCTTCACGCTGTCGTAGCCCAGCCCGTCGGCGTGCTCGGCCAGGTCCAGCACATCCGCGAAGTACTGTTGGCCGGACACCCGGTCCGGGTGGGCGTCGGGAAAGTAGTCGATCCCGAACTTCATCCGTCACTCCCTCCGTGGGCCGTCAGGCGACACCGCGAGCGTGTCGACGAGGCAGCGATATCACCCGGCGACGTATGGTGTCAAGGCGCCGGCCGGCGCCGCGGGAGGTACCGCCCGCTCGGCCGATCCTCGACGAGCGTGCCGTCGCGGGCGACGATCCGCCCGCCCTTGATCGTCGCCACCGGCCAGCCGCGCAGGCGCTTGCCCTCGAAGGGCGAGAAGTCGGACATCCCGCCCAGCGCTTCCGGCTGCACCTCGCGCTCGAGGGCGAGGTCGACGACCACCAGGTCGGCATCCGAGCCGACCGCAATCGTCCCCTTCTTCGGATAGAGCCCGAACACGCGCGCGGGCGTCCGGCACATGCGCTCGGCGAGAAGCTCGAGCGGCGTGCCACGCACGTGATGACCGAAGTGGAGCAGGGCGGGCAGATGCGTGCCGAGCCCGGCATAGCCGGGCCGCGCTCCGTGGAGCCCGGCCTCCGGCTGCTTGGTGGCGCGCGTCCGCGACGTGTTGTCCGTCCCGACGAGATCGATCGAGCCGTCGAGGAGCCCGCCCCACAGCATCTGGGTGTTCGACGCCGAGCGGATCGGCGGCACCATCTTGAGGAGAAAGCCGTTCGGGTCGTCACTGCTGAGGCCGAGGTAGGGGCTGGTGGTCTCCACGGTCACCCGGACGCCGTCACGCTTCAAGCGGCGGACCACGTCGAGCCCCGCGCGGCTCGAGAGATGGACGACGTAGAGGTGGGCATCGGTCTGGCCGGCGAGGTAGGCCGCGGTCGTGATCGCCAGCGCCTCGGCCTCCTCCGGATGGGCGGCCTCCCAGTCGGCGACGGTCCCCTGAGGCTTCCGGCGGCTCAGCTCGGCCCGGGCCGATTCGACCAGGCTCGCGTTCTCGGCGTGCACGCAGGCCACGGCGTCCGGCCCCAGCGCCGTCACCTGGCGAAACCCCTCGAGGAGGAACGCGTCGCTCACCGACTGGACGATCCCCGGGATACCGGACATGTAGAACTTGAACGACCGGACGCCGTGCTCCTCGGCACAGGCGGGCAGCTCCCGGAGCTGCTCCTCCGTGAAGATCTGCAGATGGAAGGCGGCATCGACGTAGCTCGCCTCGTCGATCGCGCGGCGGAATTCCGGAAGGTGCTTGAGGTAGGGATCCGTCCGCCGGAGGAAGACGCACACCGTGGTCACGCCTCCGATGACCGCCGCCCGCGACTCGGTGTGCGCCTCCTCCTCGAAGGGCAGGGTGTTGCCGAGGTGGACGTGGGGATCGACGACGCCCGGGAGCACCGCCTTGCCCCGGGCGTCGAAGGTCGCCTTGGTCCCGCCGAGGTCCTCGCCGAGGGCGACGATTCGCCCCTCCGCGATGCCGACGTCGGCCCGGAGCGACCCCGTGCCGGGGACCACCAGCGTGCCGCCCCCAACCACCAGATCGAGCATCACGGCTCCTCGGTTCGCGCGCCGGCTTCGCCGGCGCAATCGGCCTCTGGGGAGTTTCAGAGGGGGCCGCGAGGTCCCCCTCTGAGTATGGATCTCGGAGGGGGCCGCAACGTCCGCCCCCTCCGACTATCTAGCCCAGGAACTCGTTGGTGAAGAGCGAATCGACGGGGATACTGGTCTTGAGGTCCAGGTACTGCATCACGAGGTCCCGGGTGTGCTGCATCTTCTCGCGTGTCATCCGCCCCAGGCCCTTCTGCCGGGTGAAGTCGGTGACGATCAGGTCCCTGAGGATCGGGACCTCCTTCAGCGCCAGATCCTCGTTGAGCTGCGGGTGGGACGTCTTCATGATGGCGATCGCTTCCGGCGGGTTGGCGAGAGTGAACTCGATGCCCTTGAGCGTCGCCTGCACGAAGCGCTGAGCGACGTCGCGCTTCTTCTCGAGGTAGTCCTCCATCGCGAGGATCCCGTTGGCGTAGAAGTCCACTCCCCAGTCCCCGTACACAAACGTGCCGATGTCGTCACCCGGCCGGGCCGCCTTCTGGAGCACGGGCAGCGTGAGGTTGTAGGTCATCATCGCGTCGGCCGTGTAGTTGAGGAGGATGCTGTTCTTCGAGTTGGGGTCGACCGACAGCCAGCTGATCTTCGACTCGTCGATCCCGTTGGCCTTGGCGAACGCGGGGAAGATGGCCTTCGGCGAGTCCCCCGGCGAGTAGGCGACCTTCTTACCCTCGAGGTCCTTGGGCTTCGAGATCCCGCGGCCCCTGATGAAGAAGATCGTGTGGGGTGGCTTCTGGTAGACGCAGGCCACGGCCTTCATCGGCAGGTTCTCGCGGCCGCGGACGACGATCATCGACCCGATGTCGTTGAAGTTGAACTGCGCCTGGCCGGCGGCGAGGGCCCGCAGGCCCTGGAGCGTGCCGGTCCCCTGCTCGACCGACACGTCGAGCCCGGCGCTCGAGTAGTAGCCCTTGGCCACGGCGACGTAGTACGGCGCATGGCGCCCGAACGGGATCCAGTCGAGACGAAACGAGATCTTCTCGGTGGCGGCCCCGGCCCGGTCGACCAGGGGGACGCCGAGCGCGAGACCGGCGCCCAGGGCGTGCCCGAGAAACGTGCGTCGCGAGCTCAGTGTTCGTTCGCGGTGTACGGTGTCCATGCGCTCCTCCCTCAGGCCCTGCCGCTCACATCGTGCCCGTCTCGGGCCGTCGGGCCGAGACGTGCCATCGAATCACGAACCGCTCCACGAGTTCCAGGAGAAAGTAGAACCCGACTCCCAGGACCGAGAGCGTGACGACGCTGGCGAAGACCAGCGTCGTGTTCAGCTCACCGTTCGCCACCAGCACCAGGTAGCCGAGCCCCTTCTCTGCGCTCACGAACTCTCCCACGATCGCGCCGACGACGGCCAGCGTGCTGGCCACCTTGAGCCCGCCGAAGATGTTGGGCAGCGCGTTCGGAAAGCGCACGAACCAGAACACCTGGAACGCGTTGGCCCCCATCGACCGCACGACGTTGATGACTTCCGGGGGCGCCGCGCGGAGGCCGATGGCGGTGTCGATGACGATCGGGAAGAAGGCGATCGTGAACGCGATCAGGACCTTGGAGGTCATGCCCGCCCCCAGCCAGACGACGAAGATCGGGGCGATGGCGGCCTTGGGAACCGTCTGGGAGGCGACCAGCAGCGGGTAGACCGCGAGCTCCACCGGCCGCGCATGGACCAGGAGCGCTCCGAGGGGGATGCCGACGACCACGCTCAGCCCGAAGCCCAGCAGGAACTCGGCCGCCGTGATCGCGCTCATGTGCACGAGCAGCGGCAAGGCGGAGACGAGCGTGGCCGCGATGTCACTGGGGGCGGGGAGGAGCAGCCGGGAGACCGCGGTAAGCTTGGTGAACGCTTCCCACGCGACCACGAGGCCCGCCAGCGTCAGCGCGGGATAGAGGTAGGGCGCCAGGCGGGCGCCGGCCGACGGCAACGCCTCGGTGTCCGCGTCGGTCAAGGCGTCGGGGCGCTCGGCGCTCATAGGTCGGAGGGGGCGACGTCACAAGCGCGCCCCCCGGGCGCGACGGCCCCTCGCGGCCCCCTCCGAATCCATCGTTGGAGGGAGGCCTCACGGCCCCCTCCAAGCCACCCCGAGGGTTGCGCCGGCGAAGCCGGCGCTCGAGGACGCGCGCGCGACTCTGGGGTTGACACAGGATCGCTCACGTCTCGCTCAGGAGCCCGAAGGCCTGGAAGCGCTGGCGCACCGCGGCCGCATAGCGGCCGAACGCCGGTGATTCCCGCATCCCCAGCCGCCGCGGCCGCGGCAGGTCGATCTCCAGCACCGACGCGATGCGCCCCGGCCGCGGCGACATCACCACCACCCGATCGGCCAGGAAGATCGCCTCCCAGATGCTGTGGGTGATGAAGAGCACGGTCTTCCGCGCCTCCAGCCACAGCCGCTGGAGATCGAGCACCATCTGGTCGCGGGTGAGGGCGTCCAGAGCGCCGAAGGGCTCGTCCATGAGGAGGAGCGGCGGATCGTGGACGAGCGCGCGGCAGAGCGCCACGCGCTGGCGCATGCCGCCCGAGAGCTCCCCGGGGTAGTACGACTCGAAACCCGAAATCCCGACCCGCGCCAGGAGTGCCCGGGCGGTCGGCTCGTACCGGCGGCGGTCGAGGCCTCGCACGTCGATCTGGAGGAGCACGTTGTCCAGCACCGACCGCCAGGCCAGGAGCGCGTCCTGCTGGAAGACCACACCCACGTCGGTGTAAGGGCGAATGATGCGCTGGCCCTGGATGACGACCTCGCCCGCGGTGGTGGGGATCAGCCCGGCGACCAGCATGAGCAGCGTGCTCTTCCCGCAGCCCGAGGGGCCCACGATCGACACGAACTCGCCCACGCCGAGATCGAACGTGATCGGGTCGAGCGCCTGGAGGGCGCGGCCGCGCGGGCGATAGGCCTTCTCGACCCCGGCGATCCTGACGAACGGCGGTCGCGCGGCTTCGACCGGCGAGCCCGGCGTGCGGAGTTCCGCCGTCATCCGCGGCGCGGCGCTCCCGGCCTCCTGAGCTCGCGCGCCAGCGTCGCCCGCGCCACCTCCTGGCCGTCCTTGAGGACGTGCCGCCGCGGCGGCTGGGTCCGGAGCGCCTCGTGGACCGAGGGCGCGTCGATCACGACGAGATCGGCCCGCCGGCCCGGCGCGATCCCATAGTCGTCCAGTCGCGCGGCCCGCGCCGCGTTCGTCGTCACCATGTCGAACACCTGCTCGAGCTCGTGGGGCAACGTGAGCTGGGCGGTGTGCGCCATCATCAGCGCCACCTCCAGCTGGTCCGGCTTGCCGAACGGGTAGTAGGGGTCGTTGACGTCGTCCTGCGACGAGATCACGTTGACCCCGCGGGCCAGGAGCTCCTTGACCCGCGCGATCCCGCGCCGGCGCGGCTCGCGGTCGGTCCGCGCCGAGCAGACCAGGTTGATGTGAGCGTTGACCGAGATCGTGATCCTGGCCGTGGCCACCATGTCGATCACCTTGGCCGCGTACACGTCGTTGTAGGCGGCCATGGCGCCACAGTGGCTGGCGGTGACCCGGCCCTCCCAGCCCTCGCGCATGGTCTTCCAGGCGAGGTACTCGAGGCTCCGCGAATTCGGGTCGTCCGTGTCGTCGACCAGCATGTGGACGTCGAGGTCGTGACGCTGCGCGAGCTGAAGGCAGATGTCGATGTGCTCGCGGGCGTCGGCGTCGGTGTACTCGTACCAGGGGAGCCCACCGACGACGTCGCACCCTTGCTTGAGGGCCTCTTCGAGGAGGTCGGCCGCGCCGGGATCGCGCAGGATCCCCTCCTGTGGAAAGGCCACGACCTGGACCTGGCAGAGGCCCTGGAACTGCTCGCGCGCGAGCAGGAGGCCCTGGGCGGCGCGGAGGCCGCCGATGGTGCCCACGTCGGCGAAGAGCCGGAAGAAGGTGGTCCCGTTCTGGACGCCCGCCTCCAGGACGCGCCCGGCGCGCCGCGCGACCTCCTCGGGCTCGTACGCGCGCTTGAACTCGTTGGTGATCTCGATGGCCTCCGGGAGCGTTCCCGAGACGTTCGGGCGCATGCGCTCACCGAGCAGCGACTTGTCGGCGTGGAGGTGGAGATTCACGAACCCCGGCGAGACGAGGCAGCCGCCGGCGTCGATGTCCTCCCGCGCCGTCCCGGCCAGGCGCGGGCCAACGGACTCGATCCGGCCCCTGGTCACCGTGATGTCGACGAGCTCCTTCTCACCGCGCAGGCGGGCGTTACGGATGACGAGGTCCATCGCTGCCTAGTGTTCCGTCCGGGAAGTCATGGTCACGATCGCCGCGCTCGCGCCGCTGCCGGCGGGGCCGACGGGCACGCGCGGCAGGGCTCGCGGGACCACGCGGCCCGCGTCCGCTTGTATGTTGATGGTAGACGTGACAGACCGCTATCCGCTGGGTCCTGAGACCGTGGGGCAGTTGGGGTCGTCACGTCGCAATGCTCACGAGAGCCCGAACAGTTACGGGGGCCGATGAGCCCGTATCGACAAGCGCGGGCCAAGGAGCGGAGATGCCAGAAGCGGGACGGTTTGTCGGGATCGACGTGGCCAAAGCGGAGCTGGAAGTCGTGGAACGGCCGAGCGGGGCGCGGTGGACGGTACCGAACGACGTCGCGGGCTGGGGGCAGTTGCGGGAGCAGCTGGCGGCGGCCCGCCCGACGCTAGTGGTGCTCGAGGCGACGGCCGGGTATGAGCTGGGCGTAGTGGCGAGCCTGGCCGCGGCCGGCCTGCCGGTGGTGGTTCTCAACCCGCGGCAGGTGCGGGATTTCGCGAAGGCCATCGGCCGCTTGGCGAAGACCGATGCGCTCGATGCCGCGGTGTTGGCGCACTTTGCCGACGTGGTGCGGCCGCCCGTGCGGCCGCTGACCGAGCCGGTGACCGAGGCGCTGGAGGCGTGGCTGACCCGGCGCCGCCAGTTGGTGGACATGCTGACGGCGGAGGAGCAGCGGCGCGCACGGGCGCCGCAGGCGATCCAGCGCCAAATCGATGCGCACGTCCAGTGGCTGCGCCGCCAACTCGAGGTGGTGGAGAAGGACCTGACGGACACGCTGCGGGCGAGCCCGGTGTGGCGGGAGAAGGACGAGCTGTTGCGGAGCGTACCGGGCGTCGGTCCGATCATGGCCGTGACCTTGCTGGCGGCGTTGCCGGAGCTCGGGCGGCTCAACCGCAAGCAGATTGCCGCCCTCGTCGGCGTGGCGCCGATCAACCGGGACAGTGGCACGCACCGGGGCCGCCGGGCGATCTGGGGCGGCCGCGCGCACGTGCGCGCGACGTTATACATGGCGACCCTCACCGCCATTCGGTGCAATCCCGTGATTCGCACCTTCTTCGGGCGCCTGGTGGCGGCGGGCAAGCTCAAGAAGGTCGCCCTGACTGCGTGCATGCGCAAGCTGCTCACGATCCTGAACGCGATGATGGCGGCGCGCACGGCGTGGAAGCCGGGCATTGTCGCTTGACACCCAACACAGTTACTGCCCCGTGGCGGCTGGGCTCCACCTGGGGCCGCGGGGTCCGTCGCCAGCGGGCGGGAGCGGGTCTCGTCGAGCCCTGCCGCGCGTGCCCGTCGGCCCCGGCGCCGCGTGCTGGTGGGCTCTTGACTGACTTCGAGGACGGGGCACTAAGTGCGCTCCAGGATGTGGAGCCCGCGCGTCCGGTCCGCCAGGTAGATGCGGCCCTGCGCATCCACCGACACGTCGTTGGACGAGACCCGCTGGGCCCCGGCGGGCACGGGCGGCAGGAACGACGCGACCTCGCGCGGCGCGTGCGGGTTCTTGATGTCCACGATGCGCAGCCCGTAGGCGAACCACGCCACCGGGATCTCCGTCCCGCGGATCTCCTCGCAGGGCTGGTGGCAGCCCGTGTATTCCGGCTGGGGCGAGCCGTCGACGCCGTCCACCTGGAAGCTCGCGAACGGCACCGGCCGCGACTCGTCGGTGATGTCGACGAACCAGAGGAAGGAGGGGGATGATGGTCGGAGCCGCACCACGTCCTCGTCGGCGACGAGCAGCACGCGCCGGCCCCTGAGCGGGAAGGGGACGGGGAGCGCGGTGTGCGTCGGGCACGCGAACGGCGGGCTCCAGTCGAGGCCCGAGATCATCCGGGGCTTGGTCATCTCCTCGATGTCGAGGATCACGAAGCCCCCGTGCCAGTAGCTCACGTAGAGGCGGTTGCCCAGTCGGATCGGATGGTGACAGCGATGGTCGCGCCCCTTCCACGCGGGCACCTCGCCCCCCGCGGCCCACTGCCCCGGCATCCACCACCGCCCGACCTCCTCCGGCCGCGCGGGGTCCTTGAGGTCGAGGATCATCACGATGTTCCCGAGGTAGCCGTCGAGCTCGGGGGAGGCGTAGGCGTAGCGGCCGTCGAAGGTGAAGCGATGCATGCCGCGCGCGAGCCACGTCGTGATCCGGCGGGGGGCGTTCGGTCGGGAGACGTCGTAGATGTCGAATCCGCCCGGGAAGTCCGCGGGCGGCGGCCCCGGCGGGTTGACCTCCCGGTTCACGAGCATCACGTCATTCTCGACCCGCACCTTGTGCGAATGGATACCCTTCGGGATCGTGAGCTCGGCCAGCCGGTAGGGCCGGGCGGGGTCGCTCACGTCGACGATGGTCGTGCCATGGGGCGCCGCCATGTGGGCGATGTACGCGACGTTTCCCCGGATGACGACCTGACCACTGCCGGGGCAGTCGAAGTAGCCAACTTCCTTCACACCGTTCGCCTCGCTCACGCTGTCCTCCCTCGCGGTCCCGGTGCGGCGCGCTCCGAAGGCCGCGGCGCGCTCCGCCCTTGTACCACGAGCGGCATTCCGATCTCCAGGGCGCAGCATCGTACCCCGCCGGGCTCGATTTAGCGAGCCATCTGCAATATCATCGGGCGGCGTTGCTCAGCCGGGACCTCGATCGATGGAACGTGACGTGGTGCATGTAACGGGCAAAACCTTCAAAGGCCGTTACGTCGATTCAGTCGCGCTCATGCGGATCTCCGATGAGACGCGTCGGGTGCCCGGCGTCTCGTCGGCGACGCTGGTGCTGGCGACGGCGGCGAACCGGCAGGCCCTCGTCGAGGCCGGGTTGTGGGCCCCCGGGGCCGAGGGCGCGGGGCCCGACGATCTGATCATCGCGGTCGCCGCCGAGAGCGAGGCCGCCGCGTGCGCCGGCCTCGAGCGGGCCGAGGCGC
Organism: Candidatus Rokubacteria bacterium 13_1_40CM_69_27; assembly: GCA_001917535.1. Taxonomy (GTDB): domain Bacteria; phylum Methylomirabilota; class Methylomirabilia; order Rokubacteriales; family CSP1-6; genus MNEF01. Next base: position 9,079 of record MNEF01000085.1, read on the forward strand.
TCCTGGCGACCCGCCGGCCCCGGGCGGGGCCCGACGCCGCTGAGAGCCCGTGCTCCATCACCGCCGGAGCGCGGAGCGCGGGGGCCGCCAGCCTGGCGGTCGTCTCCGTGCCGGGACGCTACGCGGTCGCCGAGGCGCATCAGGCCCTCTCCGCCGGTCTCCACGTCTTCGTCTTCAGCGATGGGGTGGAGCTCGCCGACGAGGCGCAGCTCAAGCAACGCGCGCGCGCCCGCGATTTGCTGGTGATGGGACCGGAGTGCGGGACGAGCATCATCAACGGTGTCGGAGTGGGATTCGCCAACGCCGTGCGGCGCGGCGCCGTCGGACTGGTCGGGGCCTCGGGCACCGGCCTCCAGGAGGTGACCACGCTGGTCCATCGCCTGGGCGCGGGCGTGTCGCACGCGATCGGCACGGGTGGGCGCGATCTTCAGGCCGCCGTCGGCGGCATCACCACGCTCCAGGCGCTCGAGCTCCTGGGCGCAGACCCTCGTACGCGCGCGGTCGTGATCGTATCGAAGCCGGCCGACGATGCCATCGCCGGGGCGGTCCTCGAGGCGGCCTCGGGCCTCGGCAAGCCCGTCGTCGCGTGCCTGCTCGGCTGGCGAGGGAAGGTCCCCGCGGGCGTGCGGGCGGCCCCGACCCTCGAGGAGGCGGCGCTGGCCGCCCTCGACGCCATCGGGATGGAAGCACGGCCACTCGCGGGACCGAAATCGACGCGCCGTCCCCGCGGTGAGAGATCGCGCCCCTCCTCTCGCCGGGGGCGCGTCCACGGTCTCTACACGGGGGGGACGCTCTGCGAGGAGGCGCGGGCCGTGGTGGGCGATGCCGCCGGCCGCTTCGTGGATTTCGGCGCTCCCGAGTACACCCAGGGACGGCCTCACCCGATGATCGATCCGGAGCTCCGGAACCGGGCCATCGCCGCGACCGGAGACGATCCCAGCGCCGCCGTGCTGCTGCTCGACGTCGTCCTCGGCCACTGCGCTCATCCCGACCCGGCCGGCGCCGCGGCCCCGGGGATCAGGGAAGCCCGGACCCGGGCCAAGCGGGGCCGACGGCAGCTCCCTGTGGTGGCCCACGTCGTGGGGACCGCGGAGGATCCGCAGCGCCTCGCCGCCCAGGAGCGAACGCTGAGGGAGCTCGACGTGATCGTCTGTCCGAGCAACCGGCTGGCGGCCGCGACGGCGCGCGAGCTGGCGCGGGGACGCGATGCGCGCTGAGCGGGGCCTGCTCGCCCGCGATGTGGTGGCCGTGTCCGCCGGGCCCGATCTCTTCGCCGATGCCCTCGTCACCCAGGGGGCGCGGGTGACGCGGGTCGACTGGCACCCTCCGGCCATGGAGCGCGAGCTGGCCGCGCTCTGGCGCGACGATGTCGACGCGGCGAATCGCGAGGCGCTCGCTCGGCTGCTGGCCGCTCATCAGGTGCTGATCGACGTCCGCCCGGCCATCGAGGTCATTCCGGGCATGGCCCGCGATCTGATCCTCCACGCCGGACCGCCGATCGAGTGGACGCGCATGAGCGGCCCGCTCCGCGGCGCCGTCGTCGGCGCCCTGCTCTACGAGGGGCTGGCGTCGACGCCGGACGAGGCCGCCCGGCTGGCGGCCGCGGGCGGCGTGCGATTCGAACCCTGTCACCATCACGCCGCCGTGGGGCCGATGGCGGGCGTCACGACGGCCTCGATGCCGGTCTTCGTCGTCGAGAACCGCGCGCGGGGCAACCGCGCCTACTCCACCCTCAACGAGGGGCTGGGCAAGGTCCTGCGCTACGGCGCCTTTGCTCCCGAGGTGATCGAGCGCCTCCGCTGGTTCCGCGACATTCTGGGGCCGGCCCTCGGCGAGGCGATCCGGCGCACCGGCGGCGTGGACGTGCGGGCGCTGATCGCCCAGGCCCTCCAGATGGGCGACGAGTGCCACAACCGAAATCGCGCCGCCTCGGCCCTCCTCATCAAAGCGCTCGCGCCCCACCTGGCGTCGCTCGACCTGCCGCCGCCCGAGCGGGCGCGCATCCTGGCCTTCGCGGCGGGCAATGACCACCTCTTCCTCAATGTCGGCATGGCCGCCTGCAAGGCCGCCGCGGACGCGGCCCACGGCCTACCGCGCTCGAGCCTGGTGACGACGATGGCCCGCAATGGGACGCAGTTCGGCATCCGCGTCAGCGGGCTCGGCGATCGGTGGTTCACGGCGGAGGCCGAGACGCCGGTCGGCCTCTACTTCGCGGGCTTCGGCGCTGCCGACGCCAACCCGGACATCGGCGACAGCGCGATCACCGAGACGGCGGGGATCGGCGGCTTCGCCATGGGGGCGGCGCCGGCCATCGTCGAGTTCGTGGGCGGCACGCCCGCCGATGCGCTCCGCTACACGCGGCTCATGTACGAGATCACGCTCGGGGAGAACACCGCCTATCGCCTGCCCCCACTCGACTTCCGCGGGACCCCCACCGGGATCGACGTGCGGCTGGTGATGCAGACGGGGATCCTGCCCCAGATCAACACCGGCATCGCCCATCGCGAGGCCGGCATCGGTCAGATCGGCGCGGGGCTCGTCAAGCCGCCCCGCGCCTGCTTCGAATCGGCGCTGCGCGCCCTGGTCGCGGAGCGCCGTGGTGGCTGAGCCCGGACCGCGCTTCCGCGTCGGCGTCGACACGGGCGGCACGTTCACCGACGTCGTCGCTCTCAACGAGGCGACCGGCGAGGTCGTGACCACGAAGACGCCATCGACGCCGCACGATCCCTCGCTGGCGGTGCTGGAGGGGATCCGCAAGGTCCTCCGCATGGCCGGGGCCGGCATGGTGTCGGCCGTGTGCCACGGGACGACGGTCGCCACCAACGCCGTCCTGGAGGAGCGCTTCGACGACCTCGGCCTGGCGACGACGGAAGGCTTCCGCCACGTGCTGGAGATCGCGCGGCAGTCGGTGCCCCGGGGCTACGGGAACTCCTACTTCTGGGTGAAGCCCGAGCGGATCGTTCCGCTCCAGCGCGTCCGCGAGGTGCCCGAGCGCATGACCGTCGACGGCGAGGTGCTCCGACCGTTCGACGACAAGGCCGCGGTGGCGGTGGCGCGCTGGTTCAAGCGCAAGGGCATGCGCGCGATCGGCGTGTGCTTCATCCACGCCTACGCGAACCCGGAGCACGAGCGCCGCCTGCGCGCCGTGCTCGCGCGCGAGTACCCCGAGGCCCACGTCTCGATCTCCTCGGACGTACTTGCCGAATATCGCGAGTACGAGCGCACGGTGACGACCCTGGTCGACGCCTTCGTGAAGTCGCGGGTGGCCGGCTACGTCGGGGCCATCCGGGCCCGCCTCGACTCGGAGCTGGGGGGCGGCGTTCCCTTCTACGTGATGAAGTCCAACGGCGGCATCATCTCCGGCGATGAGGTGGCCCGCCAGCCGATCACGACGATCCTGAGCGGGCCGGCCGCGGGGGCGCTGGGCGCGAGCCTCCTGGCCCGGCACGCCGGCTTCGCCCGCGTGCTCACCGCCGACGCGGGCGGCACCAGCACCGACATCTGTCTCGTCGAGCACGACACGCCCGGCCTCACGACCGACGGCGCCATCGGGCGGTTCCCCATCAAGGTGCCGATGATCGACATCGTCACCGTCGGCAGTGGCGGCGGCAGCGTGGCGTGGCTCGCGCCCGATGGGAGCCTCAAGGTGGGCCCGCGGAGCGCCGGCGCCGATCCCGGGCCGCTCTGTTACGGGCGGGGCGGCGCCGAGCCGACGGTGACGGACGCGCAGCTCCTGCTGGGCCGGATCCCGCCCCACCTCTTGGGCGGCGAGATCCCGCTCTCGCGCGACGCCGCCACGGAGGGGATGGCGGCCTTGGGCCGGGCCCTCGGGCTCGACCCGGCGCGCACCGCTGAGGGCGTGCTCGAGCTGGCGGCGTGGAATCAGGCCAACGCGATCCAGCAGGTGAGCGTCAAGCGCGGGCTGGACCCGCGCGACTACACCCTGGTCGCCTTCGGCGGCTCCGGGCCTCTGCTGGCCGGGCGGTTGCTCGACCTCCTGCACCTCCGCGCGGCGCTTATCCCGCCCTCGCCCGGCAACGTCTCGGCCCTCGGCCTCCTCGTCGTCGATCTCCGGAACGATTACGTCCAGACGTTCGTCCGGCGGGAGGACCGGCTGGACCTCGAGGCGATGAACGGCCACCTCGAGCGTCTGGAGGCGCGCGCGCGCGCGGCGCTCAGCGCGGAGGGCTTCGCCGAGCATGAGATGCGCGTCGCGCGCAGCGCCGACCTCCGCTACTGCGGCCAGGCCTGGGAGGTCCCGGTCGAGCTGGCTCCGGGGCCGCTCGACGCCGCGGCCGCGCGCCTGGCCGCCGACCGTTTTCACTCGGCTCACCAGAGCCGCTACGGCTACAGCTACCGTCGCAACGCCGGGGACGCGCAGCCCACGGAGCGGCAGCCAGCCGCGGAGCGCCAAATGATCGAGTGGGTGAACCTGCGCGTGACGGGGATCGGCCCCATCGAGCGCCCCAAGCTCCGCGAGCTGCCGCCCGGCGACGGGCGGTCCGAACGGGCGCGCCGCGGCTCGCGACCGGTGATCTTCGACGGGCGGGCCCACGAGTGTCCCGTGTACGATCGCGCGGCGCTCCTGCCGGGCGACGCGCTGCCGGGACCGGCCATCGTGGAGGAGTACGGCGCCACCACGGCCGTCTTTCCGGAGCAGCGCGCCGAGGCCGATCGCTTCGGCAACCTGATCCTGACGCGGAGGCCCTCGTGAGCCCCGAGCCCGTCGACCCGATCCTCCTGGGGGTCGTCGAGGGCACGCTGGCCTCGGTGGAGGCCGAGGTGGAGGCGGCGATCGAGCGCACGTCGCGGTCGCCCATGATCCGCGAGGCGCGCGACTTCCGGGCCGGCATCCACGACCGACGGTGCCGCAAGCTGACGGGACGCTCCTACTCGGCGCTCGTCCAGCCCATCGTGCGTGACTTCCCCGTCGACACGATGCGCCCGGGCGACGTCTACTTCCACAACGACGTCTACGCCTCCGAGGGCGGCATCGGCCACCTGCCCGACCTCTGCGTCACCGTCCCGGTGTTCCACGGGGGCGAGGTCGTCGCCTTCGTCCAGGCTTTCGGCCACCACGACGACATCGGAGGCGCCGTGCCCGGATCGATGCCGTCGCACGCCACCAGCGCCTACCAGGAGGGGCTCATCGTGCCCCCCGTCAAGCTCTACGACGCCGGACGGCCGAACGCCGACGTCATCAAGATCCTGGTGCGGAACTCCCGGCTGCCCGACAGCCTGCGTGGCGACCTCGACAGCGAGGTGGCCGCCTGCCGGATGGGGGCGGAGCGCCTGGGCGACCTCTTCCAGCGCTACGGTCGCGCCCCGGTGGAAGGGTGCTTCGACGCCCTCCTGGACAAGACCACCGAGACCTTCCGGCGCGAGCTCCTCACCAAGATTCCGGACGGAACGTACGTGTGGGAGGACTATGCGGAGCACGACGGCGTCGATCCGCCGCGTCTGCACAGGCAGCGGATGACGGTCACCAAGCGGGACGACCGGCTGATCATCGACTTCACGGGCACGAGCCCGCAGGCGAAGGGCCCGATCAATCACGCCGGCGACTATGCCGACGGCGTGTTCCTCAAGAAGTGGCTGGCGCCAATCCTGAGAAACCTCGCCGACACGCCCGAGCGCATGGCGGAGCTCGACGTCAACGAGGGGGTCGTCCCGCTCATCGAGCTCCGCTTCCCGCCGCCGGGCACGCTCCTGACGCCGGTCTTCCCGGCGCCGACGAACGCGCGCACGTTCGTGATCCTCCGGCTCCTCGGCATCCTGGCCGGCGCGCTGGCCAAGGCCGTGGGCGGCCGGCTGCCCGCGGACCAGGAGACGATCCGCTACACCGGGTTCCACGGCCTCGACGCCGAGGGTCGCTTCTACTTGATGCGCGAGGTGCTGGGCGGCGGCTCGGGCGGCCGCCCCTGGGCCGACGGCTCGGACACGATCCACATCGTCCCCGACAGCAAGAATCTGCCCGTCGAGTTCACCGAGACGCGCTTCCCCCTCCGCGTCGAGCGGCTGGCCCTGGCGCCCGACTCCGGCGGGCCCGGTCTGCGGCGGGGGGGCCTCGGGTATCTCAAGGAGGTTCGCGTCCTCACCGACGGCGCGTTCCTCTGCGTCGCCGATCGCTCGATTCTCTCGTGCTGGGGCCTCAAGGGCGGCCGAGCGGGGGCGCCGTTCCGGGTGACCGTCGATCCGGGCGGCCCGAACGAGCGCGCCCTTCCCGGCCTCGTCGACGACGAGCCCGTCCCGGCCGGAACGCTGGTCAGGATCGAGACGACGGGTGGGGGCGGCTGGGGCGACCCGCTCGAGCGCGAGCCCGAGCTGGTCACCCTCGACGTGCTCCAGGGCAAGGTCACCGCGCGGGCGGCGCGGGAGGAGTATGGTGTGGTGCTGGTCCCCGGCGAGGATGGTGAGCCCCTGGATGATGAGCCCCTGATCGATCGGGTGGCGACCCGCGCGCTCAGGGACGAGCTCCGCGCGACGCGCGGGCCGCGACCGTTCTTCGACCGCGGTCCGGGCTACCGGAGGCTGGCCGGACGCGACCACGCAGAGGTGGACACCCTGGAGCCCGACGGTCGATGACGCTCAACCCGATCACCGACCTCCAGCTCTGGCAGCAAATGCTGCTGTACGCGGCGCCGCTGATCATCGCGGCCATGGGCGAGCTCTTGATCGAGCGGAGCGGTATCCTCAACGTCGCCATCGAGGGGATGATGCTCGTGGCGGCCGTGGTGTGCTTCGTCGCCGCGTTCCAGACGGAGAGCCCGCTCCTCGGGATGGCGGCGGCCATGGCCGCGGCCGGCCTCATGGCCCTCGTGCTCGCGTACTACGGGATCACGCTCCGCGGCTCCCAGATCACCGTCGGGCTCGGGCTCTACGTCCTCGGGATCGGGCTCTCCTCGCTGATCTACCGGGTGGTGTTCGGCGTCCGCCTCACGCCGCCCCGGGTGGCCACGCTCGGCCCGCTGCCCGTCCCCGGGCTCGCCGACATTCCGGTGCTCGGTCCCATCGTGTTCCAGCAGAACGTCCTCGTCTATGTCGCCCTGCTCCTCGTCCCCGCCGTCCACCTCTTCCTCTACGCGACACCGCTGGGGCTCAGGATCCGGGCCACCGGAGAGAACCCGCGCGCCGTCGACGCGCTCGGCATCGACGTCGCCGCGCTCCGCTACGGCGCCACCGTGGTGGGCGGCCTCCTCATCGGGCTCGGCGGGGCCTATCTTCCCCTGACCCTCACCGGGACCTTCAGTGACAACATGACGGCCGGGCGGGGGTGGCTGTCGCTCATGCTGGTGATCTTCGGTCGCTGGCAGCCGGGGCTCGCCCTGCTGGGCGCGTTTCTCTTCGCGTACGTGGAGTCGTTCCAGTTCAAGGTGGCCATGGCCACCAAGCTGGTGCCGCCTCAGTTCCTCCTGATGCTCCCCTACGTGTTCGCCGTGGTCGTGCTGATCCGCATCTACAGCGGCGCCCGGGCGCCGCGGGCGCTCGCGCTGCCGTATGATCGCGAGGTGCGAGAGTAAATCAGAAAGGAGACCAGGTCATGCGCGAGGCGAGATTTCCGAGGCTCCTCCTGGCGCTCTCCGTCGTCGGGCTGATGCTGGTCGGCGTCGGGGGCGTACCATCCTCGGCCGCGGCCCAGGGCAAGCGAAAGCTGGCCATGATCCTTCCCGGCCCGATCCAGGACGCCGACTTCAACGCCGTGGGCTACGTGGCGCTCCAGGAGCTGGCCAAGGCGTACGACCTCCAGGTCTCGCACTCGGAGTCCGTGGCCGTCGCCGATGCCGAGCGCGTGTCGCGCGAGTACATCACCTCGGGCTACGACATCATCGCGTACCACGGCGGCCAGTTCCCGACGATCATGAAGAAGCTCGCCGCCCAGTACCCGAACGTGGTCTTCATCCAGGAGGGCTCGGGGCGGATGGCCGACGCGCCGGCCAACGCCTGGGTCATCGGCCGCAAGTTCTATCAGGGCCTGTACGTGCTGGGGGCCCTCGGCGCGCTCTCGACCAAGACCGGCAAGGTCGGCTTCGTCGGCGGCGTCCGCCTCCCCGACCTCGTCGCCACCGCCAACGCGCTCCAGCAGGCTATCCGGGACCACAACCCCCAGGCCTCGCTCATCTACAACTTCATCGGCGACTTCAACGACCCGGTGA
>MNEF01000047.1 GCA_001917535.1 Candidatus Rokubacteria bacterium 13_1_40CM_69_27
GCGAACTCCGGGGTCACCGTGACGATCCGTCCTTCGAGCCGGGAGACCTTGAAGGGGATGGCGCCGTAGGCGGTGGGCAGGATGACCATCTCCCGCTCGAGCCTCGCCCGCTGCCACTCGGACCAGCGGACGCCGATGGTGCTCGACTCCTCGAAGAGCACGCGCGCGAGCGCCCCCACCGCATCCGGGAGGCCGAGCGCCGTCACCACCACTCCGGGGCGGCTCCGCTTCATGACGACGGGGGTGAGGAACACGTCGAGGGCACCGGCCTCGAAGAGCCGCTCGATCAGGGGCTCGTAGAGCTGTGGCGACATGTCGTCGATCGTCGTCTCCACCTGGGCGATCGTCTCCTGGCCGGCCGCGGCGCCGGTCTCGCCGACGAAGCAGCGGAGCACGTTGGGCGCGTCCAGGTCCCTGGTGCCGGCGCCGTAGCCGACGCTCGTCACCGTCATGGTCGGCATCCTCCCGGCGCCGGCGGCGAGCGTGGTGAGGATCGCCGCGCCCGTCGGCGTCACCAGCTCCGCCTGGACCCCCGTGTCGACGACGGGAAAGCCGCGGAGCAGCTCGGCGGTCCCCGGCGCCGGTAGGGGGATCTTGCCATGGGAGCCCTCGGCGAAGCCGCCACCCAGGGGCAGCGCGGATACGTACACCGCTTCAACGCCCAGGAGCCCGAGCCCGATCACGCCGCCCGTGACGTCGATGATGGCGTCCACGGCCCCCACGTCGTGGAACCGGACCGCCTCGCGGCTCGTCCCGTGGACGCGGGCCTCGGCGTCGGCCAGGCGCGCGAAGATGCGCCGGGCCGGGTCCTTGACGGCCGGCGCCAGCGTGCTCCCCTCCAGGATCGCGAGGATGTCGCCGAGCGAGCGGTGCGGGTGGTGGGCACGGTCGTCGACCTCGACGTCGACCTTCGTCGCGCGGAAGGCGCCCTTGCGCACCTCCCGCGCCACGAGCCGCCAGCCGCTCAGGGGCAGCTTCCCGAGCTCGGTGCGGAGGGCCTCCAGCGGCGCGCCGGCGTCGACCAGGGCCGCCATGATCATGTCGCCCGCGGCCCCGCTCGAGCAGTCGAAGTAGACGGCGCGCATGTCGCGCTAGCTCAGTCGGGAGGGGCCTCGAAGGCCCCCTGGCCTCTCGGCCCCCTCCGAACCACCCCAAAGGGATGGCGCCGGCGGAGCCGGCGCTCGAAACGGCGAGCAGTGTTCGCAGTGAGTTGGCGCCATTCGCCGACAGACCGCTAGCGCTTGGCGACGAGGTGGTTGATCAGACTGGCCTGATGGGCGGCGCCGTAACCGTTGTCGATGTTGACGACGGACACGCCGGGCGCACACGAGTTCAGCATCGCCAGCAGTGCCGCGATCCCGCCGAAGGAGGCGCCGTAGCCGACGCTCGTCGGCACCGCGATCACCGGTCGGTCGACGAGCCCGCCGATGACGCTGGGCAGCGCCCCCTCCATCCCGGCGACGGCGACGATGACGTTGGCTTCGGCGAGCGTGTCGTAGTGGGCCAGGAGCCGGTGCAGGCCCGCGACGCCGCAGTCGTAGACGCGCTCCACGCGATCGCCGAGCGCTTCGGCCACCAGCGCGGCCTCCTCGGCCACGGGCAGATCGGAGGTCCCTGCCGCGACGACGGCGATCAACCCGAGCCCCCCGGTCGCCATCGGTCGGATGACGAGCAGCCGCGCCTCGGCATAGTACACGTGCGGTAGCCCGGCGGCGGCGACGGCGGCGGCGATGCCGGGGTCGGCGCGCGTGGCCAGCACATTGAAGTGGTGTTCGGCCAGACGCCGGGCGATGGCGACGATCTGCTCGGCGCTCTTGCCCTGGCAGAAGATGGCCTCGGGTGCCCCGCCGCGCAGGGCGCGGTGCTGGTCCACCTTGGCGAAGCCGAGGTCCTCGTAGGGCAGGCCCCGTAGCCGGGCCAGGGCCGCCTCGACGCCGAGGCGTCCCGCCCTCACCTCTTCGAGCAGTGCCCGCATCGACTCCCTATTCATCGCTCCTCAGTCGGGCGCCGGCTTCGCCGGCGCAATCCTTCCTTGGGGAGGCATCGGAGGGGGCCGTAACGTCCGCCCCCTCCGACGAGCGAAGCCCCCTCCGAGGAAAAAGCAGGAGGTTGGCGCTGCCCGACTGGAACCCGGCGAGATCTACGGCGACGTACACGTAGCCCAGCTCGCGGAAGCGCTCGAGGATCGCCTGGTGGCGGCCGTCCTCCCACAGCCGCGGGATCTCCTCCCGCGGAATCTCGAGCCGCGCCAGGCGGTCGTGATGGCGGACGCGGAACTGGCGGAAGCCCAGCGATTTGAGGAAGTCCTCGGCGGCATCGACCTGGCGTAGCTTCTCGGCAGTGATCCGGTCGCCGTACTGGAACCGCGACGAGAGGCACGCGAACGACGGCTTGTCCCACGTCGGCAGCCCGAGCCGGCGGCTGAGCTCGCGAATCTCCCCCTTGGTGAGCCCGGCCTCGATCAGCGGCGCGCGCACGCCGCGCCGCCTGGCCGACTCCATGCCCGGGCGGTGGTCGCCCAGGTCGTCCACGTTGGCGCCGTAGACGAGATAGCGGCAGCCCTCCCGCTGGGCGATGGGCTCGAGCGTCGTGAACAGCTCCTCCTTGCAGAAGAAGCAGCGGTTGGCCGGGTTGCGGGCGTAGTCGGGGTTGTCCAGCTCGCGCGTCCGGACGATGAAGTGGCGCAGGCCCAGCAGCCGGCCGAGCTTCTCGGCCTCCGCCCGCTCGCTCTCCGGGTAGGTCTCCGAGTCGGCGGTCACCAGGATGGCGCGCTCGCCGAGGGCATCCTTGGCCGCGCGCGCCAGCAGGGTCGAATCGACGCCGCCGGAGAACGCCACCACCACGCTCTCCAGCTCGCTCAGCACGCCCAGCAGCCGCTCGTACTTTGCCTGGCTCATTGGGCCCTCAGACCGGCAGCCGCATCAGATCCTGGAACTCGGCGAACCGCTCGCTGATCTCGGCCGGCGCCAGCCGGATGAGCCGGTTGAGCGAGAAGTCCTCGACGGTGAAGGAGGCCATGACCGAACCGTACACCAGCGCGCGCCTCATCGTCGCGCCGTCCACCCGGTCCTGCGCCGCCAGGTGGCCCATGAAACCGCCCGCGAACGTGTCCCCCGCCCCGGTGGGGTCGTAGACGGATTCCAGCGGGTAGGCCGGCACGATGAAGAAGGAGCCATCCGCGATCATCAAGGCGCCGTACTCGCCCCGCTTCACCACCACCGTCTTCGGCCCCATGGCCGCGATGGCCCGCGCCGCCTTGACCAGGTTGGGCTCCTGGGCGAGCTGGCGGGCCTCGCCGTCGTTGATCGTCACCACATCGACCTCGGCGAGGACACGCAGCAGCGCCTGGCGCTTGCCCTGGATCCAGAAGTTCATCGTGTCGAGGGCGACCAGGCGCGGCCGCGCCCTCATCTGGCGGAGGACGTCGAGCTGGATCTCGGGGTCGATGTTGGCCAGGAACAGGAACGGGACGCCCCGGAGGTCTGCCGTCACGGCCGGGCGGAAGTCAGCGAAGACGTTGAGCTGGGTGTCGAGCGTCCGCGCCTCGTTGAGGTCGTACCCGTACTGGCCCGTCCAGCGGAACGTGCGGCCGCGCGCCACCTGGAGCCCCGCCAGATCGACGCCCCGGTCCTTGAGCAGCCGCAGGTGCTCCTCGGGAAAGTCCTCCCCGACCACCCCGACCAGGTGCACCGGGGTGAAGAAGCTCGCCGCGTAAGAGAAGTAAGTCGCCGCGCCGCCGAGGACCTCCCGCACTTTGCCGAAGGGCGTCTCGACGGTGTCGAGCGCGACGGAGCCGACGACGAGGAGGTCAGCCACGGCGTCGCCCTCGCTTCGAGCCCGATCTCACCTGATACCTTCTGTCCGCACGAAAATACTTGCCGATCAGGAGGTCGAGGCGCCGGCGCGTCGACGGAGGGAACACACCGGGGCTGGTGATGACCGCGTTCTGGAGGAGGCTCGGACAGGCGCAGGCGCGGGGAGACCCGATGGCCGGGATGGCCCGCCGCAGCACCTCCTTGGCGGTGGCGACATTCTTGTGGAGGTTCTGGATGACTGCCTCGACGCTGACCGTCGCGTGGGCCTCGTGCCAGACGTCATAGTCGGTGGCCAGGGCCAGCGTCGCGTAGCAGAGCTCGGCTTCCCGGGCGAGCTTGGCCTCGGGCATGTTCGTCATGCCGATGACGTCGACGCCCCAGCTCCGGTAGATCCTCGACTCGGCCTGCGTCGAGAACTGCGGTCCCTCGATGCAGATGTAGGTCCCGCCCCGGTGGACGGTGGCGCCGGCCTGCCGGGCGGCCTTCTCGAGCGTCGTCGCGAGCTGAGGGCACACCGGCTCGGCCATGCCCACATGGGCGACGATGCCCTCCCCGAAGAACGAGGAGACGCGCCGCTTGGTGGCGTCGAAGAACTGGTCCGGGATCACGAGATCCAGCGGGCGGATCTCCTCCTTCATGCTGCCGACGGCAGAGACGGAGATGACCCACTCCGCCCCCAGCGACTTGAGGCCCCAGATGTTGGCGCGGAAGTTCAGCTCCGACGGCAGGAGGCGATGGCCGCGCCCGTGGCGTGCCAGGAAGATCACCGGCCGCCCGTCCAGGCGCCCGCAGCAGTACTCGTCCGACGGATCGCCGAAGGGTGTGCGCGCGCGGCGCCACCGCACGTCGCTGAGCCCCGGCAACTCGTAGAGGCCGCTGCCGCCGATGATCCCGATCCCCGGCTCGCTCACAGGTCGGAGGGGGCCTCCAGCTCGCCCAAGGTCCGCGTCCCGTCTACTCCGATCAGGCGGACCGTGACGAGCTGCCGCATGAGGCCGGCGGGTCCGTCGAAGACGACCTCCACGTAGTTGCCGGTCAGCCCCACCAGGTGGCCGCTCTGCCGATCGCGGGTCTCGAGCACGAGCAGCTCCCGGGTCGTCCCCACGAGCCCGCGGCGAAACGCCAGGCTCTTGGCCTGGCCCAGCCCGCGCAGCTCGCGGCTACGCGCAGTGACGAGGCGCGCGCCCACGTGGCCGCCGAGACGCGCGGCCTCGGTACCCCTGCGGTCCGAGTAGGCGAACACGTGCAGATAGCTGAACGGCAGCGCCTCGACCAGCGCACGCGTCTCCGCGAAGTCCGCGTCGGTCTCGCCGGGAAAGCCGACGATCACGTCGGCGCCGAGCCCGAGCGCGGGGATCGCCGAGGCCAGGCGCTCGACGAGCCGTCGGTACATGCCGACCGTGTATGGCCGGCGCATGCGCCGCAGCACTCGATCGCTCCCGCTCTGCAGCGGAATGTGCAGATGGGGCGCGATCAGGGGCGACCCGGTGATCAGCTCGATCAGCTCGGGGGTGAAGTAGGCTGGGAGCACCGACGACAGCCGCACCCAACGGAGGCCGGGGATCTCGATCATCTCGCGCAGCAGCGCCGCCAGCGACGAGCGGGGGTAGAGGTCGTGACCATAGTGGCCCAGGTCGACGCCGGTGAGCACGACCTCGGGGTAGCCCCCCTCCACGAGCAGGCGAATCTGATCGAGCACCGCCTTCGGCTCGCGGCTCCGGCTCGGCCCGCGCGCGAAGGGCACGATGCAGAACGCGCAGCGGTGCTGGCAGCCGTCCTGGATCTTCACGAAGATCCGCGAGCGCCCGTTGATCCGGGCCAGAGGCGCCGCCGCCAGCACGCGCTCGGTGCCGATGTCGGAGACGCAGCGCCGCGGCGTCGGGTCGAGGTCCTCGGGCCGGGCCAGGAGCTCCTCGAGCAGGTCGGGCAGCCGGGGCTTGTCGGCATTGCCCACCACGAGATCGACGCCGCGCACGCGCGCCACCGCGTCGGGGTCGGTCTGGGCCCAGCACCCGGTGACGACGATCCGGGCGCCCCGGCGCCCGCGGACGGCCCGATGGATCATCTGGCGGTCGGAGAAGTCGGCGCGCGAGGTGACGGTGCAGGTGTTGACGAGGACGACGTCGGCGGGCGCGTCGAGCGGGACCGTTCGGAAGCCGCGCGCCTCCAGCGCCGCCTGGATCTCCTGCGTGTCCACCTGATTGAGGCGGCAGCCGAGCGTGGCGAAGGAGACGGTGCGCCCGGTCATGTGGCGCTCGCCTCCGGCATGGGCTCCCGGAGCTGCCCGCAGGCGGCGCCGATGTCCTCGCCCTTGCTCCAGCGGACCGTCGTCGTGATCCCGGCGTCGAGGAGCGTCGACTGGAAGGCCAGGATCCTGGCCAGCGCCGGCCGCCGGAACGGCGCGCCCTCCCAGTCGTTGAACGGGATCAGGTTGACCTTCGCCCGCACGCCGCGGAGCAGCCGGGCGAGCTGTCGCGCATCCTCGGGGGAATCGTTGACGCCCTCCAGCAGGACGTACTCGAAGAAGACGCGCTGGCGCGGCGCCAGCGGATACCGGCGCACGGCTTCCATCAGCGTCCCCAGGTTCCAGGACTGGTTGACGGGCATCAGGCGCGATCGCACCTCGTCGGAGGCGGCGTGCAGCGAGATGGCCAGGTTCACCTTGAGGTTCTCGCTACCGAGACGGCCGATCCCGGAGACCAGGCCCACCGTCGAGACCGTGATGCGCCGCGGGGAGTACCCGACACCGAGCCGGGCGTCGGTGAGGATCCGGATCGCCTTGACGAGCGCGGCGAGGTTGGCCAGCGGCTCGCCCATGCCCATGAAGACGAGGTGGGTGACGCGCCGGCCCTCCTCCAAAGCCAGCGCATTGGCCGCCAGGAGCTGGCCGACGATCTCCGCCGACGTCAGATTCCGCTCGAGCCCCATGGTGCCCGTCAGACAGAACGCGCACGCGTAGCCACAGCCGACCTGGGTGGAGAGGCATAGCGTGATGCGGTCGTCGTCGGGCATGAGCACCGCGCTCACCCGGCTGCCGTCGTCGAGCCGGAAGACCAGCTTGCGGCTTCCGTCCTGCGACGGTGTCACGCGCTCGGTCTCCGGCAGCGCGACCGCGGCCCGCTCGGCGAGGGCGACGCGAAAGTCCCTGGGAAGGTCCGACATCGCGCCCAGCGACAGCACCCCCTTGCGATAGATCCACGTCGCCAGCTGGCGGCCGCGGTAGCGGGAGCCGCCGAGCTCGACGGCGAGATCTTCCATCTCGGAGGGCAGCATTCCGATCAGATTCATGCGCGACATCGCTCGAAGAATATCACGAAGCCCTCGCCGAGTTTTCCACCGCACGTGTGCGCGAGCGGTGGATAACCCTGTGCGCGCGCCGAGGCTCACCGCAACTTTTCAGCCACTTGGAACGCTTCGCTCATCGCGCGGGCACCCAGGCAGCAAGAGAATGTACAGGTCGAGCAAGTTGGTGTTCGTGGGGCCGGTGATGACCAGATCTCCGCTGGCCCGGAGGAACGCGTTGGCGTTGTTGTCCTCGAGGGACGCCCGGGGATCGAGGCCCCCGGCCTGGCCGCGGCCGAGCGTGCCGGCGTCCACCAGCGCGCCGGCCGCGTCGGTCGGCCCGTCGGTCCCGTCGGTGCCCGCGGCGAGGGCGACCAGGCCCTCCTGGGGACGAAGCTCCAGGGCAGCCGTCAGGGCGAACTCCTGACAGCGCCCGCCGCGCCCCCGTCCCCGGACCGTCACCGTCGTTTCCCCGCCCGCGATCAGACAGGCCGGCGGCCGGAGCCGGCGGGCTCGGGCCACCAGGTCGCGCGCCACCTCCCGCGCTTCACCTTCGAGCGCGCGAGTGAGGACGTCGGGATCGAAACCGAGCCGCCGCGCCTCGGCCGCCGCCGCGTCGACGGTCAGCGCGTTGTTACCGATCACGAGGTTCGTGACGCGCTCGAACACCGGATCGCCCGGCTTCGGCGTCTCCTCCACCTCGCCGCGGGCGCCAGCCTCGAGCCGCGCCAGCACCGAAGCCGGGACCCGTTCGCGCACGGCGCGCCTGGTCAGCACGGCGAGGGCGTCGGCGAAGGTCGTGGGGTCGGGAGCCGTCGGTCCCGACGCGATCACGTCGAGCGGGTCGCCGATGACGTCGGAGAGGATGAGCGTGAGCACCATGGCTGGCGCCGCCGCCCGCGCCAGCCGGCCCCCCTTGAAGAGCGACAGATGCTTGCGGACCGCGTTCAGCTCGTTGATGGTCGCCCCGGCGGCGAGCAGAAGCGTGGTGACCGCCTGCTTCTCTTCCAGGGTCACAGGGGGCGCCGGCGCCGGAGTGAGCGCCGAGCCCCCACCCGAGATCAGAAATATGACGAGGTCGCCGGCACCGGCCGCACCGGCCAGCTCGAGGAGCCGCGCCGCGGCGGCCTGGCCGCGACCGTCGGGTACCGGATGGCCCGCCTGCGCCAACCGGATCCGTCGGGTGGGCGCGGTGTGTCCGTCCTTGACGACGACGAATCCGTCGGCGATGCGGTCGCCCAGCACGCCCTCGACCGCCCGCGCCATCGCCCCACCCGCTTTGCCGCAGCCCAGCACGAGCAGGCGCCGGAGACGGCCGAGGTCGACGGCTCTCGGCCCGGCGACGAGCTTCGGGCCATCCACGCGGAGGGCGCGACCGATGAGGGGCCCGGCGTCGCCGGCGGCCAGCGCGGCCCCGAAGATGGCGCGAGCCGCCTCGCGAGGGGTCACGAGCGGAGCTTCTGCAGCCGTTCCCCCGCTTCCTGAAG
>MNEF01000105.1 GCA_001917535.1 Candidatus Rokubacteria bacterium 13_1_40CM_69_27
AGGGTGAAACCTCGTTCGCTTCCGAAGGTGAGACGCTTCGCGGTCCAGAACTGGATCATAACCCCCTCCTTTTGCCCCTCTCCGCAGGAGGAGGATTCGCGTCCGCCTCCCCTTTCTTCGGTAGCCCGGCTATCAGGTGCCACCTGACCCGTGGCTTTGCGTCCCCGCCTCACGACGGGTTTGCCCTTATCGGAAAGAGGACTTTCGCGACTAAACAAGCAAGAATATGGCCAAAACTGGCGCGGTGATAAGCTGGCGAAATCGAAGCAAGGTCGTCGTGCACTCTGGTAGAGCAGGGGCCAGGCCGGCACGAACGCCTTGGAGAAACTCCACGTTCCGTGTCCTGTCGGCACGCTCCAGTTCGCAGGTATGATCTCGCTGGATCACCAGAGTCTGACGCTCGCCGCCGAGGAGCCCGACCGTCCTGCTCCTCCTTGAAGCCCGCCTCATTGCTGAGCGATGATTTCGGCTGCGTACCCCGGGAGCAGGGACGGTGATGACCTCACGTAGCGGACGAACACGGGGCGGGATGCTGGAGGCCGTCGCCCTCGCCGTCCTGGTGGGGGGCTGCACGGGTGTACCGGCCGCTTCCGACCCCCCACGCGTCTCCGAGGGGCCGCTCATCCCGGTCACGACCTTCTTTGCAGACCGCGAGTCCAACTACGACTACAAGGTGTCCCCCGACGGCCGGCGACTGGCCTGGATGGCTTCGGCCGGCGGCCGGCTCACCGTGCACTTCCGCGAACTGGACGGCGGCGAGGTCGGGGTCATCGATCTCCTCGACGCCGTCGACTGGGCGGTGCGACGCGGCGTCGCAGATCGGCGTCGGGTGGGCATCATGGGCTGGAGCTACGGTGGCTACGCCACGCTGGTGGGCATGACCTTCACGCCCGACGTGTTCGCCTGCGGGGTCGACATCGTCGGGCCCTCGAATCTGGTCTCGATGCTGGAGACGCGGCACACCTACTGGACCTGGCACGCGCTCCGCCCGTACTGGCACAAGTACGCCGGCGATCCCGCCCGAGCCGAGGACCGCCCGCGCATGGAGGCCAAGTCACCGCTCTTCGGCGCCGACCGCGTGCAGCGTCCGCTCCTGATCGTGCACGGAGCCAACGATCCGAACGTCAAGCTGCAGGAGTCGGATCAGATGGTCGAGGCGCTCCGGCGGGCGGGGAAGGAGGTCGAGTACCTTGTGTTCGCCGACGAGGGGCATGGCGGCTTCGACTGGCGCAACAACGTCAAGCTCTTCGAGGCAGTTGAGCGGTTCCTGGCCCGTCACCTCGGGGGCAGGGTGGCGGCTCCTGAGCTGTCTTCGACCCTTGGACGGGGCTCGCAGCGCTACCGTTTACCCTCCGTCAGAGAGAATGTGCCGACGGCGAGGTCCGTCTGAAAGAGCGTCTGAACCGGGAGGCCGAATGATGATGCGCCACGTCATGATCTTCAAGGCAAAACGGCCGATGGTAGCGCTGCTGGCCCTTACGCTGCTGCTTGCGACCACGCTCAGCGCACGAGCTGCCGCGCCCGCGAGCGAAAGCCCGGCGGAAGCGATCGGACGCACGCCTCCGCGCCTGAGCTACGTCGACGGTGAGGTGTCGTTTTGGCGACCGGGCGCTCAGGACTGGGCGCCCGCGCAGCTCAACACCCCGCTGGCGCCCGGCGACGAGCTCTATACGGGCAACCGGGGCAATCTCGAACTGCAGGTGAGTACGCGCGGCTTCGTGCGGGCCTGGGGCGACACCCAGCTTGGCCTCGCGAACCAGGAGCCAGACTTCCTGCAGTTCAAGGTCACCAGCGGCCACGTCTCACTCGATCTGCGCAGCCTGAATCCGGGCCGCGGCGTGGAGCTCGACACGCCTCACGCAACCTTCACCATCGAGCACCCCGGCTATTACCGCGTGGACGTCACGCAGGAACGGACCTCCTTCATCACTCGTCGTGCCGGGCTCGCCGCCATGACGTCCGCCGGTGGGCAAGCGGCAACCATCACGCCCAGCGAAGAGGTCGTCCTCGAAGGCACGCCGACTCCCACCGTGCAGAGCTACGTAGCCCCCGAACTCGACACATGGGACCGCTGGAACTATACGCGCACCGATGAACTCCTCGACGCGGTGAGCGCCCGCTACGTGTCGTCGGACGTCTACGGCGTGGACGATCTGGATCACTATGGCAACTGGCGCATCGTGCAAACCTATGGGCCTGTCTGGGTGCCCGAAGCAGTCCCGACCGGATGGGTGCCCTACAGTACCGGCAAGTGGATCTGGGACCCCCACTACGGCTGGACGTGGGTTGACACTGCCCCATGGGGGTGGGCGCCCTACCATTACGGCCGCTGGGTGTTTGTGGAGGACCACTGGGCGTGGGCGCCGGGACCCGTCGTCGTCCGGCCCGCCTACGCACCCGCTCTCGTTGCGTTTTTCAGCGCACCCGGGATTCGCGTGAGCGTCGGCGCGCCTGCGGTCAGCTGGGTGGCCCTGAGCTGGGGCGAGCCACTCGTGCCCTGGTGGGGGCGGGTCGGCTTCATCGGCCGGCCCTGGTGGGCCGCCTGGGGCGGACCGCGCGTTGTGAACAACGTCGTCATCAACCGAACGACAGTCGTCAACGTTACCAACGTCACGATCTACAAGAACGTGGGTGTTCAGAATGCCGTGGTGGCCGTCCCCCAGGACCACTTCGGCCGGCGCCCCGTCCAGGAGGCGCGGATCACTGAGGTGGACGTGCATCGGCTGGAGCCTGTGCGCGGGCAACTGCGCGTGACACCGGAGGCGTCGAGTTTCGTCGTGGCCAGCGGTCGCGCGGTGCGCCCGCCCGACGCGATGGTGTCGCGCCCCGTCGTCGCTACGCGGCCGCTGGCCGGACGACCGGTCACGCCGCGCGCGAAGGTCGAGAACGCCCGTGCGGTCGTCAGCGTCCCGCCTCCGCGAATCGTGGCGACGCCCAAGGCGGCTTCGACGGCGGTCACGCCGCCCCGGCCGCCGCTCGGCACGAGCGCGCTGGAGCGCGCGCGCCGGCCGCTTCCGCCTCGTTTCGAGACAATGGAGAGGCCCGAAGCCAAGCCGGTTGCGCCGCGCGACAGCGAGAGGCGTTCCGAGGCAGCGCCACCAGCGCGTGGCCCGGCGGCGCGCGGTCCTGAACCGGCCCCTCCTGGGGAGCGCGGACGAGCCGTCGGATCGGTGCCGGAGCCGCGGAGCGGGGGTCGTTCGGCCGAGCGAGCGTCCAAGCCGCTCCCCGGCGAGCCCGCCAATCGGCTCTTTCCAGGTCGGGCCGAAACGGGAGCTCGCCGGTCGGAATCAGAGGCAACAGGCGAGCGTGGCGGACGCTAGCAAGGCTCAAGGAACCGCCGCCGCGGAGCGCTCCGCTATAGATACTGGCCCGGCCCGGATGGCTCGGCGTCGCCCGGCTGCGCCGGGGAGCCCGGCGGCAATCCTCGCCGGCGCATCTCCTCGAACTGAGCCCGCGCTTGCATGTGCTGCGCCCACAGGGCGGCCTGAATTCCGTGGAACAGCCCTTCCAGCCACCCGACCAGCTGGGCCTGGGCGATTCGGATTTCTGACTCGCTGGGCGTTCCTTGAAGGGGGATCGCGAGGGTGCCGAGCTCCTGCTGCAATTCCTCCGACAGGCCCTCCTTCAACTCGGCCAACGCCCGGTCGTAGATCTCGCGCAGGCGTTTCCGACCGGCATCGTCCAGAGAGGACTGCCGGACCTCTGCCAACAGTTCTCGGATCATCGACGCGATCCGGAGCAGTTTCGCAGGCTGGGAGACGAACTCCCCTGACTCCCGCCGCCGCCCTTGACCGGGAATGACGATTTCAGGATCTCGGTCGCCCATCTGTCCGCCTCCCCCGTTCCACTTCAACTGTCATTTCGACATGCTCGATCAGCGGTCCCCTCCGGAAACCGCTCCGGCTGGGGCGCGTAGGCGTACATCGCCTGGGGCTCGACGCGCATCAACATGACGTGTTCGCTCCAGCCGAACGGACTCGAGCCGTACAGGTCGAGGTAAATCGGCTCGATGGCGGCCACGTCGGGATGCGACCGCTCCATCAGCGTGACCGTCCCGTGGACCGTCACCGCGACCTCATCCCCGACGAAGTGCGCGAGGCTGACCTTGGGCCGTCGCCGAAGATGGCGCACACGGATCGAGCTTCGGCCGGATCCGACGTGGAAGCGGCCTCGGATGAACAGGGCGTCCAGCGGCGCCACGCGCGGCTCGCCGGCTGACGTGACGGCCGCGAACGCCACGTGCCTGATGCCGTGGAGGTACGTCGTAACCTGTCGGGCGGTGAGGGTGCGCTCCCTGGTGAGGATCGACCGCATGTAGGCCCCCATGCGGGCGTGACTATGGTCGAGGAGCTCCTGAAGCGAGCGGATGTCTTCGTCGGTTTCGTACATGGTCTAGCGCCCGGCTCCGGCTTCATCATAGCTGAGGGGAGAGCCGAGGGGGTTGGGGGAGGGCATGGAGGCCTTGGTGGCTCGCACGTGCCTTTCCGCCCTGACTCTCGCGCTCCTTCTCGCCTCCTCGCTCCCCGCCTGGGCCCAGGCCGAGCTCTGGCTCGCGCCGACGCTGGGACAGCTCATGACCCGCGCCGATTACGGCCTGACGCTCTACCCCGACCAGCACGTCAGGAACGTCATCTACGGCAGGAACGTTTCGCGGCACTCTGAGCGTGCAGCGCTTCGCGGCGAGGGACAATCAGATCGTCGCGGTGGGGATGATCAGCGGCACCGTCGTGGCCGCGGACGGGAACCCCGTCGGCACGCTCCTCAACGGCCCCATCGAGGTCCCGGTGGCGGCGAGCCAGGGCACGCTCACCGGCGTGGCCCCGTCAGGGGCGGCGGCGAGACCGGTTGGTGAGGCCGAACCGCAGGCGCTTCCCGAGGGCGTCATCCTCGCCCAGGCACAGCAGACCTGCGGGGTGCTGCACCTCGAGTTTGGCGCGATCACGCTCAACGTGCTCGGGGTCGTCGTCACGACGAGTCCTATCTCGCTCGACATCTCCGGCGAGACGGGCGGCACGAACGTGCTCGGCACCCTCGTCTGCCAGATTCTCGGCACCCTCACGAACGTGGCGAACCTGATCGGTCTGCTTAACCAACTCCTCGGTCTGTTGGGAGGCCTGACGGGCGGAGTGACGATCTAGGTGACTTTCACCGGGTGGGGCACCGGCACGTTGTAGCCGTAGCCCTGGCGGTTCCACGGGATGCTGGCCGGCTGGGTGTTCCCCTGGTCGTCGGTGGCCCGCGTCAGGATCACGTGTTCGCCGGGTCGGGCGTCCCACTCGAAATCCCAGCGTGCCCAGGCCCTGGGGAGGTTCGGCTCGCGCAGAGTCGCCGGCCGCCAGGTGGCCCCGCGGTCCAGGCTGTAGTCGACGCGGCTGATGCGGCCGACCGGCGACCAGGCGAAGCCGCTCACCGCCTGCCGGCCGGCCGCGAGCGTCGCGCCCCACGGCAGCGCGACGGCGGCCTTGAGCGTCTGCAGTCGGAGGGGCGCCTTCGTCGGGTAATCGGGCCCCTCCAGCACGTACGTCGTCGTGGTGGTCGGTACGTCGATGCTGTGGTCGCGCACCTCGATGCGCCCCACCCACTTGATGTTGTTGATCCCGACCCAGCCGGGGACGATGGCCCGCGCCGGGAAGCCGTGGTCCGGCAACAAAGGCTGCCCGTTCATCGCGTACGCCAGCAGGGTCCCGTCCTCGAGGGCCTTTTCGAGGCTGATCGGCCGGTTGACCTTGACCGAGTCGAGGCCTTCGATGAGCACGTTGAGCACGTCGCGCGGCGTGTCGCGCTTGACCCTGGCCAGGTCGAGCACCGCGGCCAACGGGACGCCGCTCCACTCGGCGACGCCGATGGCGCCCAGCCGCCACTGGGTTCCCGAGGCGACCCGCCCCATGAACTCCTTGAAGAAGCCCCGCCCATTGCCGGCGCACTCCACGAAGCAGATGACCGAGCGCGAGGGCAGACGCAGCAGGTCCTCGAAGGTCAGCTCGAGCGGCTTCTCGACCGCGCTTCCCTCGACACGCAGTCGCCACGAGCGGAGATCGATGACGGGGGTGGTCGTGTGGTTGCGGATGAAGAAGTGGCTCGGGGCAGTCAGATAGCCCCGGAGCGTTTCCAGCCGGGTCTCCTGATTGATCCCGTGGTCGATGAAGACCTCGGCGGGCACGGGCTTGGCGTGGAACCGGGTGGGTTGCGACGGCGCCTGAGCCACCGCCGGCCCGCTCCCGGCCAGGGCCGTCCGCTCGTCCATGGCCGGATTCTAGCGTATCAGGGGCGCTCTTGGCGTTCGGCCTCGCTTCGTGTACAAAGGACGGGCGATGTCGAGACCCCAAGGAGGAGACGCCCCATGGCCCAGCTGAGGATTCCCCTGGACGCGCAGCGCTTCGCCAAAGGCCTGACCTGGAAGGACTACATGGCCCAGATGGGCGACACCCGGGCCCGCACCGAGGACAACTACGCGAAGTCGGCGCTGACCCCGGACGAGAGCAAGTTCTTCAGCGGCATCAGCCAGGTTCGGTACGCCCTGATGCTGGCCGAGAACTGGTGCGGGGACGTCCACCGTAACTCGCCGCTGCTCGCCCACATCTGCGAGGCGATGTCGAACTGCGACCTGCGCGTGTTCTTCCGCGACCAGAACCCCGACCTGAGAGACATCTTCCTGAACAACGGCTACCAGTCCATCCCGGTCGTGGTCTTCTTCGACAAGGACTGGAACGAGATCGGGCGCTGGATCGAGCGCGCCCACGCGGCGACGGCCAAGGCCAGCGGGATCCGCGCGCGGACCGTCGACGCGGCCCCCCCCGACAAGGCCAAGCAAGACGCCGCGATGGCCGAGTACCGGACGCAGGTGCAGGCCGAGTACGACGTTCCCGGTGGCCCCCTCTGGCGCGCCGCCGCCAACGAGGTGCGGCTGGTGCTGGAGCAGCGGCTGGGTCTGGCGGCCAAGAAATAGCCGCGCGTGGACCCTTGGTGAGCGACGCGAAGATCGAGACGATCCGGTCGTCGAGCGGCGGCGTCCTCGGACGCGCGCACAGCGTGGTCCGCGGCCAGCGCCTTGTCCTCGACTCGTCATCTCGGCCCCAGCCGGATGCCCTCACGAACAGCGAGGCGTTCCTGGCCAGCATCTCGTCCTGCGGCGTCACGCTGATCGAGGTGTACGCCCAAGAGGCCGGCATCCCGGTGGCGCGCATGGCAGTGACGATCGAGGGGGTTCGCACCGCGGCCGAGCCCGCGCGATTTTCCCGCATCACCATGAGGTTCGAGATCGCCGGGGTGAGCCAGCCTCAGGCGGAGGCGCTGGTCGAGACCTACCGCGGGCGTTGACCGCTCTACCGTACGGTCGCGGTCGCGACCGAGGTGAAGATCGAGGTGGTGGCGGGTACCTGACTGCGCGCCTCGGTTCGCCCATCAATCGGGCACGGCTCCGACGCCTGCTCGTCTGGACGGCAGACGCTGCCGCGTTCCGCGTGTAAGTCCCGCGGATGAGCGGTGCGGCTTGACCCTTGCTCCCCCTAGCGTTGTTGTTGCGTTGTCGTGGTGACGGCCAATGGCGCCCGCATCGGGCGCCATTCGCGTACTTGGAACTGGGGAGGAAGACCCGAATGACGCACCGGCTGGCGCTGATCGCCCACGACAACAAGAAGGTCGATCTCGTCGCGTGGGCGACGTTCAACCGTGAGACTCTCGCCGGCTTCAGCCTGTTCGCCACGCGATCAATCGACGCCGTGTTCTTCCTCGCGGATGCCCTGTCTGCCCAACCGCACGACCCGGACATCCGCGCGCTGCTCCGCGTGTGTAACGTCCACAACGTTCCGCTGGCCACGAATCTCGCCACGGCCGATCTCATCATCGCGATCCTGGGGGCCGACCGGTGAGGGGAGGTCCGAGGGCCCCGGCGGCCGTCCTCGGGCTCATCATGCTTCCGCTCGCGCCATCGGTTCAGGCGGCCGAACGACCCGGGGTACTTCCGGAGACCCCGTGGGCGTGCCCGGCGACGCATCCCATCAAGGGGTACGTCACCGAGGAGTCGGGACCCGTATATTACATGCCCGAGACGCGGTTCTACGAGGAGCCGAGTCCCGAGCGTTGCTACGCCAGCGAGGCCGAGGCCCGGCGTGACGGTGGCCGTCCCGCCGACATCGGCCGGCGGGGGCCCGCCGAGAAGCAATATTGACTTAACGATAGGGCTAC
>MNEF01000054.1 GCA_001917535.1 Candidatus Rokubacteria bacterium 13_1_40CM_69_27
ACGTCGCCGATCACGATCACGACGGGAGGCTCCAGGCGGGCCTCCGAGGCTCGGGCCACGATGTCGGCCAGGGTGCCGGTGACCGTCTGCTGCGCGGCCGTCGTCCCGGCGCGAATGAGCGCCACCGGGGTGTCCGGCCGGCGTCCGTGAGCCACGAGCCGGCTCGCGATCCGCGGGAGGCTCGCCGCGCCCATGAGGACGACGATCGTATCGACGGCGGTCGCCAGGCGGGCCCAGTCCACTCCCGGCCCGTCCTTGCATCGATCCTCGTGGCCGGTGACGACGGCGAATGAGGACGAGAGGCGACGATGGGTCAGCGGGATGCCGGCGTAGGCGGGGACCGCCACCGCCGAGCTGACGCCGGGGACCACCTCGAACGGAATTCCCGCCTCTGCCAGCGCCTCGGCCTCCTCGCCGCCGCGGCCGAAGACGAAGGGGTCGCCGCCCTTCAGCCGCACGACCCGGCGGCCGCGGCGCGCATGGGTGATGAGCAGCTCGTTGATCTCGGGCTGAGGAAGCGTGTGGAGGCCGGTCGCCTTGCCGGCGAAGATCCTGAGCGCTCGAGGCGGGGCCAGCTCGAGCAGGCGCGGATCGACGAGGCGGTCGTAGACGATCACGTCCGCCTGCCGCAAGAGTCGCCGGCCCCGCAGCGTCATGAGCCCGGGATCACCCGGGCCCGCGCCCACGAGCGCGACCGTCCCTCGACGCATCAGGCCGCTCCCAGACGCTCGAGCAAGCGCCGCCGCGCCTCGTCGCGCCGGCCCTCGGCCACGAGCGCGCGGAGATCGGGCCTCAGCGCCTGGTGCCAGGTCTCCGCGTCGGGCGAGCGCTGCCGGGCGCGCAGCTCGCGCCGGACGTCTCCGACGATCTCGGCGAGCCCCGCGTAGTCGTCCGTCAGATAGACCTCCAGCTCCTCGCGCACGGCGCGGGCCAGGGCCGGGCTCGTTCCTCCCGTCGCCACCGCCACCGTGAGATCGCCCCGGCGGAGGACCGCGGGCAGGATGAAGTCACAGTGGGCGGGATCGTCGGCGGCGTTCACCCACATGCCGCGCCGCCGGCCTTCCCGCGCGACGGCCGCATTGACCCGCTCGTCGCCGGTGGCCACGAACCCGAGCGCGAAGCAGGCGAGATCGCCGGGTTGATACGGGCGCGCCTCGTGGCGGATCCGGCCACTCGCGGCCAGCGTCGCCAGCCGCGGGGTGAGCGACGGGCTGACGACCGTCACTGCAGCGCCGGCCGCGAGCAATCCCTCGACCTTGCGCTCGGCCACGTCACCGCCGCCCACGACGAGGACGGGTCGGTCGCGCATCTCGATGAAGATCGGGTAATAACCCATCACGGCACCCTGTCCGGTGGCTCGATCTGCCACACCGTCCCGTCTCCCTCTTCCAGTTCGCGGACGACGTCGGGAACGAAGAGCTCCGCCCCGAAGACACCGATGTCCAGGGTCCAGGCGCCGTGGCGAAGCGCGTCGACGTAGAGCGCCCGGGCCAGGCGCTGGACGAGGGCCTCGAACGGCATGGTCCGGTCGCGCTCCATGGTCGAGAACACCAGACTCTCCAGGGAGGTCCTCGGTGTCCGTCGCGGGGCGGCCAGGAGCCGGACGCGGCGGCCGGAAGAGCGGGCGATCCCCGGGAGGCTCGTTGCGCGGTTCATCGACTTTGCGCCCACTCGGCGAGCACTGCCGCGACTTCGGGCCGCGTGAACTCTGGCGGCAGCGGATCGCCGCGCCGCAACAGCTCGCGAACGCGCGTCCCCGACAGCGCCACGCGCTCGGCGGCGCCGTGGGGGCACGTCTTCGTCGAAACGACCGCGGCGCACCGGCGGCAGAAGAAGGTCTCCATGAAGAAGAGCGGCTCGATGCCGAGCTCGTCCCGGCGGAAGGACCTGAGGAGGTCATGCGCAGCGTAGGGGGCGTAGTAATTCCCCACGCCGGCCGCATCGCGCCCGACGATGAAATGCGTGCATCCGTAGTTCTTGCGGACGAGAGCGTGGAACGCAGCCTCGCGAGGCCCCGCATAGCGCATGGCTCCCGGAAACACTGCCAGGGCGATACGATCCTCCGGAAAGTAGTGCTGCACGAGGGCGCGGTAGCAGCGGAACCGGACCTCGGACGGCACATCGTCCAGCTTGGTCTTCCCCACCAGGGGATGGATCAACAACCCGTCCATCAGCTCGAGTGCGCATTTCTGGATGTACTCGTGGGATCGATGGATGGGATTCCGCGTCTGAAACGCCGCCACCGTCCGCCAGCCCAGCTCGCGGAAGAGGGCCCGGGTGTCGGCGGGATCCAGCCGGAACTCCTCGAATCCGCGGAGCGCCGGTCGCTGGAGCAGATCGACGGGGCCGCCGAGCAGCACCTCACCGCGGCCCAGCAGATAGGCGACGCCGGGATGCGCCGGGTCCTCGGTCCCGTAAACGAGTCGCGCCTCTTGGGACCGGTCGTATTCGTACCTCTCCTCGAGGTGGAGAATCCCCAGCACGTCCTCCCACGGTGCGATCAGGGCGACGGCGGATCCCTGCTTGAGGGGCTGGGCGGCGTCGCGCTTGACCGCGAGCGTGATGGGGAGCGTCCACACGAGCCCGCTGGCCAGGCGCATCTCGTGGAGGACGCGCCGGTAGTCGGCCTCGCCCATGAAGCCCTCGAGCGGGCTCAGGCCTCCGGTGGCCAGGAGCTCCAGGTCGGACATCGCGCGCGCGTTGAGCGAGATCTTCGGCAGCTCCACGGCCTGCGCCAGCGCCTCTTGGCGGGCCTCGCCCGTGAGGACGCGATCCACCAACCGCCCGCCGTGGGGCGGGATCAGGCCGGCGTCGCGACGCGAGTCAGACGCGGCCATCACGCGGCTCCGTCGGCCGTGGGCTGAAGAACGCCGACACGCGCCGGGACGCGATGGTCAGCACGGCGGCGGAAGAACATCCGCAGAAGGTAGGCGTCGAGCGCGACCACCGCGATCCAAATCCCGTAGGCCGCCGGGTTCGAAGCAGGGACCAGGCCGACGAGCGTCCGCGAGAGCCCGAACCCTACCACCCAGGCGTCGAAGCTCATGCACACTCGGCGGAAGGTCTCGGCGTCGAGGGACTGCACGAGCGCGGCACCGAGCGGGATCCCGATCAGGACGCTCGGCACGATCGCGAGCAGGAGACCCAGGCTGGGGGCGCTGTAGAGTCCGATCAGCAGATAGGCGATCGCCGTCAGTGTGGACTCGGCTACCCGAATGAGGCCCAGCGCGGCTCGAAACTCCTGCTTCACGAACCCCTGGTTGTTGAACAGGAGCGCCAGCGGGGGGCCGGAGATCGTGGTGACGGAATAGAGCACCCCGACTCCGGCGCCATACGGAACGCCCACTGCCCCCTCGGCGCGAATCGGCCTTCTCACGCCGGCCGCCTGGAGCAGGATCAGGGGAAGGAGCACGGCGAAAACGAAGAACCTGAGCCAGGCGGCGTCGAGGGTGGAGAGCAGCCACGCCCCGGCGAGAATCCCGGGCGCCAGGCCTACGAAGATCGGCAGCACGCGCCTCCAGACCTGGGGGACGCTGCGGCGGCTGATGACCAGGACGTACCCATTGATCACCGTCTCGACCAGGACCAGCGCCGGGTTCAGGATCCGGCTGGGATAGAACAGAAGCGCGACAGGAACGGTGATCGAGGAGAAGCCGTGCCCCAACCCTCCGTTGACGACCGCGGCCGAGAGCGTGATCAGCGCCAGCGTGGTCAGCTCAACGCTCATCGCTTGGTCACGTGGAGGCCGCACTCCTTGGTGTCGGCGCTCTCCCACCACCACCGGCCGGCGCGCGGGTCCTCCCCCGGCGCCACCGCCCGGGTGCACGGCGCGCAGCCGATGCTCGGGTAGCCGCGATCGTGAAGCGTGTTGTAGGGGACGGTGTGAGCCCGGATGTACGCCCACACCTGATCCTCCGTCCAGTCCGCCAGCGGGTTCAGCTTGATCAACCCGCCGTGCTCGGCGTCCACCCCGACCTTCCGCACCTGCGCGCGCGTCACCGCCTGCTCCCGGCGGAGTCCCGTGATCCAGGCGTCGAGGCCGCGCAGCGCCCGGCTGAGGGGTTCGACCTTGCGCACGCCGCAGCAGAGCTTCCGGCTGTCGATACTCGTGTAAAAGAGGTTGACTCCGTGCTCTCGGACCATCGCTTCCACGGCGTCGGCCTGGGGGAAGTAGACCTCGATCGCCAGACCGTACCGCGCGCGGATCGTTTCCAT
This sequence comes from Candidatus Rokubacteria bacterium 13_1_40CM_69_27, assembly GCA_001917535.1. GTDB lineage: Bacteria > Methylomirabilota > Methylomirabilia > Rokubacteriales > CSP1-6 > MNEF01. The sequence goes on from MNEF01000054.1 coordinate 4,216, forward strand.
CAGGCTGTAGGTCTCCGCGGGGAGCCGGCCCGTGTCGAGCGTGAACACCCGCGCCCTCGGATCGAGCTTCACGAGCATATCGATCAAGACCACGTCCTCGGCGCCGAAGCTGGCGGCGAGCGCGATCCGCGGGTGAAACTCGCCCAGCGCCCAGGCCAGCAGCGCCTCCGCGCTCTTCGTCTCCCACTCGTCGGGTAGCGCCTCGACGGACTGCGACCGGTCACGCACCGCCATGGACGTGCTCCTCCTGGGTCAAGTAGTCGGCAATCCGGTGAACGAGCGCGCCCATCGTGCCCTTGTCGGCGCGAATCCGCGGCGTGATGTCGTGCTCCCTCAGCGCGGCCTCACAGACGGGGCCGACGACCGCCACCATGGCCCGCTCGCGCAGCGCCTTCAAGAGTTGGTCGCGCAGGCCGATGCGCTCGGCCACGACGGTAAGGTGCTTGATCTGGGGCGAGCTCGTGAAGGCCACGACGTCGATGCGCCCGTCGACGAGCTCCTGGACCAGACGGACCAGTGGCGCCTCGTCTTCGGGGAGCGCCCACTCGTAGAGCGGAATCTCGAGCACGGTTGCCCCGCGCGCCGCGAGCCCCTCTACGAGGACGGGGTTGTCCTCGCCGTAGAGCTGGACCGCCACCGTCACCCCGCGAAGCTCACGGTCGGCGAGCGCGCTCAGGAGTCCTTCCGAGGTCGGCTCTCGGGGCACCAGGTCGATCTGGACTCCCGCCTCCCGGAGCACCGCGACCGGCTTGGGCCCGCGCGCCCCGACGACCATCGCCCTGAGCGCCTGGAGCAACGCCTCGCGCTGGCCCGCCTCGGCCGCCAGCTCCAAGAACGCACGCGTCCCCACGCCCGTCAGGAAGAGGATCATGCCGACCTCGCCCCGGAAGATGCGTTCGAGCACCGCGCGTGCCGGTCCGCGGTCGCGCCGCGGGACCTCGCGCAGCGCCGGGGCGGAGTACGGCACCCCTCCGAGCTTCGTGATGAGCGTCGACAGCTCGGTGGCGCGACGCGCCTCCGTGATGGCAATGGTCTTTCCGCGAAGTGACGCCATGCTCTCGCCGTGGCGTCAGCCGTCCACGCCGTGGGGCGGGCGTCCCGGCGAAGGATCCCGGGCGACCGCAGCAAGTTCCCGCCCGGCCAAATATTCCCTCAGCTCCTCGTCGGTGTGCCGGGCGCTGAACTGCCGGAAATTTTCCCCGTTCCACCGCTCGGCGAGGTATGCGCCGAGTAGCCGCTCGATGGCGTCGGCCACCTCGGTGGCGGGCACGCGGTAGCCGATCGGGCGGGCCCTGGCCTGGTGCCTGCCAACGGCGCCCCCGACACAGAAGTAGTAGGCGTCCACCAGGACCCCATCCACCTTCACCTTCTTGCCCTCGATCCCCAGATCGGCGATCCAGTGCTGACCACAGCTGTTCGGGCAGCCGGTGACGTGGATCTTCAGGTGCTGATCGAAGCCCGGCAGCCGCCGCTCCAGCTCGTCCACGAGCCCGCGCGCGAATCCTTTGGTCTCGGTGAGGGCGAGCTTGCAGAACTCGCTCCCGGTGCAGGCGATCGTCCCCCGCCAGAACGGCGACGCGTCGAGCCTGAGCCCGGTCGCCTCGAGTTCCTCGGCGAGCCTCCGGACCCGGTCGCGCCGCACGTTGAGGACGAGGAGGTTCTGCATGTTGGTCGTGCGCACCTCACCGGTGCCATAGCGGTCGGCCAGGTCGGCGACGGCCCGCAGCTGGGCGGGGGTGACCCGCCCCCGGAGCACGGCCAGGCCAGCGTAGACGTACCCCGGCTGCTTCTGGGGATGGATGCCCACGTGGTCGCGGTAGACGTCCTCGGGCGGATCCTCGGGCGGTACCGGATCGAGCGCGAAGCCCACGCGCGCCTCGAGCGCGCGCAGCAAGCGCTCGGCCGTCCACCCGTGGGTGAGGAACAGGAATTTGAGCCGCGCCTTCTCCCGGCTCTGGCGCAGGACGTCGCTGTCGCGAAAGATCTCGGAGATCCCGCGGATGATCGGCAGGACCTGATTCCAGCGCACGAATGCGTCGAGCCGGACACCGAAGTGGGGATCGGTGGAGAGCCCTCCGCCCACGCGCACCGAAAACCCGACCTCGCCCGAGCGCGGATGCCGGAGCGCCGTCATGCCGACGTCGTTGATCTCGGGGTAGGAGCACCACACGCGGCACCCGGTGACGGAGATCTTGTACTTGCGCGGCAGGTTGTAGAAGTCGGGGTTCCCGTTCAGCATCCGCGTCGCAGCGTGGACCAGCGGCGAGGCGTCCACGATCTCGTCAGCGTCGACGCCGGCCAGCGGGCAGCCGGTGACGTTGCGTGTGTCGTCGCCGCACGCCCCCATCGTCGTGAGCCCGCACCGCCACAGGCTCTGGAAGATGTCCGGAAGCGCCTCCACCCTCACCCAGTGGAGCTGGAAGTTCTGTCGCACCGTGATGTCGGCGACGCTGCGCGCGTGGCGCTCGGCCAGGTCCGCGATGGTCCGCACCTGATGGGAAAGGAGCATCCCGTTCGGGATCCTCAGGCGGACCATGAAGTACGGCGTCGCTCGTCCCTCGCCCCCCTTGCCCCCGACGGCGCCGACGCCGTCACCTTGCGTGTAGATGCCCCACCACCGGAAGTACGTGTTGAGCCACTCGGGCGGGATCGACGCGTAACCCTCGCGGGCGAAGCGCACGATCTGGTCGTATGCCTGCCAGGGGTTCACTTCGCGCTTGAGCCGCTCGACTCTCTGGGCCTTGGTCTCCTGCTGAACGATGTCGCTCATGGTTGAGAGCCAAACAAATACATTTCTAGATCGGAAATGTCAAGAAGTAATACAACCAGTATTCCAGTGTCTTACGTGGCCATGATCAGGGGTCTAGTGAGCGATCGGCAGGTCTTCCCGGCGCTCCTCCAGGAGCGGTCATAGCCGACCAGGCGCGGGCAGCCGGTGACGCGAGAGTGGTGGCGTCACCATCGGCACCTCGGGAGTGGGGCTCGATTCCAACTTCAGGAACTCCAATCAGTATAGGAGAAGCTCCCAGGGAAGTCCCTCGGCTCCGAGCCGCAACTTAATGATTTTTATTACCTTTTACCGTGGCAGCCGTCTTGCTGGTGCATTTGCACCAAGGGACGTCGTAAACGGGGGGTGCGCACGTGAACCGACTCGAGGAAACGGGATTGTTCCAGGCTCTCAGCCGGGCCGGGGACGGCGCGCTCGTGGCCGACATCAGCGGGCGCATCGTCTACTGGAATCCCGCGGCTCAGCGCCTGCTCGGGTGGGGCGCTGGCGAAGCCGTCGGCCGCCCATGCTGCGATCTCCTCGAAGGCCGCGACAGCAATGGCGGGCGGGTGTGCCGAGAAGACTGTCCGGTGATCACGGCCGCGCGCCACAGTCAGCCGGTCGAGCATTTCGACATCTGGACGCGGACCAAAGCGGGCCGGCTCATCCGGCTCAACGTGAGCATCCTCGCCGTCACGTCGGAACGCAGCACCGGCCCACTCACGATTCATCTCTTCCGCGACGTGACCGGGCGCGCCCCGGCGTCGCGGCACGGTGGTCACGCGGCGGAGCCGCACCCCGAGACGACGCCGGCAGCAGGTCCACTGACGCGCCGCGAGCTCGAGGTCCTACGCCTTCTGGCGACCGGCGCCAGCACCCGCACCGCCGCGGACCGTCTCGGTGTGAGCCCGGCCACCGTTCGCAACCACGTGCAGAATCTCCTGGGCAAGCTCGGCGTGCACAGCCGCCTGCAGGCGGTCGCTCACGCCACCAGTCACGGCCTGCTCTAGCCCGCCGCCAGGCATGTCCGACATCGCTGCGGACACGGGGGAGCGCTTTGAGTCCCTGGCCCGGCTCGCGGGGAGATCGCCCACGAGATCCTCGGGGAAATCCCCATTGCCGCCGTCCGCAAGCATTGGTCCCTCGTTGTCGTGGGTCACGACGTTCTACCGAGCAAGCCAGATGCCGACACGTCTCTGATGCAAACGCACTCGTCCTGTCTGGCGCGCATCGCCTCCGCGGCCAAGCCCACGCTCCGCCACGAGCCGAGCCAGGTCTTGAGCGCCCGGACAGCTGTTGGGTCGGGCACGCTGCGCACCTCAAGGCGGACGAAGCCGAGGGCGGCGAGCATGAGCGATCGCCGGCGATTTACGTACCACTCGTCCATTGACGTACGCCGCACGCTCAGTCATTAGTGCACTCCTCCCATGGTTGGGGACGTCGATATACCACGCACGGTAGGCAGCCTTGATGCGCACGCCGTCGGCCCCGACAAAGATGTTCGACGACGCCGCGCCTCGCTGCCCCAGGAGTTGAAGGCCGAATCCGATCAGGATTAGCGCCCAGTACATCCAATGGCGCCGACGATATAACCGACGAGCAGGACCCCTGGGACGCGCAGACATGGTCCACGATCAAGGCGGAGTTTGAAGAACGCGCTTGGTCGAGAGGAGACGAATCTCAAGGGCATGAACGCCAGAAGCGGCTAGGGACGGAGGCGAAAAGAAGGCGGCCGCCTGAACTCATTTCCACACCTATTGACGGGACCCCCCTAGGGTCTTCCCCGTGCGCGTCATGCTCGCCACCTTCGTGCTCGTGATGCTCAGGGCGACCGCCGCGGCAGCCCAGGAGCGTGCCTGGGAGTGGCGATGGGACATGCATCCGATGTATGGTGACCGCACGTGGATAACCTGACGGGCACGATCCTCGAAAACCGCGTTATCCCGCCGGGTGCCCACTGGGCACGGGTCGTCGCCCAGGGACACCTTCTCCGGATCACCGACCTCGAGGGCACGCAGGCGGTCGACTTTCTCTGCTACAACGCGGCCGACCCAGCCGAGCGGTACAACGCTGCCGATACCATGAAGCTCAACGGCAGCATCTTCCTGAGCGCCGGCTGTCGGCTCTACTCCGATATGGCGCGGCCACTGTTCACAATTCTCGAGGACACATGCGGGTATCACGATACGCTCGGGGGCTGCTGCAGCGCCGAGAGCAACTTCGTCCGCTACGGCGTCAAGGACACCCCCAACTGCCGGGACAACTTCCTGCATGCCCTGGCCGCGTTCGGGCTTGGAAAGAAGGATATCGTTGCCAACGTGAACTTCTTCATGTACGTGCCGGTGCAGCCCGACGGACGCATGGCGATCGCCGACGGCCGATCGAAAGCGGGAGACTTCGTCGAGCTGCGGGCGGAGACGGACGTCCTCAGCATTCTGTCGAACTGTCCGCAGATCTACAATCCGTGTAACGGCTTCCGGCCCACTCCGATCCGCGTCATCGTCCGTGTTCTATAGCCCCTGGTCTACCAGCCAGTAGACCCTAGCCGCACCAACACCCGATGGATGGCGCTGCGGGGACTGCCGGGCTGCGGAGGCCGCGGGTTGGAGGCAGATGAAGGGGCCGGGCTTTTTGCGCCGTCACGCAATCCTGCTCGGATAGTCGGCCACCGCGGGAAGAAGCAGCACCGCGTCCGCCGCACGCTGACGCCCTCGTCGACAGAATCGGGCCGTCCGAGGAGGCCGCGCGCAACACGAAATTCCCCGGACTGGCCGCGAGTGGTTGGCACACCGCCGCGGTCACCATGCGGCTCCTGGTCGAGAGCGACCACGCTCGGTGCCCTCGACGTGACCCTCTCGCAAGAGCAGGTCGCACGTCTTGATGAGGCCAGCGCGATCCCGCGCCGTGGGACTACCCGCGCTTGGACCTGAGCTTGTCGACGAGCGCCTGGTAGGACGACGTCTGGATGATCTTGTCGAACTGCGCCCGGTAGTTGGCCACGAGGCTCACCCCTTCGATCGAGACGTCGTAGATCATCCAGCGGTCTCCGCGGCGAAGCATCCGGTAGTCCACCGGAATCTCGGTGCCCTGCTGGGTGACGATCCGGGTTCGGACGGTCGCCCGGTCCCCGTCGGTGGAATCGCCGAGGACAGTGATCTTCTCGCCGCTGTAGCCCGCGATCCTGGTGAAGTAGGTACGCTCCAGAAGATCGCCGAAGAGCGTGACGACCTCGGCCCGCTCTGCCTCCGTTCGCCTCTGCCAGTGCGGCCCGAGCGTTCGGCGCGTCATCTCGCCGAGGTCGAAGACCTCCTCGGCGATCCTTCGCACCGCGGCCTGACGATCTCGCTCGCGCCCGACGGTCTTCAGGTCGGGATCGGCGAGGACCTGGACGACCCGGTCGATCTGCAGCCGGATCTGATCGGCCGGCGTTCCCGCCCAGACATTCCCGGCCAGGCTCACCGCCAGCATCAGCGAAGCGATCACGAGGGCGGGCCGCAAATTCATCGCCAGGCCTCCCGAGGCTGATGGGAGCCGAGCCTTGCGCCGCCGCCTCGGAGCTCAAGGTCCCCGGCGCCGCCACCGAAGTAGTCAATGTACCGGTCGATCGAGCGCGGCTGATCGGCGAGGATCGACACGAGATAGAGCGCATCGACAATATCGAGCGCGGAGTTGGGCTTCAGCATGATCCTGGTCTCCCCTGCCTCTACTGCTCACCCGGCTCCATAGATGTCTCCAGCTGTTTGGACGCTCCCGCTGACACGGAGGATGCAGGGATCGGTGTCGAAGCTGAGGCGATCGTAGAGTTCCATGCTTCCAGGTACTTGCGGGCCGGTGCCGTTCCCCTGGGTTCTGGCCAATCAGGCAGGCGTGCCGGCTTCCGCCGCCTCGTCGTTGCTGGCTGCGGGCGCGCTGGGCCAGCAGCGGAAGTCTAAGCAAACGGCGGACAAACGGGAAATGTCGCCGACCAACCACTACTCTCCACTACTTTTGGCGAGGAGAAGTAGTGGTTAAGTAGTGGCTGGTCGCACTGGTAAAAAGCAGTGGCGAATAGTGGGCTCGTCGCCGATACCTCGACGTTTGTCCGACGTTTGTCAGGCGCTGATCCCGCATCCTCGGTACAGCTGCGAAGGTGCCGGGGCTGCTCTTCCACGACCTCCGGCGCTCGGCCGTTCGCAACATGGAGAAGTCGGGCGAGGTGAGCCCAGCCGTCGCCATGAAGATCACAGGCCACAAGACCGACAGCGTCTACCGGCGCTACCGGATCGTGGACGAGGCCGACATCGAGCGCGCCCTGGCCAAGACGCAGGCCTCCTCGCTCAAGCAGGCCCCCGCCAGCAACGTCGCCAGTCTCAGTAAGGCGCGAGCGCGGCGCCGATGAGCGCGTTGTCCTCCCGCACAAACTCCCGCACACTGCCAGCTCCTCCATCCTGGCGCCGTCACGCAACTTCGCGGAAAGTTGGTGCGCCTGGCAGGAGTCGAACCTGCGACCCTCGGATTAGAAGTCCGACGCTCTGTCCGGCTGAGCTACAGGCGCATCAGGTACTTACGATACACCAACGCCCCCGGGAATCGACGGGTAGAGAGAACCAGAAATCAGGCCAGCGCCCCCGAGCGTGGCCTCCTTCCGCGCCAAGTCGTGCCAAGGCTTTTCGGACCCATTTGTGTCATACTTGGCGCGTCTGGCCCGGTCGTCGGTTCATCGTGGACCCCCGCCTCACCAGACCACAGCTCTGGCGCTTTCTTCCGCGTTCCAGGGAGTGTCGCCAACAGCGGGAGATCTTTTCGGAGGTGCGCGATGGCGCACAAGCTTTTCATCGGAGGCCTGTCTTTTTCCACGTCCAGCGAGCGTCTGCGCGAGCTATTCGCTCAGGCCGGCGCAGTTGAATCGGCCACCGTGGTGACGGACCGCGACACCGGGCGCTCGCGCGGCTTCGGCTTCGTCGAGATGGCGACGTCTGAGGAGGCCGACGCGGCCGTGAAGAAGTTCAACGGCCAGGAACTGGATGGCCGGACGCTGAAGGTCGAGCGCGCCAAACCCGCGGGCTCGGGGGGCGGTCGGAGCGGCGGCTACGGGGGCGGCGGAGGTGGTAGGAATCGCTGGTAAGGAGGCGCCCCAGATGCAGGTCGCGGCATTCTCGACCTCGCCAGGCCCTGCCTGGCACTGGCGCATCGTCGACGACGAGGGTGAGGTCATCGAGGAGTCGAGCGAAACGTTCCCGACGATCGTCAGGGCCGTGGCCCAGGGGACGAAGCGGCTCGTGCAAATGCGCGTCGTCGACCGTTCGCTCGCCATCCCCGCTATCGGTCGATCTCGCCGGCGAGGCCGAGCGTGAAGGTCGAGGTCGTCGACAACCAGGTCGAGTCTGCGCTGAAGGTGCTCAAGAAGCGAATGCAGAAGGAAGGGCTCTTTCAGGAGATGAAGCGGCGCGCGCATTACGAGAAGCCGTCGGTCAAGCGGAAGAGGAAGCAGGCCCAGGCCAGGAAGAAACGCCGGCGGGCGCTCCAACGCTCCCGTTCCTGGGAAGGGAACGACTAAGGCGACTGCAGGACGATCGCCTCTTCGGCCAGCGCGCTGGCGAACTTCGCCTTGCGCACCGCCTCGGCGTGATCCCGCTTGGTCTTGGCGTTCTCGTGGTGAGCCTTGGCTTCGCCGAGGAGCTTCTTGGCCTCGTCGATCAGCGGCTTCGTATCGGCGCTCGTCTTCCCCGCCTCCGCCTTCCGGATGAGATCACTCGCCTGCTTCATGACGACCGGGCAGTTGAATGCCCAGGCCAGCGAGCCGCTCGCGAACACGCACGCCGCTGCCACCAGCACCACCACGAGCCTCGTCATGCGCCGTCTCCTTGTCGCGGGAATGCGCTGGTCGGGGTGAGAGGATTTGAACCTCCGACCCCCTGCTCCCAAAGCAGGTGCGCTACCAGGCTGCGCCACACCCCGAATCAATCCCGAAGTCAGCAGTATAGCATTCGCTCAGCAGGCGTCGGGCGGCGCGCAGGGCACGGGCCCGGTGACTCACCTGCGCCTTCTCGTCGGGCGTGAGCTCGGCGAAGGTCCGACCGCGGGGGGGATAGTAGAAGAGCGGGTCGTACCCGAAGCCGCCGCGCCCGCGGGGCTCCGTGAGGATCAGGCCGTCCGTCACGCCCTCGACCACGTGCTCGGCGCCGCCCGGATGCACGAGCGCGATCACGCAGCGGAAGCGCGCCGTCCGCTCGGCCTCCGGCACGTCTCGGAGCGCCTCCAGCAGGCGCCGGCACCGGGCGGCGTCGTCGAGCCCCGGGCCGCCGAACCGCGCTGATCGCAGGCCGGGGGCGCCGCCCAGCGCGTCCACCTCGAGCCCGGAGTCGTCGGCCAGCGCGAGCGCGCCCGCCATCCCCACCGCGGCGCGGGCCTTCAGCAGCGCGTTCTCGGCGTAGGACCGGCCGGTCTCATCGGGGAGCGCCGCGCCGGGCAGCTCGCCCAGCGCCCGGGTGTCGAAAGGCAAATCCTCGAGCAGCGCAGCCAGTTCCCGCGCCTTGGCGAGATTCAACGTCGCCAGGACGAGCTTCGGCCTAGAGCCGGAACGTCCGCTCGTCGCGCGCCTCGAGCGCCCGCCGCTGCGCGGCGACGAGGCGACGGATGCCGACGCTCGCCAGTCCCAGCATCTCGTTGAGCCTCGCGTGGCTGAACGTCAGGCGCTCGGCGGTGCCCTGCACCTCGACGAACTCTCCCGCGCCCGTCATCACCACGTTCATGTCCACCTCGGCGGCCGAGTCTTCGGCATAGTTGAGGTCCAGGATCGCCAGGCCCTCGACGACACCGACGCTGACCGCCGCGACGCAGTCGCGAATGGCCGCCGCCGGCTCGACGCCGGGCATCCGACCCAGCGCGTCGGCGACCGCCACGAAGCTCCCGGTGATGGCAGCGGTGCGGGTGCCGCCATCCGCCTGGATCACGTCGCAATCGACCCACACGGTGCGCTCGGCCAGCTTGCTCCGGTCGACCACGGCGCGCAGCGCCCGGCCCACCAGCCGCTGGATCTCCTGCGAGCGTCCGCTGGGGCCGCGATTTTCCCGCGGCGTCCGCGTGTTCGTCGCGCGTGGGAGCATCCCGTACTCCGCCGTCACCCAGCCCAGCCCCTGCCCCTTCAGGAACTGGGGGACCTTGTCCTCGATCGAGGCGGTGCAGACCACCCTGGTCGCCCCGAACTCCACCAGGACCGAGCCCTCGGGGTGCAGCAGGAAGTCACGCGTGATCGTCACCGGACGGAGCTGGTCGGGGGCGCGGCCGTCGGCCCGCGGCATCGCGGATCAGCGCGGACGCTCGACGAGCGCCCGCATCCGCTGGGTCCAGTAGCGCTTGTACTCAGCCAGGCCGGCCAGGATGGCCCGGGCGATCTCGTCGCGATAACGGCTATCCTTCAGCTTCCGCTCTTCCCGCGGATTGGTCACGAAGCCGATCTCGATGAGGATGGCGGGCATGGCGGCGCCGCCCAGCACGTAGAAGCCCGCCTGCTTGACGCCGCGGTTGGGGATGTGGAGCGACTGAGTCATCGAGTCCTGGACGATCTCTGCCAGCCGCGACGACTCCGTCTGGAACTCCGACTGCGCGAGGTCCCAGAGGATCGCCTTCACGGCGTCGACACGCCCTCGGGCCGCCGGCGCCTCCAGCTGGATGACGCTGTTCTCGAGCGCGGCGACCTGGCGGGCGCCGCTGTCCGTTGCCTCCGAGGACAGGAAGTAGGTCTCGACGCCTTCCGAGACCGCCTGACGGTGGGCGTTGGCGTGGACCGACACGAAGAGGTCCGCGCGCTCGCGGTTGGCCCAGCTGGTGCGATCACGCAACGGCACGAAATAATCGCCGTCGCGTGATAACAGAACTCTGATGCCGAGCCGCTCCTCGACCAGGCGCGCCACGCGCCGCGTGATGTCCAGCACGAGGTCCTTCTCCATGAGCCCCGTCGGCCCCTGGGCCCCCGGATCGGGACCGCCATGCCCGGCATCGAGCACGATCAGGCGCAGCGGCGTCGCCGCGGCGCGCTCCCGACCACCCTCCTCGCCGGGGCGTCGGAAGTCCAGGACCAGCCGGTGCGGATCAGCCAACGCCATCGTCTGCATCTCTCCGGCCGCACCCTCGAAGAGCACGCGCAGGACGACGTCGGCCCCGACCACTTCCAGGCGCGCCTCGGCGACGAACCCGTCGCGGATCTCCTCGACGCGAGCCTCCCCCGCCAGCGAAGCCACGCGGATCCGCGCCTCCTTCGGTCCACTCTGTTCGATCCGATACGTGACCGGCCCCGATGTCTCGAGCACGACCCGCGTGAAGGAGGGGTACGACCGGAATCTCAGCTCCTTGAGGGCCACCGACTGGATGGCGGTCCGTGGCAGCGCCGAGGGTGACGCCGACGTCAGGCGCGGCAGCACCCGGTCCACGAACATCTCCGGCACCAGCCACATCCCCGCCTTGACGCGCACAGGCGCGTCGAGCACGAGCGGCTTGCCGTCCACGATCACGTGCGACCAGTTCCGCGTGAACGTGACGACGTGGCCGGGAGTCCTCAGGTAGGCGCGGGTGCTGCTGGCGGTGGCGTCCAGCCTGGTCTCGAGGCTGGCCGCGATGCGGTCGAGCTCGACGTAGGGTCGTCCGTCGTGCCGCACCGTCGGCAGCCCCGCCCCGACGCCCGCCGTCAGGAGCAGGATGAGGACGATCGCGAGGCCACAGGGCAGCCGCATCAGGCGCCCATTGTAACAACGCCCCCGACGGGCCCGGGTGGTTTAAAAGAACGGCGGCGGTGTCCCCGCACTCTCGTCCAAAGCACTCCAGAGGGAGGTGCTCACGTCGATTCGACGGGGATCGACAGCATCC
>MNEF01000029.1 GCA_001917535.1 Candidatus Rokubacteria bacterium 13_1_40CM_69_27
GGCCTTGGTGTCGCGCCAGCCCTCCACGGTCGTCCACTCGCGCTTGAGAACTTTTGATCCCATGATCGCGTCCTGGCCGCGGGCTAGTCGACGGTCACGACTTGCAGATCGTCGGCGATGTCGGCCTTGAGGTCCGCTCCGCGGTCGAGCATATCCTGGTTCAGGTGAGTGAGGATGAGACGCCGGCAGCCCAGGCGGGCGCGGTTGGCCATCAGCGTGTGATAGTCGAGGTGATACTTGACTCTCTTCTCGAAGAAGTAGGCTTCGCAGACGAACAGGTCGGCGCCGGCCGCCGCCTCCACCAGCGTCTCCGTCCACTCGGTGTCGCCGGAATAGACGACGACTTTGCCGCCGTACTCGACGCGCAAGGCGTAGGCGGGGGCCCCGCTGGCGTGGGTCACCTCGAAAGGGGTGACGGTGGCCGGGCCGACGACCGCGGGGCATCGATCGATCAGCTCCAGGAACTCGACGGCGAAGCGGCGGGTCACGCCGGACGAGCCGGGGAAGAGGACCTCCATGGCCGCCTCCAGGCGGGCGGCCACGCCGGGCGGACCCGCGATCTGGAGCGAACGCGTTCGCCGCCGGAACTGCCCGTCGAGGATCAGGAAGGGCAGGCCGCCGAAATGGTCGCCGTGCAGGTGCGAGAGCACGACCCGCTCGATGGTGTTCGGATCGAGGCCGGCGCGCTTCATGGCGATGAGCGACGAAGCGCCGCAGTCGATCAGGACGCTCCCGCCGTCAGCGCCGCGCAGGTGCAGACAGGCCTGGAACCGCCCGCCACTGCCGAGCGCGTCACCCGATCCAAGAAACTGAAGCTCGATGGGGGTCATCATCCCGAGCGGGCCGGCCTCAGACCTCCTAGCGCGTCGTCCCCGCGGCGTGCCCGTCGTCCACCACTCGACGAACGCGTCGCCGTCGAAGGCTCTTGCCGGCATGGGGTCTCCTTTCCTCCGGCTGAGTCGAGCGCGCCCTACTCTACACCGTATCGGTGATGCGAGTTTCCGCTCGACGCAGCCAGGCGCGGCTTGACATGATGTGGCTTGACATGATGTGGATTGAAGTCCTAGAGTCGCGCTGCTGATACTGGAGTAGCCTCGCGCATATCAAGAAGGAGGTGCGTCATGCGACGGTTTCTGATCATCTCCGCTATCTTCGCCGTCGGCGCCATCGGCCTCGTCACGGCGTACGCCGGACCGTTCACGGCAGATCCGCTGACGCTCGTGTCGGGCTCGGGGGTGGGGACGAGCCCGTTCACGCATTGCACCGCGGACAACGTTGCCGCCCAGCCCGGAAGGAACTTCCCCGACAGCGAGGTGGAACCCTGGGTCGACGTGAACCCGAGAAACTCCCTGAACATCGTCGGGAGCTGGCAGCAGGACCGCTGGTCGAATGGCGGGTCGCGGGGGCTCGTCGCCGGGGTGAGTTTCGACGGTGGGGCTCACTGGACCAATGTTGTCATCCCGCGCATCACGCTCTGCTCCGGCGGGACCCCCGCGAACGGCGGGGACTACAAGCGAGGGTCCGACCCGTGGCTCTCCTTTGCGCCGAACGGCGATCTCTTCCACGTGAGCCTGTCGTTCGACTTCGAGGCGCCCCCGGGCTTCCCCGGCGCCATGGGGAAGAACGCCCTGCTCGTGAGCAGATCCCTCGACGGGGGGGTGACGTGGAGCGATCCGGTCACGATCATCAAGGACACGAGTCCCCGGATCCTGAATGACAAAGAGGCGATTACCGCTGACCCGGGAAACTCGAATTTCGTGTATCTCGTCTGGGATCGGGTAGAGAGCCCGGTCGGCACCCTCATCAACCCTGAGAAGGTGATCGGCCTCGGCTTCAAGAGCCCGGCGACGTTCTCGCGCACGACGAACGGCGGCGTGAGCTGGGAGGTCCCCAGCATCATCTACGACCCGGGCGCGAACAATCAGACCATTGGCAACCAGATCGTGGTGCTCCCCAATGGAACCCTCGTCGACTTCTTCAACGAGCTCCTGAACTTCAGGAACGACGAGGGCGGCAGCCACCTCGACTTCAACCTGTCGCTGAAGCGCTCCAGCGACAGGGGCGTCACCTGGCTGCCTCACGGGCCGCCGATCCGGGCGGCCAAGATGCAGTCGCGGGCCGTCATCGATCCGCAGCTAAACGGCGTGAGAGACCCCGACACGGGTGCCCGGGTCCGCACCGGCGACATCCTTCCGCAGGTCGCGGTCGATCGGAACCCGCGGAGCCCGGGCTTCGGCAACCTCTACGCGGTCTGGCAGGACGCGCGCTTCAGCAGCTTCGCCCACGACAGCATCGCCTTCTCGATGTCCAGGGACGGCGGTTTCACGTGGTCGACGCCGATCCAGATCAACCGGACTCCCACGAACATCCGGTCGGGCGATCAGCAGGCGTTCACCCCGACGGTCCGCGCCGCGGCCGATGGCACCATTGGCGTGACCTACTACGACTTCCGCAACACCACGCCGTGTCCGATTGTCAGCGGTAGGCCCGACTGCACGGGGGTCTCCCTCAAGACAGATTACTTCCTTGTGCACTGCCATCTCTCGGCGAGCGTATCGTGCACAAGCTCCGCGAACTGGGCGAGCGAAGCTCGGATCACGCCTGCATCCTTCGACATGAGGAAGGCCCCCGTCGCCCGCGGCTTCTTCGTGGGCGACTACGAGGCGCTCGCGGTGATCGGGAACGAATTCAAACCCTTCTTCGTCCAGTCGGGCATCGTGACCGGGGACCCGAGCGACGTGTTCTTTACCAGCGTCGGCCCGTAGCTCGAGGACGGCGCGGACCGTCAGGCGCGCACGACGGCGACACCGCGAGCCTCGATCTCGAGGTGCGGTGTCGCCTGTCGTGAGCGCATTCAGATCTCCATCAGGTCCTTGCCCACGATCACCTCGCCCTGGAAATGGCGCTTGGCGGCGTCGAGCCACATCTGGTCGGTGACCAGGGGATCGTCGGGGGGAACCAGATGGGAGAGCACGAGCGTCTTGACGCCGGCCGCTGCCGCCACCCGGCCGCAGTCTTCGACCGACGTGTGGCTGGCCAACAGGTGCTGTTTCAGCGTCGCCGCGGCGGGGACGCGGGCGACGAGCCGATCGACGGCCGGCAGGTACATCGCCTCGTGCACGAGCACGTCGGCGCCTTGGGCCAGCCTGACGAGCGCGTCGGAGCGCGCGGTGTCGCCCGAGATGACGATGGACCGGTCGGCGGCGTCGAAGCGGTAGGCGAAGGCGGGCACGACCGGCGGATGGTCGACCAGCGTCGACGTCACCTTCACGTTCTCGTCCTGCATGACGATCCCCGGCTGCGGCAGCTCGTGCACGTGGATCAGCGGGACCAGCGGAACCCGGCCCTCGTCGGCGATGCGCGTGTTGATGTCGTAGGCGTTCAGCTCGAAGAAGAGCCGGGTCATCTTCTCGAGCGGCGGCGGCCCCCACGTGTCCACGCGCGTGCGGAGCCCGCTGGCCCACGACAAGAGCACGAGGTTCCCGTAGTCGGCGTTGTGATCGGAGTGATGGTGGGTGATGAAGATGTGGCGGAGCTTCGGCAGCGCGGCCCCGGCCGACACGAGCTGGCGGGCGACGCCGTCGCCGCAGTCCACCACGTACGACACGTCGTTGACGAGGATCACCTGCGCCGACGCCGAGTTGACCTTCCGCGGCCGCGGGCCCCCGCCCGTCCCCAGGAGGACCAGGCGCGTCTTCGGCTTCTGGGCGCGGACGGGGGCGGGCCAAGCCGCCACGCCCGCGAGGACGGTCGCCGATCCGATGAGAAAGACGCGGCGGTTCATCTCCACCCTCCTAGTCGCCGATCTCCACCGTGGCCGGTTCCGGGGCCGGCGCCGGGCGCGCCCGCGTGAAGGCGACCGGCTCCCGGCTCACGGCGACCGTGTCCCCCGCGCGCCGCACCTGCACGACGTACGGCGCGCCGGTGGCGGCCTCGGGAAAGTCCCGACGGTAATGGGCGCCCCGACTCTCCTCGCGCTCGAGCGCGCTGGTGATGATCAGCCTGGCCGCGGTCGCCTGGTTGCGGAGATTCAACCAGTCCTGCCAGGCGAGGTTCAGCGCCGGGCCGCCCGGCACGCCGACGTTGTCCAGGCGCACCGCGATCCGCTCCACCTCGCTCAGCGCCGCCCGGAGACCCTTCGCCTCGCGCATCAGCCCGGCCTTCTCCCACATCACCGACCTCAGATCACGCTGGAGCTCATAGAGCTCGGAGCCGGTCGCCCGCCCGAGCGGAGCGACGAGCGCGCGCGCGATCTGCCCGAGGCGCGTCGTCGCCAGCGCGGGGGCCGGACGGTCGGCCACGAACGCGGCCATGGCGTCCCCGGCGATGCCTCCGAAGACGGTGGAGTCGGCGACGCCATTGCCGCCCAGCCGATTGGCGCCGTGCACGCCCCCGGCGTCCTCGCCGGCGGCGAAGAGCCCTTCGATGGCGGTGCGGCAGCCGGGATCGATGACGACGCCGCCCATCATGAAGTGGGCCGTGGGCCCGACCTCCACGGGCTCGCGGGCCAGGTCGCGGCCGAAGTCGCGGCAGCGCTTGACCATGCCCCGGAAGTTGCGCTCGACCACTCCGGCCCCGAGGTGGGAGACGTCGATCCACACGCCGCCGTTCGGCGTGCCCCGTCCCGCCTCGACCTCGAGGAACGAGGCGCGCGCCACCAGGTCGCGCGTGGAGCGCTCCATGCGCGCGGGATCGTAGCGCGCCATGAACCGCTCCCCGGGGCCGTTGCGGAGATGACCGCCGGCGCCGCGCAGCCCTTCCTCGAGGAGGGCTCCCGTCATGAGCGAGCCCGGGACGACGAGCCCGGTAGGATGGAACTGGATCATCTCCATGTCGCGGAGCAGCAGGCCCGCCTCATAGGCCAGTGCGATGCCGTCGGCGGACTTGTCGGCCGAGCAGGCGATCACCCTGTACATCGTGGGACCACCGCCCATCGCCAGCAGCGTCGCCCGCGCGCGGAGCCCCAGGAGTCGCCCACTGCGGATGTCGAGCACGAGCGCGCCGGCGCAGCGGCCGTCGTCGTCGACAGCCAGCTCCACCGCGCGGCACTCCTCGAACACCCTCACGTTGACGCGTCCCAGGATCTGCTCCATCAAGCGACTCATGATCTCGATGCCGGTGAGGTCACCCTTGTGGATGGTGCGGTCGTGCGTCTGGCCGGCGAACGGCTTCTGGTGGATGCGCCCCTCGGGGGTGCGGTCGAAGAGGCAGCCGTAGCGCGACTCCAGCTCGAGCACCCGCCGGGGCGCCTCGGTGACCAGCGTCCACACCAGCTCCTGGTCGTTGATCCACCCGCCGCCCTTGAGCGTGTCGAGCAGATGCGCTTGCAGCGAATCGGGCGCGGTGAGCACCGCGTTGTAGCCGCCCTGCACCATGCGGGTGCAGCCGGCGCGGCCCAGCAGCCCCTTGACGACGACGCCGATCTGCAGCGCGGCGGAGGCGTCAGCGGCATGCAGGGCGGCACAGAGGCCGGCGCCGCCCCCGCCCAGGACGAGGAGGTCGAGGTCGATGACGTCGGGGTCGGGAAGCGCGATCACGAACCCGCGAGGGCCTGGAGCAGGGCGCGGCCCGTGTCGGAGGTCCAGGCCTTGGTGCCGAGCGCCTTGCCGAGCAGCGTACCGTCCCGACCGACGATGAACACGGTGGGGGTCGCGGTGACCTCATACTGTCGGGTGACGCTGCCGTCGGCATCGAGCAGAACGGTGAAGGACGTGTTGTGGGTCTTGACCCAGGCGGCGACCCTGTCAGGCGGCTCCTGGATGCTGATGGCGACCACGGCCAGCCCCTTGTCCTTGAACTCCCGGTGCACGCGCTCGATCGTCGAGGGCAACTCCCTCGTGCAGTACGGTCACCAGGTGGCCCAGAAGTAGAGCAGCGCCGGGCGACCCTCGAGGTCGGCGAGCGCGACCTCTCGGCCGTCGAGGCGCGCGAGCGCGAACGGCTTGGCCGGCCGGCTGTCGAGCGGGATGATCAGGAGATCCATCATCAGATCGTGGACCGAGTCGCCGGCGCCGGCCGCCGTCGCCGACGGCCGCGTCGGCGGGCTCGACATCAGCCGCAGGCCGAGCAGCGCCACCAGCGCGGCGCCCGCGGCCAGGCCGAGGAACGTCGGGCGTGTCATGAGGCGCCTATCTTAGCCCGGCCCGCGCTGGCGGGCGAGGGAGACGACTTTGACGCGGGCGCGTGGATCGATCCTCACCCGCTTGACCCGGCGCAGGTGCTCGGCGACCACGTCCCACACGGGCGGGCCGTCGGCCTCGCCGAGACTCGCCCAGCCGGTGGCCTTGTAGCGGCGGGCGGGATCGAGCGGGCGGCCTCCCACCCGGACGTCGGTGATGCGCTGGCCCATCGGCCGTTCCGGATCGATGACGTAGGTGAGGCCTCCCAGCCGCACCATGTCCCCGCCCTGGCGGTAATACGGATCGGGATGGAAGAGGTTGTCGGCGACGTCCTCCATGATGCGGTGGATCTCGCCCCCGCTCATCTCGCGCACCCAGGTGTTGGCGTACGTCAGGGCGGTATGCGAGTAGACGTCCTCCAGGCTGATCTCCTGGCCGGGCAGGATCGTGACGCCCCAGCGAAAGCCGGGAGAGAACGCCACTTGCGCGTCGGCGCGCCCGAGGAGCGCGTCCAGGATCACCTCGTCGAACGGGCCGTTGAAGTTGCCGCGGCGATAGAGGAGCGATTCGGAGACGGCCAGGCGCTCGCTCAGCCGGGCTTCGTGCGGGGCGCGGATGTCGTGGATGAGCCGCGCCATCGGGGAATCCTCCGGCAGCGCCTTCGACAGCACGGGGATCAGCCGGTAGCGGGAGTCGGCGATGCGTCCGCCGCGGACGTCGAGGTCGAGCCGGCTCAGGAACTTGCCGTGTGATCCGGAATTGACGACGAGCGTCCGCCCCACCCGGATCGGCTCCACCAGCGCGTCGTGGGTGTGGCCACCCAGGATCACGTCGAGCCCGCTCACCCGCGCGGCCAGCTTGAGGTCGACGGCGATGCCGTTGTGGGAGAGCAGCACCACCACCTCCGCCTTCCGGCCGTCGCGCAGCTCGTTGACGAGTCCCTGCACGTGGTCGTCCCTGATGCCGAAGGTCAGATCGGGCACGAAGCGTCGCGGGTGCGAGACCGGCGTATAGGGAAACGCCTGACCGATGACGCCCACCCGCACGCCGCCCACCGCCCGGATCGTGTAGGGGCGGAAGATGGGATCGCCGAAGCCCAGCTCCGTCACGTTGTGGGCCACGAAGTCGCCGGCGAAGAGCCCGCCGCGCTCGCGGTCGCCGAAGAGCTCCCGGACGCGGTCGATGCCGTAGATGAACTCCCAGTGCGGCGTGAAGACCTCCACGCCGAGCTCGTTCATCGCCCTCACCATGTCGGCGCCGCGCGTCCACAACGCCGTCGCGGATCCCTGGATCGTGTCGCCCCCGTCCAGCAGCAGCGTCCGGCCCCGGCGCTCCCCGCGGATGCGCTTGACCAGTGTCGCCAGGTGGGCGTAGCCCCCCATCCGGCCGTAGCGGGCGGCCAGCTGCGAGAAATCCAGGTGCGTGTAAGCGTAGGCCTCCGGGGTGCCCCGCCGGAGCCCGTACGCGCGCAGGGCCGCCTCGCCGGTGAGGTAGGGCGGCTGGCCGCGCTCGGCGCCCACGCCCAGCAGCGCGTCGGGTTCGCGGTAGAAGACGGGCCGCAGCGCCGCGTGGGGATCGGTCATGTGCAGCAGCGTCACGTTGCCCAGCGGAGCGAACTCGAGCAGACGCGCGGGCGCCTCGGCGGCTTCCAGGTCGCGCGGGCCCAGGCCGAGCCCACCCGCGATCGCCAGGAGCTTCAGCAGATCGCGGCGGGTGACTTCCATGGAGTCAGTGGCGGATGCCGGGAACGTTCATCGGCCGGCCGTTGTCGAACGACGTGAGATAGAGCTCCAGCTCCGCGTACTCGACAGCGTCGGCGGCCAGCATGTTCGTCCCCAGCGGCGTCATGCACCACTGGAAGCGCTTGCGCATGTCCCACGCTTCGCCGCGGTCCGTTCGCCAGGTCGGGAAATGGCGCGTGAGGCCGGCGCTTACGTCGACGAGCAGGCGCCCGCCCAGGAACTTGTTGGCGCCCTTGTCGGGGGTGTGGCAGTCGGCGCAGGCGTGGTTCCGCTGGCCGACGCGCTTTTCAAAACTCGCCCGGCCCCGCGCCAGCGCGGCGCGCGCCTGGGGGCTCGTCACGTCCACCTGAACGGGCAGCCCGTTCGACGCCATCTTGATCAGGATGGTCAGGGCGAGGTTGTCGACGCTCTGGGCGGACAACAGATGGCCCGTCGTCTCAGGCCCGTGCACGGTGAGGAAGTCCTCGAGGCTCATGACACGCCGGTACGCGCTGACGTACGTCGGGTAGCGCGTCGCCACTCCCTTCATGGCGCCGGCCGGGCCTTCCCTATGGCAGTCGGCGCAGGCGCGGCCGGCCGGGCCCTTGGCGCTCCACAGCGCTTCGCCGTCATCGGCGAGCAGCACCGCCGGGTTGTTCGTCGGGTCGAGGTTGTCCCCGAAGCCCACGGGCTTCGAGCGCGTGAACGGACTGCGCTCGGGATCCTTCTCCGGCGGCAGCGGCCCCTTGAGGGACTGGAGGAAGGCGACCAGGTGAGCGATCTCTTCCGGTGTGAAGACCCCGGCGCCGCCCCAGGGAGGCATCGTCGTGTTGGGGAAGATCAGGCGTGGATCGTAGATCTGCTGGTAAAGGTACTGGTCGGACAGCCCGCGGTCGCCGATCGTCGAGAGGTCGGGCCCGACGCCGCCGGCGGGCCACACATCGTCGCCGGGAATCAGGTGACATCCGGCGCACGGTCCCTTGGCGCGGGAGAGAAAGAGCGCCCGCCCCCTGGCGGGATCGCCGGCGAGGCTTGTGGGCATCGCGACGCGGGCGACGGGGGGCTCGGGGTGCCCATCGCCATAGGCGTAGGTCCGGAACGTGCCGAAGTCCTGCGTGGTCCAGCCCTTGTAGCGGATCTGCTCCCGGCGTCCGTCGGGCAAGATCCGAAACTCGCCGCGCGCGGGGGCGACGGCGCGGCTCTCCCATTTCGGGACGCTGGAGCCCCGGGGAGCGTCGGTGGCGGCGGTGGCGCAGCCCCCGGCGAGGACGGCCAGCGCGATCAGGCGGAGGACCAATCGCGTCAAGAGAACCTGATGTCGGCCGTGCCCTCGTACTTCCCGCCGGTCGTGTCCTCGAAGGTGACCTTGAGCTGGCCGGGGTCGGTCGCCCGGAAGCTGAACACCAACGAGGGATTCTCGCTCACGCTCTGCGTGATGTCGAACGCGACCACCGTCTTGCCCAGATAGGTCGCGACGACCCGATTGATGTAGTTGTACCGGCGCTGGATGATCCGCCCCTGCTGGTCGCGCTCGATCCGCTCCATCGGGTGGATCACCAGCGTCCGCACGCGCACGATGTCGCCCGGCTTGATGCTCGAGGGCACCCGGATGCGGACCTTGCCGATATCCGACATCTCGCCCTACCCGCCGCAGCCGCCGACGGTGACCTTCACCTCGCGCTTGACCTGGAGCAGGCCGCCATCGCTCTGCTCCACGATCGCCCGCACGTCCCCCGTCTCGCCGAGTCGCACCGTCGCCCCCACCGAGGCCTGGCCCGCCTCCGGCGTGAGCGTCGCCCGCGCGATGATCGGAATGCGGTTCTGGTCGGCGACGATGTAGATGTGCTTGACGAAGTTGTTCGCCGTCATCGGCGAGCTGACCTCGACCGACACCGGGACCACGGAGCCATTCTCCGCGATCAGGGGCACGTCCAGCTTGATGACACCGGCGCCGTCCTTGATCGGACGGCCGCCGAAGAGACGCTTGAGCCCGTCCTGCACCGTCTCCTGAAGGCCGAACGGCTGGGCCCCGGCGCGTCGCGGGACCGACAGCGTCAGCGCACCTGTCGCGCCGGCCACACCGAGCACGCCGAGCGTGCCCAGCATCCGCCGTCGACTGATCGGCCGATCGCCCGTCATCCCCCCGCCCTCCTGGGCCGCCGCGCGGCACCAGCGTCGGCGCGGCGACTGACCGAAGTATACCCGGTCTCGATTTCCATGGCGCCGACTCTTCGCGCCCCGCTCACGGCTCCACTCGCGGTACACCTCATGCGCCCGGTCGGTGTTTACGAAGATGTCGCCGTACTGATCGTCCGGCCCCGCCTTCGACACGCGCACCTTTTGATGCCAGCAGTGCTGGCCGCTGAGGGGATCGGGCTGGACGGGGGAAGATCAGGTTCTGATTGACCCCTGCCTCCTTCCCCTAGATGCGCTCGGAGTCCGGATCCTCGCTCGGGAACGGCTCGACGCCGTGCACCGCGTCACCCGTTGGAGGTCGACGAGCACGGTGGACCACCGCGGCCCCGTGAGCCCAGGGGCCGCGGCCGGGCGTCAAGCGCGTCCATACCCGTGCGCGCCCCGCCGATCAGCGCATCATCTGGACGGCATGCAGGATCATCCGGATCCCGACGAGCGACAGGGCGGCCGCGAGAATGATCCGGATCGTGGTGGCGCCGGCTTTGAGCGACACGCGAGCGCCGACCTGGGCGCCGACCAGGATCCCGGCCCCCATGAGCGCGGTCGTCATGAGATTCACGTGTCCGAGGCCCAGGAAGGTCGCCGCGCCGACGAACGCCGAAATGCTGAGCACGAAATGGGACGTGGCGGTCGCCACGTGGACGGGCAGACCGAGGACGACGATCAGGAACGGCACGTGGATGATGCCCCCGCCGATGCCCAGGACGCTCGACATGAGCCCCACCACAAAGCTGACCAGCACGCCCTTCCAGGCGTCGACGTGGTAGGTATGCGACTCACCCGCGGTGTCGACGACCCGGCGGAGGGTCGCGCGTCGCGACGGCGTGGCGGTCTTTCCCCAGAACAGCAGTCCGGCGATGATCAAAAGGACCACGCCGAAGACCAGGCTGAACACGCTGGACGAGAGCGTCCGCGTCAGGTACGCGCCGCCGATGGCGCCCGGCACCGTCGCCGCCGCGAACTTCCAGCCGAGCCCGAGATCCACCCGGCGCTGGCGCAGATAGGCGACGCTGCCGGACGCCGCGTTGAGGAAGACGAGCGCCAGCGAGGTCCCCACCGCCGTCGGCGGCGAGAAGTGATAGCCGAGCAGGAGGAGCGGCACCAGCAGGAATCCGCCCCCCGCGCCGATCAGCGTGCCGAAGCACCCGATCAGGAACCCCAGTCCGAGCAGGGCGGCCCCTCCGACGAGGGTCATCTCGCTGGGACCGCCCGAGCCCTCCCCTGTGTCTCCTCCTGTCCGGGTCCGTTGAGCGTCGCGTCACCTGACGCTGCTGAAGTACGCGGCGAGGTCGGCGAACGTCTCGTCAGGGATCGTCTTCATGAGCGCCTTCAAGGCTTTCAGACGCTCGTCGCCCGGGCTGCGCCGGTCCTCCTTGAAGAGCAGCATCTGGGTTCTGAGATAGCCGGGCGGCTGGCCCGTGATGTCGGGGATGAGCTTGGCCCGATCGCCCTTGCCCTCGGAGCCGTGGCAGACGGCGCACTGCTGGGCCGCCGCCCGTCCCCGCTCCACCGCCGCCGCATCCACCTTGACCTTCGTGGACGCGCGCTGCTGGCTCGCGAAGTACGCGGCGACGTCGTCCACGCCCAGCTCCAGGACCTGCTTGGCGTAGGGCTCCATCTCCGGCGAGGGCCGCCGGCCGGCGGCGTAATCCTGGATCGCCTTCTTGAAGTACTCCGGCCACAGCCCGGCCAGGATCGGCATGGCGTCGGACGGACTCTGGCCGCTGGGGCCATGGCAGGCGGCGCAGTTCAGCGCCTTGGTGGCCCCGGGCGCGTCGAGCGGCCCGGCCCCGGCGGCGCCGGCGACGGCGAGGATAAACACCAGAGTGAGCGCGATCCGCATCGTCGTCTCCTTTCGCTCTCAGCCGAGGATGTCGTTCCAGATGCTGGTCGCCCAGCCCACCGCGTTCTGGGCGACCGCGACGGACTGGCCCGGGGTGAGCTTCTGTTCGATCTGGACGACCTTGCCGCCGTCGATCTTGTAGGCGTTGACGACGGCGATCGCCTCCCGGTCGTTGACCCAGCTGTAGCAGGTATTGCCGGGGGGCAGGGCCGGCGGCTGCTTGCCGTCGAGCAGGTGCACGACCGCGACCGCGCAGATCTTGCCCATGGCGTTGGCGATGTTCCCCGACTTGGGCACCGGCAGCCCGATCGTCGAGTCGCCGATCACGTGGATGTCCCGGTGCTTCACGGACTCGTAGGTCAGGTGATTGACCTCGCACCAGCGCTTGTCGGCGCCCACCAGGTCCGCCTGCACCGCGATGGTCCCCGCGCGCTGCGGGGGGATGAGGTTGACGACGTCGTACTTCACCTTGTCGCCGAAGTCCGTGGCGACTTCGCGCCCGCTGGGGTCCACCTTGACGACCTTGTTGGAGGCCCGATAGTCGATGTTGGGGTAGTCGCGCCAGGCCGCCCGGAACAGCCCGGCCTTGGAGATGATGTTCTGGTTGGCGTCGAGCACGATGAGCTTCGACTTCGGCTTGTTGTTCTTGAGGTACCAGGCCACCTGGCACGTGCGCTCGTAGGGGCCGGGCGGGCAGCGGTAGGCGGCGGGCGGGATCGTCAGGACGAAGACCCCGCCGTCGGGCATCGACCCGAGCTGGGCGGCCAGTTGGACCGTCTGCGGCCCCGCCTTCCAGGCGTGCAGGACCTTGTCTTGATTCTCGGCCAGCCCCTCGACCTGCTCCCACTGAAACTCCACCCCCGGCGAGACGATGAGCCGGTCGTACTGCAGATACCCCTCGCCGACCCGGACGCGCCTGGTCTCGGGCTCGATCGCCGTCGCCGCCTCGTGGCGCACGCTCACGCCGTGCCGGCGGAGCCCGCGGTAGTCGAACGTGAGGCTGTCGATCGTCCGTACCCCGCTCAGCACGAGGTTGCTGAACGGACAGGAGACGAACGTGCGGTTCGGCTCCAGTAGGATCACCTCGATCGAGGGGTCGGCGAGACGGACGTACTTGGCCGCCGTGGCGCCGCCCCAGCCACCGCCGATCACGACGACGCGCCTGCCGGTCTTGGGCGCCATGTCTCCCCGGGCCGCCCCCGCGCAACCACCCGCGAGGCCGCCGACGACCATGCCCACTCCGGACGCGCGAAGGAACTCCCGGCGCGTGATTCCTGTCATGGCGCTGCTCCTCCCATTGTCGAGTGTGGAGGCTTCACACCAATGCGCTGAACTTCCCCGACTGTTCGTTCCAGGTCGCGGCGACGGCCCAGGCGGCCATGACCGCGACGATCAGCATCAGGGCCCCCGCCCAGCCGAGCACCGCGGGGAGAAAGACGGCGACGCCCAGCTTCCCGGTGAGCTCGGTCTGCGTGAGCGCGAGCCGCGCCAGCGATGCGCCCAGCGCGAAGCAGGCAACCGCGGCCCAGAGCTTCACCTGCCCTTCGCCGGCGCGCCAGATCGATCCGGCGCCGCAGCCGCCCGCCAGCGTCATCCCGATACCGAAGAGCAGCCCGCCCGCCAGCCCGCCGGCCCCGGCGGCCGCGAACACCCATTCCGATCGGTCCTTGAGGTCGGTGAACTTGAGGATGGCGAAGCCCAGCATGCTGAGGGTCAAGGCCAGGGCCGCGGCGCGCGTGTGCTCGGCGTCGCCCGTCATGAAGGGCTCGCGGAAGGCGCGGACCAGGCAGAAGCGCGAGCGCTGGAAGATGACGCCGAACGCCGCGCCGAAGAGGAGGAAGATGCCCTGGGCCACGTAGCCCGCGCGGCTGTACACGAAGGGGAGGAGCAGGAGCAGCAGGAGCAGCAGCCCGCCCACCAGCGGCTGACGGCTGCGCCCCGGGCCCCGCGCCGCGCCGAAGACGCGCGCGCGCCCGCTCGACCAGGACGGGTGGTGCTCGACCTCCCAGATGAGATACCGGATGGCGAGGAAAGCGCCGGCGCCCAGACCGAGCATCATGCCCAGGCCCGACAGCGACAGCGCGCTCGTCGCCGAGAAGAAGCCGCCGATGTTGCAACCGAAGGCGAGGATGGCGCCAACGCCCATGAGCAGGCCGCCCAGCGCGCCCTTTACCAGCTCTCCGGCCGGCGGCACGCGCACGGCGAACTCGCAGCTGAGCAGCGCCGCCACCAGGCCGCCCACCAGCACGCCGGTGTTCAGCAGCGCTCCCGAGTAGAGCCACGGCGCGATCAAGTCCGGGCGGTGCAGCGCGCCGAGCCCGGTGAGGATCCAGTCGCCCCAGTTCCGCATGCCGTCGGAAGCGGTCCAGGGGCGATCGAAGGCGAAGAGGAAGACGTTCACCGTGGCCACCAGCACGGCCGCGCCCCACACGGGCCAGGGCCGCCGGAACATCGCGTCATGCTGCGCGGCGAAGAGCCCTTTCATTCGGACGAGCATTCTAGCATTACGCCGTGACCAGCGGGGCCGGCGAGGTATCATCCAGCAACCCACCGCCCAATGGAGCCGGAAGCGCAACGATGAATCTGGCGGCTCTCGGCAAGGACAACGTCCGGACATTCGGCGAGTGCCCGGCGCTCGCGTTCGAGGGCCGCCAGCTGACCGCGCCGCCAATCGACTGGCCAACGCGCTGCGCCGGCTCGGCGCGGGTCCGGGCGACCGGGTCGTCGTCATGCTCCCGAACTGCCCGGAGGTGATGCAGATGTACGCGGCGACCGCCAGCCCGAGGAAACCGCTGGCTTCCTTTATATAGCATGCTGGGCGATGCGCTTCGCGACGTGCTCGACCCGCGCCTGCGCGGATCGTAACCCCCTGCCGCCGGCACCGATCAGAAACATCGAGCGGTGTCCGGCGTTCTGACACCGATCCGTCCACGGGCCTCGGCCGGAATCGCCGCGGAACCCTCGTCAAAATTGGCACGATTCCCCCGTTCGGGGAGTTTGGCACGGGCGCTGCACAACTCACACGCGGTTCGAAATCGGGCTTGCCCGGATGGCGGGGCAGGCCACATGAACGAGGTGGAGCAATGGAACACAGGCAGCCCATCGTGGGGTTGAAGCGCTGGAGCCTTTTCCTCATCGTCGCGCTCATGCTCGGCGCGGCGGTTCCGGCGGGAGCCCAGAAGCCGGCGGAGACCGATACCCAGCTCGGCAAGGAGGCGAGGGAGATCGACGCCTCGGCGAGTCGCGCGGACGCGGCGCGCGTGTCCCGGCGGATCGCCGAAGAATTCTCCACGGTCCAGGTGAAGTCGTCGGCCACGGACCCGAACGCGCGGCCTCTGACGCTCCAGGACGTCCAGACCCTCCGGAGCAAGGGGCTCGGCTACGGCGAGATCACGATTCTCCTGGCCCTCTACGCCCGCCAGTCGAGCGTCACGTTCTCCACGATCGATCAGATCCGGGAGATGAAGCAGTCGGGCCAGGGTTGGGGCCCGATCGCGAAGACCCTCGGCGTCGAGCGGCTGGGTGCCGTGCGACGCGACGTCAAGCGGACCGATCACGCCGTCCGCGCCCTCGCCCAACCGATGAACGAGGGGGAGC
Source organism: Candidatus Rokubacteria bacterium 13_1_40CM_69_27 (assembly GCA_001917535.1). Classification (GTDB taxonomy): domain Bacteria; phylum Methylomirabilota; class Methylomirabilia; order Rokubacteriales; family CSP1-6; genus MNEF01. Next base: position 15,477 of record MNEF01000029.1, read on the forward strand.
AGAAGCACGCCGCCCAGCTCCAGGCGGAAGCCAAGGGGGTCGACGCGGAGGCGGCCGCGGCCGGATCCACCCCGGACGGCCAGCGGCGGGTGACACAGGCCATCGCGAAGGAATTCAAGGTCGACGAGTCGGTGGTCACCAGCCTGCGCAATCGGGGGCTCGGCTTCGGCGAGGTGGCCATCACCCTCGCGCTCGCGGACGAGCTGAAGAAGCGCGGGATGACCGACCAGGACGCTCTCAAGACGATCCTGGATCGACGGGCTGCCGGCCAGGGCTGGGGCCAGATCACCCACGACCTCGACCTCAAGCTCGGCCGCGTGCTCAGCAAGGTCAAGAAGACGCAGAAGGAAGTCGCACACGCCGACGGCGCGGGGGCGGCGAAGGCCGAGAAGCCTGAGCGAACGGAGCGGGTCGGACGCTGATGAACCGCCGGGCGCCGGCGCGGCAACTCCGCCGCGCCGGCGCCCGTTTCCATTTGTAAGGCCGAGTTGTCAGGCCGAGGCCCCTGTGACTATGCTCAAGCCCAGAGACCGCCCGCTGACAGGCGACTCCATCATCCTCGACCGGAGAACAGCTATGCGCTACTGCGCTGTCATGATCGTGGTCGGGCTCACCTTCGTCGGCGTCACCCCCGCCCTGGCCGAGGACCCGCACTGGCTGTTTTCGACCTCCATCAACTACTCGCGCGGCGACTACGGCACCGACGAAAACACCACGATCGTCTACGTGCCGTTCACCTTCGGCGCCGCCTGGGACCGGCTGGAGTTCAAGCTCACCGTGCCGTACCTCCGTCAGACGTCGGAGAACGTCACCGTGACCGGCGGCGGCGTCGCCGTACGGAGCGGACAGCAGGCCCGGACCACCGAGGGCGGCATCGGCGATATCCTGCTGCGGGGGTCCTACATCATCCTCGAGGAGCAACAGGTACTCCCCGAGGTCGCCCCCTACGTCAAGATCAAGTTCCCCACCGCCGACGAGGATCGGGGGCTGGGCACGGGCAAGTTCGATGAAACGCTTGGCGTCGACTTTGCCAAGACCTTCCTGGAGCGCTGGACGGGATTTCTGACCCTGGCCTACACGTTCATCGGCTCGCCCTCCGGGGCGGACCTCCGCGACTCCTTCAGCTGGTCCATGGGGGCGGCCTACAGCGTGACGCGGCCGCTCAGCGTCTTTGCGTTCCTCGATGGCGCGCAGGCCATCTCTCCGCACCAGGTAGATCCCTGGGGGCTGCGTTTCGGCTCGGAGTACCGGCTCACCAGGGTCATGAAGCTGACGGGCTCGGTGGGCGTCGGGCTCACCCGCGGCGAGGCCGACTTCAGCCTGTCGGGCGGGGTCGCGTTCCGGTTCTGAGAGCCTACTTCCCCAGGGCCTTGCGCCGCCAGAGCTCCCACGGGCGGCCGTAGGTCCCGGAGACCGAGGCGTCCGCCTTGCGCGCCTCCTCGGGATCGAGGTAGGTGACGGGGCCCAGCGCCATCGCCTGGGCCTGCAGCCGCGCGTTCATCTCCATATAGACGCTGCGGGCGACGGCGTGGACGATCGTGGGGCCCACGACCACCGCGCCGTGGCCGCGCATGATGGCAGTGGTGTGCTGGCCCACCGTCTGCGCCAGCGCCCGGCCGAGCTGCGGGTTACGGACGAGGAGGTCCGTCAGGCCGCCCGCGTTCCGGATCTCGAAGACCGGTACGCCCTCGCCCAGGAACGCCGCCATATGATAGATGGGTCGAAGCGCGGCCGTGCTCACGCTGAAGGGGATGACCGACGGCGAGTGATGGTGGACGATGGCCTTGACGTCCGGCCGGACCTTGTAGATCTCGCCGTGGATGAACCGCTCGAGGTAGCTGGTCCGGCCCCGGGCATCCACCGGATTATTGTCGAGGTCGTACTCCATGATGTCCGCGGCCGTCACCAGCTCGGGGGCGAGCGAGCGCGACATAAGATATCGGTTGGCGTCGCGGTCGTGCCGCACGCTGACGTGTCCGTAGCCGTCGAGCACGCCCTGATCCACCAGGATGCGGTTGGCGGCGACGAGGTCCTCGATCAGCTTGGGGTCGGCCGGTCCGGCCGAGGCGGGGGCGGGCTCGGCCGCCGCCCGCCGGGTCACCCCCAGGACGACCACCGGCAGGACGCGGCAGCCGGACACGAGGAGCTGGCGGCGCGTCACCATCAGTGCTTCTCGGCCTTCTCCGCCTTCGCTTCCTTGACGATCTTCTCGGCGAGGAACGCGGGCAGCTCCTCGTAGTGGGAGAACTCCATCGAGTAGGCACCGCGGCCGCCCGTCATGGAGCGCAGCGCGGGCTCGTAGGTCAGCATCTCCGCCATCGGCGCCTGGGCCCGGACCACCGCCGTCTCGCCGGCGGGCTCCATCCCCACGATCCGCCCCCGGCGCGAGTTCAGGTCGCCGATCACGTCGCCGGCCACCTCCGAGGGGCCGGTCACCTCCACGTTCATGATCGGCTCGAGCAGGATGGGATGAGCGTCCATGAAGACCTTCTGGAGTCCCATGGAGGCAGCGATCTGGAAGGCCATGTCCGACGAGTCCACCTCGTGGTAGGAGCCGTCGTAGAGGGTGACCTTCGTGTCCACCACCGGGTAGCCGGCCAAGATGCCGCGCTTCATACAGTCACGCACGCCCTTTTCCACGGAGGGGATGTAGTTGCGGGGCACGGCGCCGCCGAAGATGTCATCCACGAACTCGAAGCCGCCGCCGCGCTGGAGCGGCTCGACCTTGAGCCAGACGTCCCCGTACTGCCCCCGGCCACCCGTCTGCTTCTTGTACTTGCCCTGTCCCTCGGCCCGGCCCTTCACCGTCTCCTTGTAGGGGATGCGGGGCGGTAACAAATTGACGTCCACGTTGTACTTGCGCTTCATGCGCTCGACGACCATCTCCACGTGCAGATTGCCCACGCCGGAGACCAGGAGCTGCTTGGTCTCGGGATCGAAGTGGTAGTGGACGGTGGGGTCTTCCTCGGCGATGCGGGCCAGCGCGTTGGAGATCTTGTCCTCGTCCCCGCGGGTCTTGGGCTGGATGGCGAACGAGATGGCTGGCTCCGGGAAGGTGATGCGCGGCAGCTCGAAGGCGTTGGCCTCGTCACTGAGCGTGTCGCCGGTGAGCGTCTCCTTGAGCTTGGCGACGACGCCGATCTCGCCGGGGCCGAGCGCCTCCACGGCCTTCTGGGTCTTGCCCTGCAGCCAGCCGACGTGACTCATCCGCTCTTTGGCCCCACGGGGGACGTTCAGGAGCTGCGATTCCGACTTCAGGGTGCCGCTGAAGACACGGAACAGGCTGAGCTTGCCGACGTGGGGATCGCTGAGCGTCTTGAAGACGAGCGTGGCCACCGGCGCCTTGGGGTCGGGTGCGCGCGTCCCCGGCTGCTTGGTCTTCATGTCCGTTCCGCTCACCTCGCCGCGGTCGGCGGGCGACGGGAAGGACTCGACGAAGAGATCGAGGAGCGCCGACGCGCCGATGTTCTTGGCGGCGGCGGCGATGAGGACCGGGACCAGCTTGCCCTCGGCGATGCCGGCCCGCAGCGCCTTGAGCATCTCGGCCTCGTCGAGCGAGCCGGCCTCGAGATACTTCGCCGTGAGGTCGTCGTCGGTCTCGGCCGCCGCCTCCACCAGCTTCTCCCGGTACTCCTTGGCCCGCTCGGCGGCCTCGGCCGGAATGTCCGTCTCCCTGGGCTTGCCGTCGGCGTGGACGATACCCTTCATCTTGACGAGATCGACGAAGCCCTGAAAGCCGCTCTCCTCCCCCACCGGGATGTGGAGCGGGACCAGCCGGCCCTTGAGACGGCGGCCCAGCGAGTCGAGGGTCCGGAAGAAGTCGGCGCGCTCCCGGTCGAGCCGGTTCACCACGACGGCGCGGGGCAGGGCGAACTCGGTGGCGAACTTCCACACCTTCTCGGTCTGGACCTGAACGCCGGCAACGGCGTCCACGACGACGATGGCCGCCTCCACCACCCGCAGCCCCGCCCGCGCGTCGGTGATAAAATCGCCGTATCCGGGCGTGTCCACGAGATTGATGCGGTGACCTTTCCAGTCGCAGTAGGCGATGGCGGTGTTGATCGAGATCTTCCGCTTGATCTCGTCGGGGTCGAAGTCGGTGGTCGTGGTGCCGTCGTCCACGCGTCCCAGGCGGGTCACAGCGCCCGCGGAGAAGAGGAGCGTCTCTACCAGGGACGTCTTCCCGACGCCGCCGTGCCCCACGACACCGACGTTGCGGATCTTGCCGATCTCGATCGTCATTCGCGACCTCCCGGGGCGGAGCGATGCGGTGGGGAGATGCTACCATATTTGCTCGGAGGGGGACTCCGTCCCCCGTCCTCGTCGGAGGGGGCCTCGACGGCCCCCTCCGAGACCTCCCCCTAGGATAGGTCGCGCCGGCGGAGCCGGCGCTCGAGCTCCGGTTCAGCGCGTGAGGACCTGCTGGACCCGCGCGACGATGTCGTCGTCGGAACCGGTGAGGTCGACGGGCGGCGGCAGCGGTGGGGGCTCGTTCTTGATCCCGCTTCCGGTGAGGACGAGGACGATCCGGGCATCGGCGGCGAGCGCGCCCCGGTCTTTCAGCTGAATCAGCGCCGCGACCGTCGCCGCCGCCTCCGGCGCCGTCCACACGCCGTCGACCCGCGCCAGCAGGCGCTGGGCCTGGCGGATGGCGGTCTCGCTCACGGCCAGGGCCTCGCCCTTGCTCTCGCGGATCACGCCGAGCATCTGACGTCCCGCGAAGGGAGAGGGCACGCGCAGCCCCGCCGCGTGGGTCACCGGGCTCGCCCAGGGGCTGGTCGTCTCGGCGCCCTCACGCCATGCCTTGACGACCGGCGCGCAGCCCTCGGCCTGCACGCTGACGAAGCGCGGCAACGCGCCGGCGAGCCATCCCATCGCCCGCAGCTCCTCGTAGGCCTTGGCGATACCGACCAGGCCGGTGCCGCCGCCGGTAGGGTAGACGAGGAGGTCGGGCATGGTCCAGCCCAGCTGCTCGGCCAGCTCGAGCCCCATCGTCTTCTTGCCCTCGAGGCGGTACGGCTCCTTGAGCGTCGAGAGATCGAACCAGCCGACCTGGGGCGCGACCTCGGCGACGATCTTGCCGGCGGTGGCGATCGAGCCCTCGACCGTGAAGACGTGCGCGCCGGCGATCAGCGCCTCGGCGACCGCTGCGGGCGGCGTGCCCCGTGGCACGATCACGGCGCACGGCAGGCCGCACCGCGCCGCGTACACCGCCGCCGCGCCGCCGGCGTTGCCCGCCGACGGGATGACGAAGCCCCGGGCCCCCAGGGTCCGGGCCCGCGTGATCGCCATGCCGAGCCCCCGGGCCTTGAAGGTGCCGGTGGGATTCTGGCCCTCGTCCTTGGCCAGCACGTGGCGCAGCCCAAGCTGCGCGGCCAGTCGCGGCAGCGGTAGCAGCGGCGTGCCTCCCTCGCCGAGCGTCACCGGCTCCTCGCCGTCGTCCAGCGGGGTCAGCTCGCGGAAGCGGTACATCCCCGGCGGCCGGCCGCGCAGCGCATCCTTGCTCACGTGCGCCGCCAGGCGCTCGAGGTCGTAGCGCGCAGCCAGCATCTGGCTGCACCTCTCGCACACGGTGAGCAGGCGCTTGGCGTCGTGGCGGTGACCGCACACGGTGCACTCGACGTGGGTGAGAAAGCTCATCGCGATTTCTGGCTCGTGGGGGTCCTGAGCGCGAGTATAGCCCACGGACCGCCCGCGAGCCGTGTATCGGAATGCCGACGCTGACGAGCCTCCACCACCACGCTAGAATGGCCGGCAGGAGACTCCCCATGAGCGATCTCCTCACGCGGCGCCGGTTCACCGTCGAGGAGTACCATCGGATGGGCTCGGCGGAAATCCTCGCCAAGGACGAGCCGGTCGAGCTCATCGCCGGGGAGATCGTCGTGCGCGAGCCGATCGGCTCGCGGCACGCCGGCACGGTGAACCACCTCACTCATCTCTGGACGTGGCGGCTGGGGGAGCGTGCCGTCGTCCAGATCCAGAACCCCATCGAATTCCTGAAGGAAGACTCCGAGCCCCAGCCAGATGTGACGCTGCTGCGTCCACGCGCGGACTCTTACAGGGCGGCGCACCCGGTGGCGGCCGACGTCCTGCTCCTCGTCGAGGTGGCGGACGGCAGCCTCGCCGTCGATCGCCGCGTGCGGATGCCGCTCTACGCGCGCGCCGGCATCCGCGAGGCCTGGCTCCTGGATCTGACGGCGGACCGCGTGGAGGTCTACCGCGCGCCGACCGCTGACAGCTACCAGCACGTGGTGTATCACGTAGGCGAACTCGTTGGCGATCGCCGCGTGCTCCTCACCGCAGAATCCGGGCGGGAACGTGTACTCCACCACCGCCACCGCCTCGTTGTTCAGCACGACCTTGTCGGCGACGTCCTGCGTCGTCCCTCCCGCCGGCACGAGCAGGGCCAGCACCGTCCCCAGCATGGCATGGCGTGGCTTCACCGGACACCTCCGACCTGGCGCGGGCGCGATTGAGACGACATTTCGAGCGCGGGCGGAGCCCGCGCAACCGAGTCCTGGGGGGAGGTATCGGAAGGGGGGCAAAGCCCCCCTCCGAGGCTAAATCGACTGACGCATGACGGTCCGCGAGGGCAGAGTGATCTCCCGCTCGCGAGCCATGTGCTCGAGCTCCGAGGGCAGCCCGAACCGCACGTTCTCCTCGACGACGTGAACCTCCCGCACCGCGGCGCCCCCTCGTCGGAGCGCTGCCACCGTCTCCGTGACCAGGATCTCGGGCGTGGATGCGCCGGCGGTCACGCCGATCCGCTGGGCGCCCTGCAGCCACTCGGCCTTGACGTCGTGGACATTGTTGATCAGGTAGGCCGGCGTGCCGGCCGACTGCGCCACCTCGACCAGTCGGATGGCGTTCGAGCTGTTGGCCGCGCCGATCACCAGCAGCACGTCCACGTCGCCCGCCACCGTCTTCACGGCCGCCTGGCGGTTCTGCGTCGCGTAGCAGATGTCGTCCCGGGACGGGCCCACGATCCTGGGAAACCGGCGCCGGAGCGCCTCGATGACGTCCCGCGTGTCGTCCACCGACAGCGTCGTCTGTGTGAGGTAGGCGATCTTCTCGGGGTTCGGAACCTTCAGCTTCTCGACCTCGGCGACGCTGTCGATGACGAAGATGCGTCGGGGCGCCTCGCCCAGGGTGCCGATCACCTCGTCGTGGTCCTCGTGGCCGATGAGGATGATGGAGTAGTTTTCTCGCGCGTACCGGATCGCCTCCAGGTGCACCTTGGTGACGAGCGGGCACGTCGCGTCGATCACCCGCAGGCCGCGGCGAGCGGCGTCCTCCCGCACGGCCGGGGAGACCCCGTGAGCGCTGAAGATCACCGTGGCGCGGTCGGGAACCTCGTTCAGCTCGTCGACGAATATCGCGCCCTTGGCCCGGAGCTTCTCCACGACGTAGCCGTTGTGGACGATCTCTCGCCGCACGTAGACGGGCGGCCGGCACACCTCCAGCGCCAGCTCCACGATGTCGATGGCGCGCTCGACCCCGGCGCAGAAACCCCGGGGACCGGCCAGGACGATTTCGGCGATGGACGTGGCCATGTGGCTCCTACTTGAAGAAGAATGATACGCCTGCCAGGCCCGTATGTGCCTCGAAACCTCGATTGGGGGTCTCGGTGTTCCCGTTGGACATGTGGACCAGGCGGTAACCGGCGTAGATCGCGGTGTGGTCGGTGATGAAGATCGAAGCTCCCAGGCCGCCGGCCAGCCAGAACGCGAACTCGGATCGGATCTCCCTGACCCTGAGATCGGTGGCCCCCGCGGCTCCGGCGATCTCCACATAGGGAACGACGCGGCCGAACGACAGGAAATGGTAGCGGCCCACCAGCCCGAGGCCGGCGTAGAAGGCCGTCACCGGCTCGGTGTACCTCTGGTAGACCGGCTCCAGCCCGATCTCCAGCGCGCCGTGGAGCAACCCATTCCCCAGCGGCTGGAAGGGCAGCAGCGACGCGCGGACGCCGGCGTACCAGAGATCGAGACCGGTCTGGACGTCCTGGCCGTCGAGGTTGTGCTGAGCGCCGCCTCCGGCCTCGAGGGAGAGGATGCGTGTCCCCTTCTGGTACGCCTCGTCGGGGTCGAACGCCAGGGCGGGCCCGACCGTGGCCAGGAGTGCCCAGACCAGCGCGAGCCCGAGGACTCTCGGAGGCCACGTCATGGCTCGATCAGCACTTTCAACGCCTCGCCTCTCGACATGAGCTCGAGCGCCTCCCGGACGCGCTCCAGTCCCATACGATGCGTGAGCAGGCCGTCGGGGTTCAGTGCGTCCGATTCAAGGAGCTCGACCCCCCGGCGGATCAGGTCAGGCGTATGGTGAAACGCGCCGACCAGGGTGAGCTCTTCGTAGTGCACTCGCCGTGTGTCGAGGGGCACGGTCGTTCCCGGCGCACAGCCGCCGAAGAATACCACGGTCCCGCCCCGCGTCGCCGCCGCCATCGCCTGCTGCCACACCTCCGGCAGGCCGGTGGCGTCCACGGTGACGTCGGCGCCCCGGCCGGCCGTCACCGCCCGGAGGTCGGCCACGACGTCGGCCGAGGCCGTGGCGTCGACGCACTCTCCGATCGCCAGCGCGCGCACCCGCTCGAATCGCCAACCGCGCTTGCCCACCAGGATCACGCGCGCCTTGCGGGAAGCCGCCACCATGCCGAGCAGGCAGCCGAGCGGCCCATGGCCGAAAACGACCACGGTCTGCCCGCGCTCCAGGCGTGCGCGCTCGATCGCGCCGAGGGCGCAGGCCAGAGGCTCGGCGAACGCCGCCCGCGCCGCGGAGAGCGCGCGGCCCAGGGGCACGACGTTACGCCGGACGAGACGCGGCGGCAGCGCGATGGCCTCGCCATAGGCCCCGTTGACGAAGAGCAGGTCCTCACACAGGTTGGCCCGACCGCCGAGACACAACGCGCACGCACCACAGGGCGCGGAGTTGGCCGCCACCACGCGATCCCCTTCGCGGAGATCGCTCACGCCGGCGCCCACGGCGGACACGGTGCCGGCGAGCTCGTGGCCGAAGACGGTGGGCAGGCGGGGGATCATGACCGGATGCCCGCGCCGGAGCGTCTTCACGTCGGTGCCGCAGGTGAGCGCGGCGTCGATCTTGACGACGATCTCGCCGGGTCCCGGCGTGGGCCACGGCAGATCCTCGTAGCGGAGATCGCCGGGGCCGTGGAAGACGACGGCCCTCATGGGGTGACGTACACCTTGACGGCGTCGCGGCGGCGCATGAGATCGACGCCCTCGCCGAGACGCTCGATCGACACCCGGTGCGTGTACAGCCGTGCCACGGCGATCTCGCCCCCCGTGATGAGTCGAGACGACTCCGCCAGATCCGCCGGCGACGACGAATAGGTCGCCGTGATGGTGAGCTCTCGTTGATAGAGCGTATCGAGCGCGATCGGCAGCGCGTCGCCATGACCACCGGCGAAGTAGTGGATGCTGCCCCCGTCCCGGACGACGCCCACGGCCCACGCCAGAACGCTGGCGGCGCCGCCAGTGACGATCACGTGATCGGCTCCCCGGCCCTCCGAAAGCGTGGCGATCCGCCCCCGGGCGGCCGGCGGGCGCAGCGCCTCCAGGCCGAGTCGCTCGGCGAAGTCGATGCGGTGAACCGCGTCGTCGACGCCGACCACGGTGGCGCCGGCCCGCTGGAGCAGCGGGACGAAGAGGTGTCCGATCGAGCCCAGCCCCACCACCACGGCCGTGTCGCCCGCCGCGACGTCGGCGCGCCGCACCGCGCGCAGGCAGCAGCCGACGGGCTCGATGAACGACGCCGCCTCATCGCTGACGGGCGGCGGGATCTTGAACGTCGCGTGACGCACATTCGGCGCCGGCACCCGGACGTACTCCGCGAACCCACCAGGGTCGAGATGGCTGGTCTTGAAGGCCGGGCACATGGAGTGGCTGCCGCGCCGGCAGTAGTGACAGTCCCCACAGGGCACGTGGTGGGCGGCCACGACACGGTCGCCGGGCGCGAAGTCCGCGACACCCGCGCCGATCTCCACCACATCGCCGACGATCTCGTGGCCGAAGACGGCCGGCGCCGCCGACGTCGGCGTCAGCATCTTCGCGATGTCCGAGCCGCAGAGCCCGCACCCGCGCAGCCGAAGCAGTAGCTCCCCGGGGCCGATCGAGGGGCGGGGCCACTCCTCGGTCTCGAGCCGCCCGGTGCCTCGGAAGACGGCGGCTCTCACGCGATGGCCCCGCGGAGGCGCTGGGCGCCCGGCAGGCGCGCGGCCGTCCAGCACGCGAGCGCGATCGCGAGCTTGCGGCGCCGGGGGACGGTGATCCGCTCGTCGAAGACCCGGAACTGGCGCGCCTCGATCTGGCCGAGCAACGCGTAGTAAATGCGCCCCATGATCTCGGCGGCGACCAGGGAGCGGGCGTCGGCGGGAGGAAAGGCGGTGCGGGCCCGGCGAAAGAAGGCATGGGCCCGGCCGGCCTGCCGCTCCATCAGGCCGACGAAGGCGGGGGTGTAGCGGCCGGCGCCCAGATCGTCCACGGTGACGCCGAACGCGCGCAGGTCCGCCTGGGGCAGATAGACACGCCCGGCGCGGGCGTCGGCGCCCACGTCTCTCAGAATATTGGTGAGCTGCAGCGCGATCCCGAGGTTCACCGCGTACTCCCGCGCGCGCGGGTCCCTGTAGCCGAAGATCTCGATGGCGGCCAGGCCCACCGCCGACGCCACCCGGTAGCAGTACGGGTAGAGCGCCTCGATCGTCTCGTAGGCGACGCCGTCGACGTCCATCTCGACGCCGTCGATGATCGCCTCCAGCGCCTCGCGGGGGATGGCGTACCGATGAACCGCGGCGGCCAGCCGCTGAGCGATGGGGTGCTGGGGCGCGCCGCCCGGCTGGTAGCAGCGGGCCACCTCGCGCCGCCAGCATCCCAGCTCCTCCCGCAGCGTCGCCGGCTCGGCGCCCCGCTCCAGCCCCAGGTCGGCGATGTCGTCCACGGTCCGGCAGAACGCATAGACGGCGTAGAGCGCCTCCCGGCGGGGCCGGGGCAGGGTGAGGAAGGCGTAATAGAAGTTCGAGCGGCTCCGGCGCGTGAGCCGGGAAACCAGGTCGGTGGCGCTCATGTCGCGGCGGCGCGCCTGGTCGCCCCTACATAGCCGTGCTCGGAAAACCACTCGACCGCGTCGGCCAGCGCCTCGCGCACGTCGGTCTGAGGCAGCCCGAGCTCCCGCACCGCCTTGGCGGGGTTGAAGAACATGCGCTTGCGCGCCATGCGCACCGCCGTCAGCGACACCTGCGGGCGGCGGCGAGTCAGGCGTGCCGCGCCCTCCAGGCCGGCGGCGGCCAGCCAGGCGACCGCATACGGGATGCGAAGCCGCGGGGGCCGGAGCCCCGCGATGTCGGCGAGCAAGCGGAAGATCTCGGCGAGCGGGAGATTGGCGTGGCCCAGGATGTATTTCTCGCCGACCCGCCCACGCTCGGCCGCCAGGAGATGACCGCGCGCGACGTCGCGCACGTGCACGACGTTGAGCCCCGTGTCGAGCGAAGCGAACATCCTGCCGCGAAGAAAGTCCACGATCATCTGCCCGGTCGGCGTCGGCTTGATATCCCAGGGGCCCACCGGCGCCGACGGATTGACGATGACCACCGGCGCGCCGGCGCGGGCTCGCTCGAGCGCCACCTGCTCGGCGAGGAACTTGGAAGCCTTATACGGGCCGATCATGTCCGTCAGCGACACGGGCGTGTCTTCGGTTCCCGGGCTGCCGTCCTTCGGGATGCCCAGCGCCCCGACCGTGGACGTGTAGACGATGCGCTTGGCCCCGGCCTCGGCGGCGGCGTCGAGGATGGCCCGCGTGCCTTCGACGTTGGTGACGTAAAGCTCTTCCGGCCGCGACGCCCACAGGCGATAGTCGGCGGCGACGTGGAGCACGGTGTGAACGCCGGCGACCGCACGGCGAAGCGAGGCGGGGTCACGCAGGTCGCCCTCGCAGATCTCGACCGCGAGCCCGGCCAGCGTGCGGCGGTCGCCCCCCGGCCGCGCCAGCACGCGGACCGTCGCGCCCTGACGCAGCAGCTCGCGCACGACATTGGCGCCGACAAACCCGGTACCGCCTGTCACCAGCGCGTCAGGCATGAGGCTCTCGGTGCGAACGGGTGGCGGGGGAGCACTCCCCATCCGTCAGCAGCCTGTGGCACCTCGCGCGGAGGGCGGAAGAAATCACGACGGACGCCAGGGGTCGATTCGCCTCGCCCGCAACGCAAGTCGGCGACAGCGATGCCGGATGGGGGGGGCGACCCCGACAGGACCCGTTCGCACCGAGAGCCTCATGCCCTGACGATCTTCCCCAGCGCGGCCGCGACGGTCTTGAGGGCGGCAGCCGTGCCGCGCCCGAGGATCACCGCGTCGGCTACCGCGCGTGGCCGTCCCAGCGCGACGCGCAGGGCCCGCCCGGCGCGGACGCCGCCGCCGGGCTCCACCAGCGCGGCGAGATCGGCGGGCACCGTCTGCTGCGCCGTGTCGGCGACGCCGCGTACGACCACGACCGGCACGCCGCGCGCGCGGGCCCACGTGACGATCGTGGCGGACTCCATGTCGACGGCGAGGGCGCCCGTCGCCACCCACAGCCTGGCCTTGGCGGCGGGGGTCTCCACGAGCTCGGCGACGGTGAGGAGCGCGCCGGCGCGGACGAGCCCGGGCCGGGGATCGGTTGCGTGCCGGGCCCCGGTGGGGGCGATCACGGTCTCGGGCACGACGAGATCACCCGCGGCCAGATCCGGCGCCAGCGCGCCACACGCGCCCGCCGACACGACGAGCGAGGGCGGCGAACCGCCGGCCACGCGTTCCTCCAGGCAGCTTCCGCGCACGCCGATGCCGGCGATCTCCAGCGCGCCCCCACGGTAATGCGGCCAGCCGGCGCCGCCCACGGGCTCCAGGCCCAGGTGCCGGGCGAGACCACGGGCTTCCACGTCGACGGCGGCGAGCACGAGGACGTGCGTCACGCCGGCGGTGCGGACTCTTCGGCCTGGGTCTTGCGACGGAGCCAGGCCTCGTACGACTTTCCGGCCGCCGTGTCCCTGCCCGTGAACCGGACCGTGCGGACCTCGGCGTAACGGAAGGTGTGCGAGGCGCCGGTGGGGTCGAACAACTGCAAGAACGGCTCGGGCACGTCGCGGTTGCGGTTGTAGACGTACCCGATCACCTCGGTGCCGTCACTCCGGACGATCGTGACGTCCCCGCGATAATCGAAGGCGAGGTCGACCACCTCGTGGAGGGTGACACCGCCGCCGATCGTCGGCGACCAGCCCTCCAGAGACCTCTCGACCATCATCAGCTCGTCTCGGACGTCAGAGCCGGCCAGTGACGGTGGTGACGACGGCGTCCCTGAAGCCGCGCCAGGAACTGAAGGTGTGATCCACCGCGGTGGCCTCGTACCCGCAGTGGACCATGCAGTCGCGGCACTTCGGATTGCCGCTCTTGCGGCCGTACTGCTCCCACGTCGTCGTCTCCATCAGTTCCTGGAACGTCGACGCGTACCCCTCCTGCAGCAGATAGCAGGGGCGCTGCCAGCCGAAGAGGTTGTAGGTCGGATTGCCCCAGGGCGTGCATTCGAAGTCCTGCTTGCCCATGAGGAACTGGAGGAAGAGGGGCGACTGGTTGAACCGCCACCGTCGCTTGGCCCGGGCGAGCATGGTCGAGAACAGCTCGTGGGTTCGCTGGCGCCGCAGGAAGTGCTCCTGGTCCGGCGCCTTCGAGTAGCTGTAGCCGGGGGAGATCATCATCCCCTCGACGCCGAGGTCCATCATCTCGTCGAAGAACTGGCGTATGCGGAGCGGGTCGGCGCCCTCGAAGAGGGTCGTGTTGGTGGTGACGCGGAAGCCCCGCCGGAGCGCCTCCTTGATCCCCTCCACCGCCTCGTCGTACACGCCTTCGCGGCAGACGGCCTCGTCGTGCTCCTGACGGGGGCCGTCCATGTGGATGCTGAAGGAGAGGTACGTCGAGGGCTCGAACGTCCCCTCTTCCAGCTTCTGCTTGAGCAGGATCGCGTTGGTACAGAGGTAGATGTACTTCTTCCGGGCGACCAGCTCCTTCACAAGCTGGCCGATCTCCGGGTACATCAGCGGCTCCCCCCCGGGGATGCTGACCATCGGCGCGCCGCACTCCTCCACCGCCCGCAGGCACTGCTCCACCGTGAGGTGCCGCTTCAGGATGTGGGCGGGGTACTGGATCTTGCCGCAGCCGGCGCAGGCCAGGTTGCACCGGAACAGCGGCTCCAGCATGAGGACGAGGGGATAACGCGCTCGCCCCTTGAGCTTCTGCCCGAGCACGTACGTCGCCACGGTCCACATCTGCGACAGCGGAACACTCATGCGCTCTCAACCCCCCTCGTTCCGAAACCGCCGCCCCTCTCCGCGCTCAGACGCAGCACGCGGAGAGAGACCGCGCTGAGCGCGTGGAGCGCGAGACCCACCCCCAAGAGCGGCCACTCGCCGATCCACGCCGTCACGGCCAAATTGAACCCGAGCACCGCGTAGTATAACGCGACGCCGGCCCCGAGGCGGCGGTCTCCGGGGGCTGGGCCCGCTCCCCCCGCGAGCAGATAGGCGCCCACGCCGATCACCCCCACCAGCCACCAGCCGGCGAAGTTCGACAGCGGGACACCGAAGTACACGCCGCCCTCCGGATAGTAGAAGACCCGCCCCAGGAACCAGCGGTCGCCGCGGACGGCGAGGGGGTCGATCACCACGTCCAGAAGCATCATCAGGAAGCCCGTGCACCCCGCCAGGGCCAGGCGGGACACCCGCCGACCGGCCAGGGCCGCGCGGGCCAGGCAGAACGCCGCGTAGGCCAGGAACGTGAACGACAGCGAGTCCATGAACGGCACGTTGGCGATGTAGAGCTCCTGCCCTCGCGTGGTGCCGGTATAGTGGTAGAGCCCGAACGGCACGCCCACGCGCGTCGAGGAGAACTCGGCGAGCCACGCCACCGGCCAGACCCCGGTCGCGAAGAGCAGCGTGCGGCGCCACCCGAGGTCGGCCGCGCCGGCGGCCAGAAACGCCGCCAGGAAGCCGAAGACGTAGGGGCGCAGCACGATCGTGCCGAAGAGCAGTTCCATGGGTTTTCCGCGGCGAATCCGCATGTTACCATCTGCGATCGTGACAGGGCTCTCCGAAGCCATCTCCCGCGCTCAGGTCCACCTCCTCTCCCGCCAAGCCGCCGATGGCTACTGGGTCGGCGAGCTGGAAGCCGACACGACGATCACGTCCGAGTACCTGCTGCTCTGTCATCTCATCGACCGGGTGAATCGCGAGCGGGAACTCAAGGCGGTGCGGTATCTGAGGTCGCGGCAGCTCCCCGACGGCGGCTTCAATCTCTTCGAGGGGGGGCCAACCAATCTGTCGGCCACGATCAAAGCGTACTTCGCCATGAAGATGGCGAGCGTGGCGGTCGACGATCCGGCCATGGTCCGGGCCCGAGAGCGCATCCGCGCCATGGGCGGCCCGGCCCGGGCCAACGTCTTCACCAAGATCCAGCTGGCGCTCTTCGGCGAGTACGACTGGAACGGCGTGCCGGCGATGCCGGTGGAGATCATGCTGCTGCCGCCGCCGTTCTTCCTGTTCAACATCTACGAGGTCTCGTACTGGTCACGGACCGTGATCGTGCCGCTGCTCATCATCATGGACCGCAAGCCGGTGAAGTGGCTGCCGCCCCACCTCTCCCTCGACGAGCTGTGGCCGGTGCCGCGCGAGCAGACCAGCCTGCGCTTTCCCCGCCTGCCCGAGCCGTTCTCGTGGCGCGCGCTGTTCTGGAAGAACTTCTTCATCGCCGTGGACGACGGCCTCAAGATCTGGGAGCGCTTCTCGCCCCGGCCCCTGCGCAAGCGCGCGGTGGAGGCGGCGCGGCTGTGGCTGGAGGAGCGGCTGGCCGTGCCCGGCGGGCTGGGCGGGATCTACCCGGCGATGGCGTACGCGGTGGTGGCCCTGAGGCTGCTCGGCTATCCCGACGACCATCCGCTGATCCGCGGCCAGCTCAAGGAGATCGAGGCGCTGGCGCGCGAGGATGCCGACCAGATCCACTACCAGCCCTGCCTGTCGCCGGTGTGGGACACGGCGCTGGCCATCAACGCGCTCATCGAGAGCGACCTCGAGCCCGACCATCCGGCGCTCCGACGCGCGGGCGAGTGGCTGCTCGACGGTCAGGTGCTGGTGTCCGGCGACTGGCAGGTGAAGCGGCCCTACGTGCAGCCGGGGGGCTGGGTCTTCCAGTACGCGAACGACTACTACCCGGACCTGGACGACACCGCCATGGTGCTCATGGCGCTCGAGAAGCTCCGCGGTCTCGATCCCGATCGTGTGCAATCGGCTCAGGAGCGCGGCCTGGGCTGGCTCCTCGGCATGCAGGCCACCGACGGCGGCTGGGCCTCGTTCGACACCGACCAGAAGCGGCTCTACCTCAACAACATCCCATTCGCCGACCACGGCGCCCTGCTCGATCCCTCGACCGAGGACCTGACCGGCCGCGGGCTGGAGCTGCTCGGGACCTGCGGCTACCGAGCGGATTTCGAGCCGGCCCGGCGCGGGCTCCAGTTTCTCCGGCACACGCAGCGCCACGACGGCCCGTGGTTCGGCCGCTGGGGCGTAAACTACGTCTACGGCACCTGGTCGGTGCTGCGGGGACTGCGCGCGATCGGCGAGGACCCCCAGCAGGAGTACGTGCAGCGGGCGGTGCGCTGGTTGGAGCGCCACCAGAACCCGGACGGCGGCTGGGGCGAGACCTGCGAGAGCTACGACCGGCCGGAGCTGGCCGGCAAGGGCGACTCGATCCCGAGCCAAACCGCCTGGGCCTTGCTGGGGCTCCTGGCGGCCGGCTCCACCAACCGGCGCGTCATCGACGCCGGCATCGGTTATCTCTTACAGACACAGCGTGCGGACGGCTCCTGGGAAGACTCGCGGTGGAACGGGACGGGCTTTCCCCGCGTCTTCATGCTCAAGTACCACCTCTACGCCGCGTACTTTCCCCTCTGGGCGCTCGGGGTCTACCGCCGAACCCTCGATGGCTGACGCACCGACCTGGGCCGTCCTCCGTCCGTTCGAGCTGCTGGGCGAACGGGTGCTCGGCCTGCTCGAATCGCTGGGGCGTTTCGGCTCGTTCTTCGCGCGCGCCGTCCTCTCCATGGTCACGCCGCCGTTCAAGGTCCGCGCCTTCGTCGACCGCATCGACTACATCGGGTATCGCTCGCTGGTCATCATCGTTCTGACGGGCGCGTTCACCGGGATGGTGCTCGGCCTCCAGCTCTTCCTGACCCTCTCCCGGTTCGGCTCGGAGGCCTTCCTGGGCCCGGCGGTGGCGCTGGGGCTCATCCGGGAGTTGGGGCCGGTGCTGGCCGCGCTCATGGTGACCGGCCGGGCCGGCTCGGCGCTCACCGCCGAGATCGGGATCATGCGGATCACCGAGCAGATCGACGCGCTCACGGTGATGGCCCTGAGCCCGTTCCGCTACCTGGTGACGCCGTCGATCCTGGCCGGCGTCGTCACCTTCCCCCTCATGACCGCGCTCTTCGACGTGGTGGGGATCTTCGGCGGCTACCTGGTGGGGGTGAAGCTTCTGGGGCTGTCGGAGGGCACCTACTTCGGCGAGATGCAGACGTTCGTCCACCTGGACGACATCTTGACCGGCTTCTGGAAGTCGCTGTCCTTCGGCGTGCTCGTCACCTGGGTCTGCACCTACAAGGGCTACTACGTCGGCCACGGCGCCGAGGGCGTGGCGCGGGCGACAACGCAGGCGGTGGTGCTGTCGTCCGTGCTCATTCTGCTCTGGGACTACTTCCTGGGCTCGGTACTGCGGTGATCGTGGTGAGTCTATGATCGTGGCCGTGCGAGCCGCAGCCGAAGGTGAGGCGAGCCTGTGATCGTGGCCGTGCGAGCCGCAGGACGGCGGCGGGCCGCTGGGCGAGCCGCCGGGCGCCCAGGGGCTGGGGCCCCTGCGCCCGAGGCGAGCGAACCTCGAGAGCCCCGCCCGTCGGAGGCGAGCCTGTGATCAAAGTCGAGGGGCTCACCAAGTCCTTCGACGGCCAGATGGTCCTCCGGGGCTTGGAGCTGGAAGTGCGCGACGGGTCGATCACGATCATCATCGGCCGGAGCGGCGGCGGCAAATCGGTCTTTCTCAAGCATCTGCTCGGCCTCCTGCGTCCGGACGCCGGCCGCGTCCTGGTAGGCGGCGTCGACCTGACCGGCGTCTCCCGGCGCGAGATCGACCGGGTTCGCGATCGGTACGGGGTCGTCTTCCAGGGCGGCGCGCTCTTCGACTCGCTGACGTGCGCGCAGAACGTCGCCTTCCCGCTGCGCGAGAAGACCCGCCTGGGCCGCGCGGAGATCACCAAGCGCGTGGAGGTGGGGCTGGCCCAGGTGGGACTGGAGGGCGTCGGCCCCAAGTACCCGGAGGAGATCTCGGGGGGCATGCGCAAGCGCGTGGCGATCGCCCGGGCGCTCATCACGGAGCCGGAGATCGTCTTCTTCGACGAGCCGACGACCGGGCTCGATCCCATCCTCGTGAACAGCATCCACGGGCTCATCCAGGATCTCCACCGGCGCTTCGGCTTCACCGCGGTGATGGTGAGCCACGAGATCCCCGAGATCTTCGGGATCGCCGATACGGTGGCGATGCTGCACGACGGCCGGATCGTCGAGGTCGGACCGCCGGAGGCGATCCAGGGGTCGCGGAATCCCATCGTCCAGCAGTTCATCCGCGGCCAGCCCGACGAAGGCGGAGCCTTCAAGGAGAGCGGCTGATGGACCGGTCCAAGGTGAATATCGCGGTGGGGATCTTCGTCGTCCTGGGTATCTTGGCATTGGGGTACCTTTCCATTAAACTCGGCAGGGTCAGTTTCTTCACGGGTGGCGGCTATCAAGTGACGGCCGATTTCCCCTCCGTGGGAGGCTTGCGACCCGGCGCCAGCGTCGAGATCGCCGGCGTCGAGGTCGGGCGGGTCGAGTCCATCGGGTTGGCGGACTATCAGGCGCACGTCGTCCTCCGGCTCAATTCGGACGTGAAGCTGCAGGATGATGCGATCGCGTCGATCAAGACCAAGGGCCTGATCGGCGAGAAATTCATTCGCATCAGTCCCGGCGCCTCCGAGAAGCTCATCGCGCCGGGGGGCCGTATCCGCGAGATCGAGGCTCCCGTCGACCTCGAAGAACTGATCTCCAAGTACGTGTTCGGGAAGGTGTAGTCGCAGGAACGGGAGGTCCGCCAATGACGTCGTTACAGCGTGGCTTCGCGCTCGTGGTCGCCCTGGTCCTGGCCGCGGTGGTCGGCCCGGCGCCCGCGGCCGCCGCCGGTCCGACCGACCAGCTGCGCGCCCAGATCGACAAGGTCGTGAAGACGCTCGAGGACCCCGCGTTCAACAAGGAAGGCCAGGCCAAGGAACGCCGGGTGGCGGTGCGCAAGATCGCGGAGGAGATCTTCGACTTCGGCGAGACCGCCAAGCGCTCGCTGGCGCGCCACTGGCTGGCGCGCACGCCGGCCGAGCGCGAGGAATTCGTCGCGCTGTTCGCCGATCTCCTGGAGCGCTCGTACATCTCGAAGGTCGAGCTGTTCAACGGCGAGCGGATCACCTACACCGGGGAGACCATCGACGGCGACCAGGCCGTCGTGAAGACCAAGATCATCACCAAGCAGGGGACCGAGATCCCCGTCGACTACCGCCTGCTGCGAAGGGGCGAGCGCTGGCTCGTCTACGACGTGATCATCGAGGGCGTGAGCCTGGTCGCCAACTACCGGACGCAGTTCAACAAGATCATCCAGACCTCGTCCTATCAGGAGCTGGTCAAGAAAATGAAGACCAAACAGGAAGAGTTCCTCGAGCAGGAGAAGAAGCGGACATGAGCAAGGCCCACGCGCTCCGCGAGCTGCTGGCCGGTCCCGGTCTGGTCCCCGCAGTGGGGGCCCACGACGCGCTCAGCGCGAAGCTGATCGAGGCCGCCGGGTTTCCCGTCGTCTGGTCGTCCAGCTTCACCGTCTCCGCCGCCCAGCGGGCCATGCCCGACGTCAACCTCCTGACGATGACCGAGACGCTGGAGGCGGCGCGGCACATCGACAACGCCGTGAGGCTCCCCGTGATCGCCGACTGCGACAACGGCTACGGCAACGCCGTGAACGTCGTGCGGACGGTGGAGGAGTACGAGCGGGCGGGCATCGCCGGCATCTGCATCGAGGACAACCTCTTTCCGAAGAAATGCAGCCTCTATCCGGGGATGCGGCGCGAGCTGGCGTCGATCGAGGAGCACGCCGGCAAGATCCGCGCGGCCAAGAAGGCCCAGCGGGATGCGGCGACGGTCATCATCGCCCGCACCGAGGCGCTGATCGCCGGCTGGGGGATGAAGGAGGCGCTGCGGCGCGCCCAGGCCTACGCCGAGGCGGGGGCCGACATGATCCTCATGCACTCGAAGGCGCCGACCGCGGCCGAGGTGCTGGAGTTCATGCGACTCTGGGAGCGGCCCACGCCCATCGTGGTGGTGCCCACCCTCTACCCGTCGGTGACCTTCGAGGAGCTGGAGGCGGCGGGCGTCAAGCTCGTCATCTGGGCGAACCAGGTGCTGCGGGGCGCCGTGAAGGGCATGCAGGAGACGCTGGCGACGCTCGGGCGGGCCCGCCGCCTCGACGCCCTGGCCCCCCACATCGTCGCGCTGGAGGAGATCTACCGTTACGTCGGCGTGGACGAGTTCAAGCGGATCGAGACGGAGTTCCTGCCGCGGGGCGCCTCGGACGTGCGGGCCGTCATCATCGCGGCGGGCTCGGGCAAGTCGCTCCTGCCGCTGACCGAGGACCGGCCCCAGTGCATGCTCGACATCAAGGGGCGGACGGTGCTGGAGCGGCAGCTCGAGACGCTGCGCGCCGGCGGTATCCAGGAGATCGCGGTGGTCCGCGGCTACCGCAAGGAGACCGTGGTGGCCCCGGGGGTGCGCTTCTACGACAACGACGCCTTCGACGAGAGCGGCGAGCTCGCCTCGCTCTTCGCGGCCGAGCCCGAGCTGCACGGCCGCGTCCTCTTCCTCTACTCGGACATCCTGTTCGAGCGCGCGGTGCTGGACAAGGTGCTCCGCGCCGAAGGGGACGTCGTCATCGCCGTGGACCGCGCCTGGGTGGACCAGCGGGACCGCCTGCTGCCGCTGGCCAAGCCCGTGGATCTGGTGGTCACCTCCGACCCGCCCCGGCCCGGCCGCCGCTCGCTCGGCGAGGACTGGCGTGACGAGCTGGTGCTGATCGGCCAGCGCATCGCCCCGGAGGCGGCCACCGGCGAGTTCATCGGGCTGGCGGCCCTTTCGCCGCGGGGCGTGGAGCTCGCGCGCGAGAGCCACGCCCACGCTGTGGCCGCGGGCGCCGCACCCTTTCACGAGGCGGCCAGCGTCCGGTACGCCGCCTTCACGGACCTGCTGCAGACGCTGGTGGCGGCCGGCCACCCCGTCACCTGCGTGAGCACGTGGAAGGGCTGGCTCGAGATCGACACGTTCGAAGACTACCAGCGCGCCTGGGCCGAGATCAGGTCGTAGTGAGCGGACGCGACTTCGCCGCCCTGCTGGAGCGCCGGGGGTTCGACTTCTTCGCGGGCGTACCCTGCTCGCTGATCGAAGACCTGATCGCGAACCTCGAGAGCCATCCGCGCCTACCCTACATCGACGCCGTCCGGGAAGACGTGGCGGTGGGCCTGGCCGGGGGCGCCTGGCTGGCCGGCCGGCGCCCCGCGGTCCTCATGCAGAACTCAGGGCTCGGCACGAGCCTGAACGCGCTCGCCTCCTTCTCCTTGATGTACGGCCTGCCGGCGCTGCTGCTCGTCACCTGGCGCGGCTTCGGCGGCAAGGACGCGCCCGAGCACATCCTCATGGGCGAGATCTCCCCGGGCCTGCTGGACCTGCTGGGCATCCCCTACCACGTGCTGGCCGGCGACTCGCTCGAGGCGGGCGTCGCCTGGGCGCGGGAGGAGATGGACGCCCGCATGAGCCCGGTGGCGCTGCTCATCCCGCCCGGCATATTTTACTCGGAGGGGGCCTCGACGGCCCCCTCCGAAGCCTCCCCCAGGATTGCGCCGGCAAAGCCGGCGCTCGAACCGCGGCCGCGCCACCGCGCGGAAGGCGCACCGTTGGTGGCGAGGATTTCCCGGATGCAGGCGATCACGGCGGCGGTCAAGCAGCTGGGTGACGAGCCGGCCATCCACGCCAACGGCTACCCGTCGCGCGAGTCCTGCGCGGTCGCCGACCGCCCGCAGAACTTCTACATGATCGGCTCCATGGGCCTGGCTTCGGCCATCGGCCTGGGCGTGGCGCTCGGCCGACCCCAACGGCGCACGATCATCTTCGACGGCGACGGGAACCTCCTGATGAACCTCGGCGTGATCACCAACGTCGCCGCGCTGGCTCCGCGCAACTTCATCCACTGCGTCTTCGACAACGAGGCCTACGGCTCGACCGGCAACCAGCGGTCGGCGTCGGCGCACGTCCGGCTCGATCGGGTGGCCGCGGCGGCCGGCTACCGGACGGTGGCGGCGGTGACCGAGGCCGACGAGGTCGCCGCGGCGCTCCGGACGATGCTCGCCTCGGACGGTCCCCACTTCCTCCTCGCGAAGGTGACGCGCGAGCAGGCGAAGGTCCCGCGGATCCCCCACACCCCCCCGGCGATCCGCGACCGCTTTCGCGCCAGCATGCTGGGACCGTGAAGGCCATCATCCTCGCCGCCGGCGTGGCCCGCCGCCTCGCGCCGCTCACCGACCGGACGCACAAGTGCCTGCTGCCCGTGGGCGACCGGCCGCTGCTCACCCGGATGCTGGCCGCCCTGGAGGCCGTCGGCGTCGCCGAAGCGCTGCTCGTCGTCGGTCACTGCGCGGACCAGGTCCGCGCGGTGGCGGGCGCGCGCTTCGGCCGGATGAGGGTTCGCTACATCGACAACCCGGAGTACACCAGGGGCTCGGTGCTGTCGCTCTACGCCGCGCGCGAGCACCTCGCCGAGCCCGCCCTGGTGATGGACGCCGACGTCCTCTTTTCCCGCGAGCTCCTGCGTCGCCTGCTGGCGGCGCCGCCCCCCAGCGCCTTCCTCCTCGATCGCGGGTTCCAGGATACGGGCGAGGAGGTGAAGTACTACACGCGGGGCGATCGGGTGATCGCGCTCGGCAAGAAGGTCGTGCCCGAGTCCTGGGAGCTCGCGGGGGAGGGTGTCGGCTTCTTCAAGTGTGGCGCCGAAGCCGGCCCCGAGCTGGTCCGCCTGCTCGAGCGCGTCATCGCCGCGGGCAACGGCCTCAACGAGTACGAAGACGCCCTGCACCTCCTGGTCACGCGGCGTCACGTCGGGTGGGTCGACATCACCGGCCTGCCCTGGACCGAGATCGACTTCGCCGAGGACCTGCGCCGCGCGCGGGACGAGGTGCTGCCGCACGTCGTCCGGCTCGACGGCGCGTGATCACCGAGGCCGCGCTCTATCTCGCGAGCCCCGAGGACGCGAGCAGGGCGCGTTCAGCGGTGGCCGGCCGGCCGGTCGCCTTCCGGATGCTGATGGCGGCGATCCGCGCGGGGTGCCGGCGGGTGTACGTTCCGGACATCTTCCGGGGCAGCGACGTCGAGCGCGCCATCGCGGCGGCCGCCTCCGCGCGGGCCGCCACCGTCTGGCTCGATCACGACGCGAAACCGCCGGAGGGGCCGATCCTGCTCCTACCCGCCGCCGCCCTCGTCCCGCCCTCCGCGCTGGCCGCGCTGCTGGCCGCGCCTCCCCTCGCGCTCCTGGCCGCCTCCCGCGACAGCGACGCGCCCGTGGTGGCCGCCGGCGCGGCCCTGGCCGCGGCGCTCTGGACGTCGATCGCGGCGGGTCAGCCGCTGGGAGATGCGTTGGAGCGCGCCCTCAAGGGCACCGAGGTCACGGTGATTCCGGGCGCCGGATGGTACGTGCGGTCGGTGTCGCCCGCGGCCGGGAAGGAGGCGGAGGTGCAGATCTACGCCGGCCTGGCCAGCGCCATCGACACCTGGCTCGACACGGTCTTTCATCGGCGCTTGTCACTTCCGCTGAGCCGGGCGGCGGTAGCGGGGGGCCTGACGCCCAACCAGGTCACCCTGGCGAGCCTGCTGGTGGGCCTGGGGGCGGTCTGGTGTTTCTGGCAGGCGACGCCGGCTCGCGCGATCGTCGGGCTGCTGCTCTACGCGGCGGCCGTCGTCCTCGACCACGCCGACGGTGAGGTCGCGCGGCTCACCCTCACCGAGTCACCGCTGGGCGCGTGGCTCGACGTGGCGGTGGACACCGCGATCCACGCGCTGCTCGTCGTGGCTATGGGCATGACGGCCCAACAGGTCGGGGGCGACGGCGCCGCGCTGGCCGGGGTGGTGGCGGCGATCGGCGTCGTGGCGAGCGCGACGCTGACGCAGACCTCGCCGCCGGCCCGAGGCGGCGGGATCGGCCTGCTGCTCGACGCACTGAGCAACCGGGACGGGTTCTACGCGATGCTGGTCATCTTCATCCTGGGGCTCGCGCTCCGGCCAGGCGCGCTCCCCGCGCTCATGATCTTCCTGGCGGTCGGCTGTCACGCCTTCTGGTTGAGCCGGTTGGCCTGGCGCCCGTTCCTGCGCACTAAGTGAATGTGCGCGATGGTGGGCCCTCGTGATCGAGCTAACCGCCGCGCGGAGATGAGTTGCCTTCCTGGTGCTATAGTAAGGACCCGGCCGTGACGACCTCACGATCGGACGTGACGTCCTGCGATCGAGCACGAATGTCGGCGAACAGCTGCGGACTTACTGGAGCTGTGCTGTTCGATTTCGGCGGCACGCTGGATGCCGACGGTCTACCCTGGAAAGAGCGCGTGGCCCGGCTCTTTAGGCAGGAGGGCCTCGTCGTTACGGTTGAGCGGTTCGATCCCCTCTTCTACGCGGCGGACGACGCGCTCGTCGGTGCGGTGCCGCCCACCCTGCCGCTTCGGGAAACGGTGTTTCGGCTCGTAGCCGGTCTGGCCCGCAGCCTCGGGCTGCGTGACGACACCATGGTCGATCGCGTCACGACACGATTCGTCGAGCATGCGGTAGAGAACCTGCGGGGCAATCGGCCCCTGCTCTGGGAGCTCAGCCGCCGCTACCGTTTGGGCCTCGTCGCCAACTTCTACGGCAATCTCGCCGCGGTGTGTGCGGAGTGCGGAATCCGCGAGCTCTTCGGCGTCATCTTAGATTCGGCAGACGTGGGATGCGCGAAACCGGACCCCAAGATCTTTCGCATAGCGGCCGAGGCGCTGGGGCTAGCGCCCGCTCACGCCCTGTTCGTGGGCGACTCCCGGCCCCGCGACATGGCCGGCGCACGAGCGGCCGGCATGCCCCACGTCTGGTTGGTCGGCGAGACCTCTAGCGACGGGCAGCCCTGCTGTCCGGGCGACGCGGTGATCCGTTCGCTGAAGGACCTGGAAGAGCTGCTATTGTGACGCGTGAGCCGACGCTTCGAGGAGGCATCATCGCGGCGGGCAAGGGTCGCCGGTTGCGCCAGGGGGGCTGGACGATGCCCAAGCCTCTGGTTCCCATCGCCGGTGTGCCCTTGATCGAGTCGGTGATTCGGAACTTCAGCGCCGCGGGCATCACCTCCCTCGTCATCATCGTGAACGAGCAAGGACGCGACTGCTTGGAGCACGTGCGCCGGCGCTTCCCCGACCTGGACCTGGACTTCATCGTGAAGACTACCGCGTCGTCCCTCGAGAGTTTCGGCGAGGTGGCGACGCGTCTGGGTCGTGGCCGCGCATTGATTTCGACGGTCGACGCCTGGTGCCGGGAAGCCGACTTCGTGCACTTCGTGGAGGCGGCGCGACAGCGCCCGGTTCAGGCGACGGTCCTCGCGGTGACGCCGTTGGTGTCGGATGAAGACCCGCTGTGGGTGAGGCTTGACGACGACGGCCGTGTCAGCGATCTCGGGGGCCGCTCGGGCGAGATGGTCACCGCTGGGATCTATCTGGTCTCCGAGCGTGTGCGGACGATGGTCCCGCCGTCCGAGCTGGCGCGGCTGCGGGACTTCTTGACCTGGCTCCACTCCCGGGGAGAGGTGCTCTGCGGCGAAGTCATCCAAACGGTCGTCGATGTCGACGAGGCCGAAGACGTGGCCCTCGCCGAAGCGCTGGTGGGCGCCGGCAAGAACCCGTGAGTCCTTCGGGAGGTGTCGCGTGAGCCGAGCATGTTGGGGCATTTTTCGAGAACGGGCGCATTCGCCCGGTCGGGAGAGCGACGACACCGAAATCCTCCGTCTGACGGGAAAGCACCTCGAGGCGAATGGGTACGAGGTGATCTTGAAGGCGCCGGAGGAGGTGAACGGCGCCACCGACGGCCGCCCGCGCTTTGCGTTCCTGATGTGTGAAGGTCTCGCCGTGCTGGGCCAACTCCGGGCCTGGGAGGCCGACGGGGTGCGGCAGGTGAACAGCCCCCTGGCGGTCCTGAACACGTATCGGGAGCGGATGATCGCGCAGCTCAAGGAGGCGAACGTTCCGTTCATCCAGAGCCGTATCGTTTCGACCGCCGAGCCCTACCGTGGCGCGGCTCCGCCCGTATGGGTCAAGCGAGCCGATGTTCACTACACCCAGGAGGGCGATGTGGTCTTCGCGCCCAGCGAGGGTGTGCTCGGCGAGTCGCTCCGGGGGCTGGCCGAGCGCGGGATTCCCCGCGCGGTGATCCAGGCGCACGTCGAGGGCGACCTCATCAAGTTCTACGGGATCGGCAGCGGAGGCGGAGCCGACGGCGGGCCACAGTGGTTTCGGTGGCTCTATCACAAGGACCAGACGGTGGCCGGCCACCCGTTCGACCCGGTGCGATTGGCCCGGCTCGTGCGGAGAGCGGCCGGAGCCCTGAGCCTCGAAGTCTACGGGGGCGACGCAATCGCCACCGCAGCCGGTGACCTCGTGTTGCTCGACCTCAACGCCTGGCCCAGCTTCGCCCTGTATCGGGAGGAGGCGGCCGCCCGCATCGCCGCCTACCTCGCCCTTCGCTTCCGGGAAGAGGCGCTGTGACCGCGCGGCGTCCGGTCGGTCCCCGGTCTCAACGGATCGTCGCCCAGGAAGCGCGGCGGATCGCCCCCGGTTTGCAGTCGTACGCCCTTTACTCGGGTCTGGCCATGGCGCGGGGAAGCGGCTGCACGCTCGTCGACGAGGACGGGAACGAGTACATCGACTTCATCGCGGGGATCGGAGTGGGCAGCGTCGGCCACTGCCATCCGCACTACGTGGAGGCGCTCAAACGGCAGGTCGAGCGATTGACCTTCGGTAGCTTCACCACCGAGGGGCGGGCGCGCTTTCTCGAACTGCTGGCCACCGTCACCCCGCCGGGATTGACGCGTATCCAGTTGTTCTCGGGAGGAGCCGAGGCGGTGGAGGCGGCCTTGCGGCTGGCGAAGGCGGCGACTCGGAAACACGAGGTCATCGGATTCTGGGGCGGGTTCCACGGGAAAACCGGCGGCGTACTGGGGCTGCTGGGGAGCGAGTTCAAGCACCATCTCGGACCCTTCGTGCCCGGCCAGTACCTGTCGCCGTATGCGGACTGCTATCGCTGCCCGCTCCGGCTCCGCTACCCGGAGTGCGGCATCGCCTGCGCCGAGTACCTGCGCGACGTCATCCGCTATCAGACCAGCGGCGAGATCGCGGCGGTCATCGTCGAGTCTATCCAGGGGACGGCCGGCAACGTCGTCCCTCCGGAGGGGTTCCTCCGGGCCATCCAGACGATCGCCCGCGACCACGGCGCCCTGCTGATCGTCGACGAGATGCTGACCGGCTTCGGTCGAACCGGGTCCATGTGGGGCTGCGATCACGACGGGGTCGTCCCCGACGTCATGACGGTGGGCAAAGGCATCGGCGGGGGCTTCCCCATGAGTGGCGTGGTCTCCACGGACGAGCTCACCAGCCGCAAGCCGTGGTCCAACCCGAGCGCGAGCTCCTCGAGTTACGGTGGCAACCCGCTGGCCGCCGCCGCCGGGCTGGCGTCGCTCGAGATCATCCTGAAGGAGGACCTCGTCAAGAAGGCCGAGCGGGTGGGCACCGTGATGCTGGCGCGGCTGGAAGCACTGAAGGAGAAGTATCGGTGCGTCGGCGACGTGCGGGGCCGAGGCCTCATGCTGGGCATCGAGCTCGTGAAGGATCGCATGACGAGGGAGCCGCTGGCCAAGGAGGTGACGCAGGCTCTCTATCAGGAGTGTCTGCGGCGCGGCTTGGTGGCGATGTGCTATTCACCCTCCATTCGGATCAACCCGCCGCTCATCATCGGCGAGGACCGCGCCCTGGAAGGTCTCGCCATCCTCGACGAGGCCCTGGCGGCGGTCCTCCGGCAACACGGGCTCACGTAGGATGCTGCGCGGAGCGATCGTCGGCCTCGGCAACGTCGCCGTTCACGCGCACCTTCCTGGCTGGCTCCAGCGTTCCGACGTCGAGATCGTCGCGGCCACCGATACGCTCCCGACGCGGCGCGCTGCCGCGGAGGCTCTTCTACCGGGCGCCCGCTGGCACGACTCCGCCGCGGAGCTCATGGCGCGCGGAGATCTCGACTTCGTCGACATCTGCACCCCTCCCTCGAGCCACGCGGGGCTGATCCGGACCGCCCTCCAGCGCGGCCTCCACGTGCTGTGCGAGAAGCCGTTGGTCTGCTCGGTCGACGAACTGGCGGCGCTGGCGCGACTGGCGGCGGCCAGGGATCGGGTGCTCCACACCGTTCACAACTGGCACTACGCGCCGATCATCCAACGGACCTGGACGCTGCTCCGAGACGGGGCGATCGGCCAAGTCCGGCGGGTCGTCTG
This sequence comes from Candidatus Rokubacteria bacterium 13_1_40CM_69_27, assembly GCA_001917535.1. Taxonomy (GTDB): domain Bacteria; phylum Methylomirabilota; class Methylomirabilia; order Rokubacteriales; family CSP1-6; genus MNEF01. The sequence continues at coordinate 44,204 of MNEF01000029.1, forward strand.
GCAGACCCTGCGGACGAAACCCGCTGACGGCGGCGACGAACGCAACGGGAACTGGCGCGTCAATCCGGACGTCGCCGGCGGCGGCATCCTCACCGACCACGGCTGGCACATCTTCTACGTCCTGCAACGCTGGATCGGCCAGCGACCGACGTCGATCAGCGCCACGCTGGAAACGCGCCAGCACACCCAGTGGCCCGTCGAGGACACGGCGACCCTTCGACTGACCTTCCCGGAGGCGACGGCGGAGGTCCTGCTTACCTGGGCATCCAATGTGAGGCGAACCTGGGCCGAGGTCACGGGCACCGAGGGCACGATCCGGCTGGAAGACGGCACCCTCGTCCTGAAGCGCTCCGGCCGCGAACGCCTGGAGCGGCGGTGGACGTGCCGACCAGGGCTGTCGGAGGGATCGCATCATCCCGACTGGTTCCACACAGCCGCGGACCATTTCCTGGCCGCGGTCAACGGCTTGAGTCCGCGGACCGCGAATCTCGCCGAGGCGTCGCTCTGCGTCACGCTAGAGGCGCTGGCTCGGGAATCGAATCACCGAGGGCAAGCGCTGTCACTGTCCCCACTCTCTGTTCCCCTCCCCGGGCCGGAGTCATCCCTCTGAACACGGAGACCGCTGGCTCCATCCAGTCCGGGGAGGACGTGGTGGTCGTCCTCCCGTCCCGGACGGAGGAGGTTCCCCCGAGCACGCGGCTCGCCGGGCTTCCGTTGCTCCGTCGGATCGTGCTGGCGGCCGGGCGCGCGGGGTTCGGACGAGTTCTGGTGGGGTGCCTGCGGAGCGAAGACCAGCCGCTGCTCGCCGGCACCTGCGCCGGGGCGCTGCGCCCGAACGGGCCGACGTCGCTGTCGGCCCGGCGCATCGTGCTTCTGCCCATGAACGTCGTGCCGCAGCCGAGCTGGTTGCGACAGCTTCGGGAGATCGAGCTCGAGCCCGACCGGCTGTACGTAGACCAGGCGTCGGTGGCGGTCGTGGAGGCGACGGACCCGGCGCGGGTGGTCGCCGTGGCCGCTCGGTGTGGCAGCGCGGCCGACGTCGTCGCGACCTTGCGGGGCACCTTCAAGGCCGCAGACCGGGCCTTCGATGAGAAGGGGCGATTCCCGCTGGCGTCGCTCCGCGACATCCCGGCCGCCGAGACCTGGCTCCTGCGGAGCCTGATCAAGCAGCACGAAGGGTTCATGTCACGCCACCTGGAGCGACGAATCTCCCTGGCCCTGACCCGCAGGCTGGTCACCACGCGAATCACGCCGAATGCGATGACCGTGGTGAGCGTCGCCATCGGGCTTGTCGGCGCGCCCTTCTTCCTGTCTTCCGCCCCCGCCTACCAGTTGGCGGGGGCGCTCCTCTTCTTGACCCATTCGATCGTCGACGGGTGCGACGGAGAGATCGCCCGATTGAAGTTCCTGGAGTCGGCGGCCGGCGCTGTCCTCGACTTCTGGGGCGACAACCTCGTGCACGCGGCGGTGTTCACCTGCCTGGCGGTCGGTTGGAGCCTCGATACCGGGACCACCTGGCCGCCGCTGCTCGGCGGTATCGCGGTCGCGAGCACGCTGGGATCGGCCGCCGTCGTCTATGGGCGCGGCCTCCGGGCCTCCCACGCGAACGGTGAGACCTCACGGCTGTCGCGCCTCGCCGATGCGCTCTCTCACCGGGACTTCATCTATGTCATCCTCCTCCTGGCCGCAGCGGGAAAGGCCGCATGGTTCCTCGTCATTGCCGCGGCCGGGGCGCCGATCTACCTGCTCCTGCTCGCGTGGATCGGTCGAACGGATCGAGGTGCTGCGCCGTCGTGACCGCGTTCCTCGATGTCGTGCTCCACGGCGCCGGTCTGTCGAGTCAGGCCATCGCCGTCGGAGGTGTCCTCTTCGTCCTCCTGGTGCTTCGGCCAGCAGGCGTGACGGCGGCGGAGATCGCCCCGCTCGTCGGCCGATCCCTTACGCTCGTGGCCGGGTGCGCCGTCGGCGTGGCCATCGCCCAGTGCCTGAGCCTCGTGCTGCAGCTCGACGCCTTGGCGGGCGACGACGGCTCTTCGAGTGGATGGTGCGAACCGGGCGGCTTCGCTCTCGATGCTGCGCGCTCGTCTTCCCGCTCCTCTGCGCCGTCGGCAGTGGGCTCCTCCTCACGCATTCGCACGCCCTCGACAGCCTCAAGACGGAATTTCTCGTCGAGGTGACACACGCCCCGCTGGCGATCGTGGGGATGCTCGTCGGGTGGGCCCGGTGGCTCGAGCTCCGGCTGCCGCCTCCCGACGACCGCCTGCCCGGCCGGCTCTGGCCGGCGGGCCTTACGCTGGTCGGCCTGCTGCTGCTCCTCTACCGGGAGAGCTGAGGTCGGGATGCGCTCCATCCGTTTGGGGTTCCTCGCGCTGGGGGCGACGCTGCTCGTCGGCCTGATCGTCGAGAACGACCCGGGAGCGATCCTGGCCTCCATGTCGCAGCTGTCCTGGCGGCTCCTCATCGTGCTCTGCTTCCCGATGCCGCTCGTCGCGCTCTTCGACACGCTTGGGTGGCGTTCCGCGTTCCCGCGGCACCGCGTCGCGTTCCGCACGCTGCTGTCGGTGCGGCTCGCCGGCGAAGCCTTCAACATCACCACTCCCACGGCCGCCCTGGGCGGCGAGGCCGTCAAGGCCTGGCTGCTGCGGGATCGCGTCCCGCTCGACGAGAGCCTGCCGTCCCTGATCGTGGCGAAGACGACGATCACGATCGCGCAGGGTGTCTTCCTCCTGCTCGGGGTCACGCTCGCTCACTGGACGTTGCCGCCGGATTCGCTGCTGCTCCGGGGCATGCAGGCGTTGCTGGTGGTGGAGGTCGTTGCCCTGACCGGATTCGTCCTCGCCCAGATGCGGGGCGTGCTCGGATGGGGCAGACGCCTGCTGAGCGGCTTCGGCTTCGGCTTGCCGCGGTTCTTCGAGGCCCGCGGCACGCTCGAGCGCGTCGACGACGGGCTGGCACGCTTCTACCGCCACGAGCGGGGGCGATTTATCGCGTCGATTCTCTGGCATCTCGTCGCCTGGCTGCTTGGTTCGGTCGAGACCTACCTGATCCTCCGCTTCATCGGTGTGGGCGTGTCGTTGACCACCGCCACCGTGATCGAAGCCTTCGGCGCCGCCGTCCGCGTCGCCACATTTTTGATCCCGGCCAGTCTGGGGGCCCTCGAGGGCGGCTTCGTCGCGACGTTCGTGGCCCTGGGGCTCGGGCCGACCGCCGGCGTCTCGTTCAGCCTGGTGCGGCGCGTGCGCGAGGCGACCTGGGCCGGAGTCGGACTCGTGGCGTTCGCGGCGCGCGCCCGGTCGCAGGCGCGTGGCCACCGCCCGGCTTCCGCCCACTGAGGCTCTCCCGGCGGGGCCGGCGATCCTCCGAGATCAGCGCGTGAGGGGGGAGGCGCGGCGGGCGGCGCCGCCAAAGACCGACCGGAAGCCGAAGTAGGCGATCGAGTCCTTCATGTTCGACACGAACCGCTTGAGCGGACTCATTCCCGGGTCCGTGACGTACTCGAGCGTGAGGCTCACGCGCTCCTCGCCCTCGCCCAGCGGCGTGATCGTGTGCCACAGGTTGTCGCCGTTGAACAGCACGAGGGTGCCCGGCTCGGTGGCCAGCCGGATCTCCAGGGGCTCGCGCCGCGGGTCCTTGCGGTAGGGCTGGCAGACCAGGCGGCTCGACGACCGCTCGATGAGGCCTACCAGCACCGTGTAGCGGGCACCGTTGTAATAAGACGTGTCGAAGTGGAAGCCGATATGATCGCCCGGCTCGGTGTAATAGTAGAGCGCGCACGCGTGCGGATCGGTGTCGGGACAGCACTGGAGCGGTCGTCCCGTCACCCGGCGCAGGAAGTCGATGAACGCGGGCGAGCGGTAGAGCGCCAGGATGGCCGGCGCTTCGGCCGCCAGCGTGAAGGAGCTCACGCTGCCGCCCTTCTTGTGCTTGGGGATGTAGTTGCGGTGAACGGCGGGCCGGACGCGCTCGACCTCGGCCACCAACGGCTCGATGACGGACGACGGCAGGCAGCGCTCGAGATAGACGAACTCGTTCTGCCGCCAGTACGCCGCCTGCACCGCCTCCACGTCGAGCGCGCGGATCACGCGCGCGATCTCCTCCTGCACCGGGTCCATCAGGCGATCGAGCACTCGGCCCTCCGGGCGATCGTGTCGGCTCGCTGGCGACGCGCGGCCCCGCCCGCTATGGTACACTGGCCCGGTCCCGCTGACCGGGGGATCGTTCCCGCTCATCGCGCGTTCATATCGACGAAGGAGGCACCCCGTGGCATCGGTTCGAGTCGCCCTCATCGGCGTCGGCAACTGCGCGTCGGCCCTCGTCCAGGGCGCGCAATTCTACCGCACCACTCCCGAGGAAGGTTTCGTGCCCGGCCTGATGCACCCGCGGCTGGGCGAATATCATATCGGCGACATCGAGTTCTCGGCGGCCTTCGATATCGATGTCCGCAAAGTCGGCCGGGATCTTTCCGAGGCGATTTTCGAGGTTCCGAACAACACCGTGCGCTTCGCCCAGGTCCCGCCCCTGGGCGTGCCGGTGCACCGGGGCATGACCCATGACGGGTTGGGAACCTACCTCTCGCAGATGATTCGCAAGGCCCCCGGCTCGACGGCCGACATCGCGGGCATCTTGCGGGAGACGGGGACCCACGTCGTCGTCAACTTCCTCCCGGTCGGCAGCGAGATGGCGACGAAGTGGTACGTCGAGCAGGTCCTCGACGCCGGCTGCGCCTTCGTCAACTGCATCCCCGTCTTCATCGCCCGGGAGGCCTACTGGCGCCGGCGCTTCGAGGAGCGCGGGCTCCCGGTCGTGGGCGACGACGTCAAGTCCCAGGTGGGCGCCACCATCGTCCACCGGGCGCTGGCCCGGCTCTTTATGGATCGCGGCGTTCGCCTGGAGCGCACGAGCCAGCTCAACGTCGGCGGCAACACCGACTTCTACAACATGCTCGAGCGCGAACGGCTGGTGTCGAAGAAGATCTCGAAGACCGACGCGGTGCGCTCCCAGCTCCGCCACGACCTGCCGAGCGAGGCGATCCACATCGGACCCAGCGACTACGTGCCCTGGCTCGAGGACCGCAAGTGGGCGCACATCCGCCTGGAGGGCCGCAGCTTCGGCGATCAGCCGGTGACGGTGGAGCTGAAGCTCGAGGTCTGGGACTCGCCCAACTCGGCCGGCGTGGTGATCGACGCCATCCGCTGCGGCAAGATCGCGCTCGACCGCGGCCTCAAGGGCGCGCTCCTGGCGCCCTCCGCGTACCTCATGAAATCACCGCCGGAGCAGTGGGCCGACGACACGGCCCGCCAGCGTCTGGAGCGGTTCATCAGCGGCGAAGAGTAGCTTGGCGCTCGTCACGACGACCGGCGGCGTCCTGCGCCGGCTGGTGCGGGTCGCCTGCACGTTTCCCGCTCTCACGGTGGCCGCGGCGCTCGCCCTGTCCGCGGCGTCCGTCTGGTACGCCCTCACCACGCTCACCTTCGCGACCTCGACCCGCGCGCTCCTGCCCTCGGGCCTACCCTACATCGAGCGGTACGTCGAGTACGACCGAGAGTTCGGCGAGCTCGATGACCTGGTCGTCGTGGTCGAGGCCCGATCGCCTCCGGAAGCGAAGGTCTACGCCAGCCGCCTGGTCCGCGAGGTGCGCGCCCAGCACGTCCCCCTGCGGCGCATCGCCTACCGGATCGATCCCAAGCAGTTCGAGGGGCGCGCGCTGCTGTATATGTCCAAGGAGAAGCTGACCGAGATCCGTGACAAGGTCTTCGACTACCAGGAGTTCATGGAGACCTTCGCCGCCCAACCCACGCTCGACCAACTGGTGGCCGGCCTGGCCACCCAGATCGCCAACTCTTTTGTCACCGGCTTCTTCGATCTCGGGCTCGAGGACACCAAGGCCACCAGCGACCTGCGCTTCATCGAGGACCTGGAGGCGCAGGTCTCGGCGCGCCTCGAGCGCCCGGCGCCTTACCGCTCGCCGTGGGGCGCGCTCTTCTCGGCGGAGGCCGAAGAGTCGGGCGCCGGCTACTTCCTCTCCGACGATCAGCGGCTGCTCTTCATCCTGGCCGATCCGGAGAGCGATGCCGGCAGCTTCAGCCAGGACCGCCGCGCAGTCGAGGCAACCCGCGCCGTCATTGCCTCGCTCCGGCGCGACTTCCCCCAGGTCAACGTGGGCGTTACCGGCAAGCCGGCCCTGGCCAGCGACGAGATGACGGCGGCGTTCCGGGACAGCGAGAAAGCCACCCTGCTGGCCTTCGCGCTGACGCTGGTCCTCCTGATCGTCGCCTTCCTGCGGGCGGGCAAGCCGCTGCTCATGCTGTTCGTGCTGGCCATGAGCCTCGGCTGGTCGATCGGCATCGCCACCCTGGCCATCGGCCACCTGTCGCTCTTCTCGGTGATGTTCATCTCGATCGTCATCGGCATCGGCATCGACTACGGCATCTATTTCCTCTTCCGCTACGAGGAGGAGTTGTTCCTGGGCCGGAGCCTGCGCGAGGCGATCGAGGTGACAGCGGCCCGCAGCGGTCCGGGCATGCTGGTGGGCGCGGCCACGGCCGCGGCCACCTTCTACGTGCTCATGCTGACGGACTTCCGGGGGCTCCAGGAGCTGGGGCTCATCGCGGGAAGCGCCATTTTAATGTCCTGGCTGGCGATGATGACGGTCTTCCCAGCCACCCTCATGCTGGTCGACCGGCGGCACGCCCGGCGGCCCCAGCGGACGATTCCGCGGGCGATGGAGCTGGAGCGTATCCGCGTACCGTTGCTCGATCTCATCGCCGCCCACCCCAAGACGGTGCTGGCGCTGGCCGCTCTCGTCACCGCCGTCTCCGCCTGGGGACTCCGCTGGGTCCAGTTCGACTACAACCTGCTCAACCTCCAGGCGGACGGGACCGAATCGGTCGTCTGGGAGAAGAAGGTGCTGGCCACGGCCGGCCGCTCGGGGTTCGCCGCGCTCGCGCGCGCCGACTCCTTCGAAGAGCTGCGACGCAAGCACGCCGCCTTCAGCCGGCTGCCCAGCGTGTCGGAGGTGGATTCGGCGCTGCTCCTGATCCCCGAGGACCAGGACGAGAAGCGGAAGATCATCAGCGACTTCGCCCCTCTGGCGGCGCCCGTGCGGGTGAACCGACCGCTCCCGGTGGACCTCGATCGCCTGGTCAACGCCTTCGAGACCCTGAAACGACGCCTCGACATCGCGGCGAAGGAGGCGCCGCCCGGCGACGCCAAGCGCCGCCTCGAGCGGCTGGCCGAGCAGCTCAGCGAGCTGCTGACGAAGCTCCGGCAGGGCGACCGCGACGCCACCGAGGCCGCGCTGGCCCATCTCCAGCAGCAGCTCTACCGCGACTTCGTGCGGAGCTTCCAGCGGCTGCAGGCGAATCTGGCGCCGCCGCGCATCGGCCTGACGGACCTGCCCCCCGAGATCCGGCGCAAGTTCGTCAGCGACCGCGGCCGGTTCCTGATGCAGATCCATCCCGCCGTCGACATCTGGGGCCGCGAGGGCGCGCAGCGTTTCGTCACCGAGCTGCGGTCGGTCGACCCGGACGTCACCGGGACGCCGGTCATCACCTTCGAGGCGATCCGGCTGATGGAGCGCGCCTACCAGCAGGGCACGGTCTACGCGATCCTGCTGGTGGCCGCCCTCACCGCGCTCACGATCCGGCGCTGGCGCGAGACGCTGCTGGCGCTGCTGCCGCTGGGGCTGGGCCTCCTGTGGACGTTCGGTCTGCTGTACTTCTTCGACCTGAAGCTGACGCTGGGCAACGTCTTTGGGATCCCCCTGATCCTCGGCGCGGCCGCGGAGTTCGGCTCGAACATCGTGCTGCGCTTCATGGAGGGCCAGGACTACGAGGGGCCGCTCATCGCGCGCAGCACGGTCATGGCCGTGCTGGTCAACGGGCTGACCACGATCGTCGGCTTCGGCAGCCTGATGCTCGCGCGCCACCGGGGGATCTTCGGGCTGGGGCTCCTGCTCACGCTCGGAATGGTGACGAGCCTGATCGCGGCGCTGGTCGTGCTTCCCGTGCTGCTGCGGATGGTCCGGCAGATGCGGACCACCCGCCGGGCACCACCCGCCCCGCGCTCGGTCGAGCCCGTAGGAACGGGCTAGAAGACTCGGAGGGGGGCTTCGCCCCCCTTCCGAACCCTCCCCCCAGGACGGATGGCGCGGGCCAAGCCCGCGCTCGGGCCGGTCGTCACCCAGTTCCGCGAGTCTCACGAGGCGGCGGCGCCGCCGAAGGCCTCGAGCATCCCCTCGGCGCAGATGCGCCGCACGGTGATGGCGCGTCGCAGGGCCAGCCGGCCCCGTGCCTGCTCTTCATCGGTGACGGCCAGCCGCTCGAGCAGCCGCACGGCGCGCTCGGCGTGATCACCCTCCACCTCCATGTGGACGTAGTAGAAGTCGAGCGCGTCCCGGGCCACCCCGTAGTGCTTCTCCATCGCCTCGGCCATCTGTTTCATGTGGAGGGGGTTGATCGACTCGGTGGCGATGTTGCCGCCGCACAGCGCCTCCAGCACTGAGGAGCGCTGCAGGAGGAACAACTCGTTCTTCTCGATGATCGTGGTCGGCAGATACTCCGTCGCGAACACCTCGGCCCGCGGGATGCCCAGCGCCTCGGCCAGACGGAGAAAGAGGTAGGCGTGGGCGGTCGTCTTGCCGCCGATCGTGTCCTCGCCGCCCTCCTCGACGACGAGCGGGATCAGGGCGCGCTGGCGCTCGAGGTCCTCGAACGTCGGCATGGAGCCGCCGACGGAGATGATCTTCCACGCCGCGTGGCGGAGCGTGTCGAGGAAGAAGCAGCCCTGCTGCCGGATCACCCGCTGGAGCTGGCGCCGGTCGAGCTTGCCCTCGTAGATCAGGTGGAAGAGCCGGTGGTGGAGCCAGGGATGCGTCTCCCGGGCTTCGTTCAGCAGGCTTGCCGCGAACTCCGCCGGAGCGAGCGCCATGCTTACCTCCTGTTCGGGCGCGGGCTTCGCCCGCGCAACCACCGGGGTGTTTCAGAGGGGGCCGCGCGGCCCCCTCTGACTATGGATCTCGGAGGGGGCCATCGAGGCCCCCTCCGACCCGTACCCGCCGGCCGGGCGTTACACCGGCGGCTATCCGCGACGATGGCCCGGAGGGCCTGGGCATCCCCGGCTTGCAGCGCTGGCCACACCGGCGCGGCTTCACCCGTCCCCGGAAGGACGCGGCGGGCATGACCGGATCATACGCCGGCCGTGGGAGCGAGCGCGACCTCGACGAGGTTCGAGTGGAAGGCAGGACCGCCCCCCAGGTCCGTGACTCGGTCGCTCGTCAGCACGTTGACGGCGTGGCCACCCGGGTGAAAACGGTGCCACCAGATGCCTTCGATCACGACCACGCCCGGCCGCGTGGCATCGCTGACGTGCGCCGTGAAGCGCGACGATCCTCGATCGTTGACGACACGCACGGGATCCCCCTGCCCGATCCCGCGCCGCGCCGCGCCGCGTCTTCGGGGGCGATCAACACCATGGGCGTCTTCTGCCGGCTGCGCAGCAGCGCAGACTGGCTGAACGACGAGTTCAGGAAGAACCGGTTCGGCGGCACGATGCACTGGAGCGGGTATGACCTGGCTCGCTCGACGTCGTCGGGACCCTCGACCAGCGGGACGTAGGTGGGCAGGGGCGGATGGCCCTGCGCCGCCAGGCGCTCGGAGTAGAACTCGATCTTGCCCGAGGGCGTCGGCGCGCTCTCAGCGAACAGCATGTACGGGCGCGGCAGGTTGAGGCGGACGGAGTGCTCCTCGCGCAGCCGCTCGTACGTGATCCCGTGCACCGATTGACCGCCGGCCGCGAGCAGCTCGCGAATGAGCTGCTCGGCCGGCTTCGCGTAGTGATCCTCGGCCACCCCCAGGGCCCGCGCCAGGAGCCCGAAGACCTCCCAATTGGACTTCGCCTCGCCCGGTGGCGAGAGCACGGGTTGCGCCAGCTGCAGGTGGTAATGGCCGTACGACCGGTAGAGGTCCTCGTGCTCGAGGGACATCGTCGCCGGGAGCACGAGGTCGGCGTAGCGGGCCGTGTCGGTCATGACCTGCTCGTGGACGACCGTGAAGAGGTCCTCGCGCCCGAGCCCTCGGAGCACGAGCGCCTGGTTGGGGCACACCGCCGCCGGGTTGGAGTTGTAGACGTAGAGCGACCTGACCGGCGGCGAGAGCGCGGGATCGGTGAGCACGCGGCCCAGGTGGATCATGTTGATCACTCGCGGCGCGGCCGGCGGCGTCAGATCGGGCCGGGTCAGCACCGAGTAGTCGAACTCGAAGCCGTCACTCGAGGACAGCAACGCGCCGCCGTGGGGATCGGCGTAGGCGCCGGTGAGCGCGGGCAGGCAGGCGATCGCCCGGCAGGTCATCCCGCCGTTGGTGTGGCGGCTCAGCCCGATGCCCACGCGAATGAACGAGCGAGGGCTCGCCCCGTAGAGCCGCGCGAAGGCAACGATCGTCGCCGCCGGCAGGCCCACGATGTCGGCCACGCGCTCCGGCGGGTATGCTTTCACGTGCTCGGCCAGCCGCTCGTAGCCGGCGGTCGCCCGCGCGATATAGCTCCGATCGACACGGCCCTCGCTGATCAGGACGTGCATGACGCCCAGGACCAGTGCCGTGTCGGTCCCGGGGTGGACCATCAGGTGCTCGTCCGCCTGCTCGGCGGTGGGCGTGCGATACGGATCGATCGCGACGACCCAGGCCCCGCGCTGGCGGGCCTGCTTGACCAGCGTCATCACGTTGATCGTCGAGTAGGCGGCGCTCAGGCCCCAGAGCACGACGAGATCGGCGCCGACCATCTGCTCGGAGTCGTTGCCGTCGACGGCGCCCACCGTGGCCCGCCAGCCCGCGTAGGCGGTCGAGACGCAGATGGTGCGATCGAGCTGGCTGGCCCCCAGCGCGTGGAAGAGCGGATGGCCGGCGTAGTACTGCACCTGGCCCATCGTGCCCGCGTAGGAGAACGGCAGGATCGCCTCGGCGCCATCGGTGGCGATGATGGCCCGCCAGCGCGCGGCGATCTCGGTGATGGCCGCGTCCCACGAGATCTGCTCGAGCGTGCCCTCGCCCTTGGGGCCGACACGCCGCAACGGATGGAGCACGCGCAGCGGCGAATGGACGCGCTCGGCGTAGGCCCGCACCTTGCCGCAGATCACGCCCTGGGTGAACGGGCGGTCGGGGTTCCCGGTGACCTCGGTCAGCCGCCCGTCCTCTACGGTGACGACCAGCGAGCACGCCGAAGGGCAGTCGTGAGGGCACACCGAGAACATCACGGATAACGTATCATTGCGCCCGGGATGCTCGACCGCCTCCGACGGCTGCACCCCTTCCAGACTCCCGACGCTCGACGCCTCGCCCTCCTGTTCGCCATCGTCTACTTCGCCCAGGGCATGTGGTACGTGCCCAACCAGACGATCACCATCGTCCTCAAGGACCGCGGGTTCTCCGCCGGCGACGTGGCAGTGTTCTTCTCGATCACAACCATCCCCTGGCTGATCAAGCCTGTCTATGGACTCATCTCGGACTTCGTGCCGCTCTGGGGCCGGCGGCGGAAGAGTTATCTGCTGCTCACCTCTGCGCTGGCGGCGGGCGCCGGCGCCATCCTGGCGCTGGTCGCGGATCATTCCTACGGGCGGCTGGCGATCTTCTTCACGATCATGGGGCTAGGTCTGGCGTTCACGGACGTGCTGGTCGACGCGCTCATGGTCGAGAACGGGCGGCCGCGTGGCCTCACGGGCGCCTTCCAGTCGGTCCAGTGGGCCGCGATCTACACCGCGTCGGTCTTGGTCGGGCTCCTCGGCGGTCATCTCGCCGAAAAGCGCGACCTCCACACCGGCTTCGCTATCGCCGCCTGCTTCCCGCTGATCTCGTTCCTCATGACGGCCCTGGCCATCACCGAGGGCCCGGTACCGGCCGACCGCGAGGCCTTCCGCAAGACGCTGACGGCGATCCGCGGAGCCCTGCGGGAGCGGGACGTGTGGGTGGTGGCCGGCTTCATCTTCTTCTGGACCTTCAGCCCCTCGTTCGGGCCCGCGCTCATCTACTATCAGACGGACGTCCTGAAGTTCAGCCAGCACTTCATCGGCTTGCTCGGCTCCCTGGCCGCCATCGCCGCCGTCGTGGGCGCGTTCGTCTATGCGCCGCTCTCGCGCCGGGTGCCGCTCAGGACCCTGATCAACCTGGCGATCGGGATCGGCGTCGCGGGCACACTGGCCTACCTCGGCTACCGGGACTGGATCTCCGCCCTCGTCATCGACATCGCCTTCGGCTGCATCGGCATGATCACGCAGCTCGCCTTCCTCGACCTGGCGGCCAAGAGCTGCCCCCGTCGTGTGGAAGCGACGTTCTTCGCCCTGCTGATGTCGGTGTTCAACGGCGGCGTGCAAGGCTCGCAGATCGTGGGCGGCTACCTGTACGACTGGCTCGGTTACACGCCGCTCATCTTCATCTCGACCGGGATGACGGCGCTGGCGTGGTTCCTCGTCCCGCTGGTGAAGATCGACCGGATCGACGCCAAGGCCCGGGCCGAGGCCGCCACGTCCGTCTGAGGCGCGCCCGCAATCAGTCGGTCAGCGAGCGGTAGATCTCAACCTCGACGGCTCTGGCCACCAGTCCCTTACGCTGCTCTTGAAAGGCGGCCAGGTGTGGCGCCGTGCGATGGAACTCGAACGCCGCCGCCGAGCGGTACTGCTCGTAGAAGAGGAAGACGACCGGCTCTTTGGCCGACCGGTGCGGCCGGTACACGATGCAGTCGGGCTCGGCCTTGCGGACCGCCTCCGCCTGCTTGATCAGGATCGCCTCCAGCTGGTCCTCGCACCCCGGCTTCGGGTAGATCCTCGCCACCACGGTCAACACGTCAGGCATCGGGCTCGTCCTCCTCGGGGCCGCGCGTGGTGGCGGCCCAGGCGCGCCGCAGCCAGCGCAGCGCCAGGTCCATCTGGGCGGGGTCGTCGATGATCAGCTCCACCCAGCCGCGGCGGGCGAAGCGGCGGTGCGGGCGGACGCGGCGATCGCGGAGTGCGCGCGCCTGGTCCTCGGCGGTCAGGCGGATCCACAGGTCCCGGTCCTTCTCGCGCACGGGAAAGCAGGCGAAGAGCCGCGGGCCCACGAAGTAGCCCCAGCGCCCGAACATGGGCGCGATCTTCACGCCCGTCCACCGCGCCAGGGCCTCGTTCAGGTGGTAGGCGGGCCCGGCCCCGCCCCGCGTGAGCGTACGCCGCGTCCGGCGCCCGCGGCCGAGACCGCGGAAGCGTCGGACTATGGCCAGACCTGCATGTACGCGAAGCGCGCCCGCTCGCTCACCGCACCGAACGCGGCATCGTACTCGGCCTTGAGCTGCTTGAAGTGCGGCGACTCCATGAGCCGCCGGAACGTCGCTTCGTCCTGCAGCTCGTAGACGGCCATGTACTGGTACCGGTCCTCTCCCATGATGGCCTGGTAGCGCCGGGCGCTGACCGCGCCCTTGAACTGGAGAAACTGCGGAATATGCTCCTCGTTGTACCAGCGGTTGAACGCTTCCTCCCGATCCTTGGTGATGGTGGCCTTCACCACGAACAGCACGGTGGCCATGGCGAACCTCCTGGGGACATTCCCTCGCCGCGCCCCCCGCGGCGCCCGCATTCTGCCATTGACAGGTCTTGGCCGCCATGCGAAAAGGTATCGGTTAAACCAAGGAGCGATTCATGGCAGGTTCGGCAACGACGCGCGCGCGCTGGGCGCGGGTCGAGGGCGCGGCGGAACTGTTCACGCCGGCCTTCCTCGACTACCTCCTGAGCCTCCACGATCGGTTCGCGCCGCGCATCCGCGAGCTCCTGGCCCGACGGGCAGAAGCGCTCGACCAGGCCCTTCGGCAGGGCCGTCCGCCCACCCATCCGCCGGCCAGCGTCGCCACCACGGGCCACTGGAAAGTTCCGCCCGTGCCGGACGACCTCAGGAAGCCCGGTATCGAGATCTCGGGGCCCTGCTCCATCACGCCCATGTTCATCAACGCGCTCAATCCCGGCCCGGAGGGCGAGCGCGCCGAGGGCGACCTGGACGACGACGAGGATTCGGGCGGCCATCGCCTCATCGACACGGTCCGGGCGGCCCACAATCGGAGTGCCGCCATTCATCGCGAGCTGCACTACTTCGACCGGGAACGGAACAAGGAGTACAAGATCGTCGAGGGCGAGCTGCCCTTCTTCATGCACCGCGAGCGCGGCCTCCACCTCGAGGAGCCGGACGTGACGATCGACGGCGCGCCCGTGAACGCCGCCATCCTCGGCACCGCGCTGACGCTCTTCTATGCCGGCCGCGCGCAGGCCGAGCGGGGCCAGGGCATCTACTTCTACCTGCCGAAGCTCGAGTTCGCGCCCGAGGCGCACCTCTATCGCGATCTCTTCGACGCCAGCCGCGAGCGGCTGCCGTGGCTCGAGAGCGCGACCATCCGGGCGGTCGTCCTCGTCGAAGCGCTGCCGTGCGTGTACGAGATGGAGCAGATGCTGTACGAGCTGGGGCCCTACGCGGCGGGGCTCAACGCCGCCCGCTGGGATCTCAAGGCCAGTATCTTCGAGTACGTCATGACGAATCCCAAGTCGGTGTGGCCCGATCGCTTCGGCGTGGACATCAAGACCACGCCGTTCCTCGCCGACATCTTCCGACGCCTCGTTGCCATCTGCCTCAAGCGCGGCGCCGCGCCCATCGGCGGCATGGCCACCGCCCTGCCCAGTTCCGATCCGGAGGTCAACCGCGTCGCCGCCGAGGCCATCCGCGCCGACAAGGAGTGGGAGGCCCGCCAGGGCTTCATCCGCGCCTGGGTCGCGCACATCTTCCACATGAAGACCGCCGCCGACCCCTTCAAGAAGCTCATCGCGTCAGGCTGGAAGCCGACACCGGAGATGGCGAACCCCGACAACTACCCCGTGCGGATCGACGTCCCCCAGGGGCCGATCACCGTCGAGGGGACGCGCCGCAACTGCCGGATGCTCATCGAGTACGTGGAGGGCTGGCTCAACGGCCGCGGCGCCAAGAGCATCGACAGCCTCGCCGGCAGGCCCGGCGTCCACCCCGCGTTGATGGAAGACCTGGCCACCGGCCGCATGTCCGTGGCCCAGATCGCCCAGCGCATTCGTCACCGGGTGCCCCCGACCGAGGGCCCGGCCGACGTCCACGACGTCGCGCTGGTCAAGCGACTGCTCCAGGAGGAGGTCGAGGACATCCTGGCGCGCGCGAAGCCGGATGCGCCGGGCCAGGCGCGCTACCGCAAGGCGATGAAGATCGCCATGCGCTGGATCAAGAACTACGCGGAGCTGGACTTCCGCAGCCTCGGCTCTTACACGCGCGCCGACCTGGAGAGGATCGCCGCCGGGCCGGAGGCGCTTTAGCCTCGGAGGGGGGCTCCGCCCCCCTTCCGAAACCTCCCCCCAGGAATCGATTGCGCCGGCGAAGCCGGCGCTCGAATGCCGCGAGATCTTCCCGGTCCGCTACGGGCGCGTCGGAGTAAACACTGGTCGAGCGCGGGCTTCGCCCGCGCAATCTTTGCTAGGGGGAGGCTTCGGAGGGGGCCGTCGAGGCCCCTCCGATGACCTAGGGGAAGCGGTAGCGGCTGATGTGCAGATGCACGCCGTGACTGGACACCGGCTCGATGGTCACCTCGCCCGTCCCCCGGAGGAACTTCACGCGGGCCCGGTCGCAGGCCTCGGTCAGAGCGGCGAACTCCTCGGCGACGAACGACAGCGCCACCATCCCCTCCGTCCCGCCC
Organism: Candidatus Rokubacteria bacterium 13_1_40CM_69_27; assembly: GCA_001917535.1. Lineage (GTDB taxonomy): Bacteria > Methylomirabilota > Methylomirabilia > Rokubacteriales > CSP1-6 > MNEF01. The sequence goes on from MNEF01000029.1 coordinate 59,918, forward strand.
ACCTCGTCGGCCGGCACGACCAGCAGCGCGCCCTGGCCCACGCCCAGCATGGTGCGGGGCCCGCCGTTCATCGCCACCTCCGACAGCGCGAAGAGCGTCTGGAAGATGTCGGCGGTGCGCTTCGGCTCGCTGGCTCCGATCACCAAGCGCTTGAGCTGGAGCGGCGATGGGCGCGCGTCCCCCGCGTCCTCGGCCGGCGTGGCCAGTTCCACCAGCACGCCGGCGCACGCCCGCGGGTGCAGGAAGGCGATGCGACCGGCCAGGCCCGGGCGCGGCGCCGTGTCGATCAGCTCGACGCCGCGGTGCTTGAGCCCGGCGAGCGCGGCCTCGACGTCGGGGGTGTCGAAGCAGAGGTGGTGGAGGCCCTCGCCGTGGCGCGCGAGATACCGCCCGACGCCGCTCGATCCATCGAGCGGCTCCAGCAGTTCGATCTCGCACTCGCCGGCGCCCAGCAGGGCCGCGCGCACGCCCTGATCCGGGAGGTCCGCCTTCCTGAGCAGCGGAAGCCCCAGCGTATCGCGATAGAACCTATAGGCCTCCGGGAGACGCTTCACCACGATTCCCACGTGATGAATCCGTCGCACCACGTTCGGTCCCTCCTTTAGCGGATGAATGCCGTGACCCGGGGCGCGCGGCCGTCAAGGACACGGAGGCGGTGGTTGGGCAGCACCGGGGCCGGCCGGCGTCGCGGGCGAAGGAGCAAGCTCGAGGGTCGCGTCGCACGCCGTGAGCTGGCCGACGACGTCGGGGTCAATCGTGATCACCCGCACACCGTACCCGAGGGCCGGCGGCTCTGCAAGGTGCCGAGGCCCGCGCATCGGATCAGGCCTGGGTGAACAGGCGCCCGAATTGCTTCCAGGGCATCGGCGACGTGGCGGCCACGGCCGCGTTTTCCTCCACGTGGGCGACCGATTTCATTCCGACCAGCGCCGTGCCGATCCCGGGCGTGGAGCGTACGAACTGGAGCGCGCGCTGCGCGTCCGTGGTGAAGCCTGGCAGGTACTGGGCCACGACCGGGGGCAGGTTCCGCGTGAGCTGGCCCTGGTACACCGACGCCGAGGCCATCACGTAGACGCCGAGACGGCGCGCGGCCTCCACGGTCGTCACCGTCTGGGTCCCCACGCGCTGGTTGGCGCGGGTGAACGCTTCGGGCATGGCGAGGTTGTAAGGGAGTTGAATCACCTTGAAGTGATGGTCGGGGCCGCCGACGGCGCGGGCGGCGGTCACCAACTCCTCGAGCGACAGATAGTCCGGCGCGTCAGGTGGCTGGCGGTAGCCATTCCACGTCGCCGTGCCGTAGCAGCCGATCTTCCCTTCCCGGGCGGCCTGCTCGAGGGCCTGGAAGGCGTCGCGAATCCGGGTCAGGAACTCCTCGCGCTCGACCTCCTGGAGCTGGGTCTCCGGGTTATGCAGGTAATAGACGTCGACGGTCTCCAGGCCGAGGTTCGCGCAGCTGCGGCCGAGCTGATCCTGGAGGTACCGCGGCGTCATGCAGTGGGCACCGGCCACCACATCGTCGGGGCGAATGATGCCCGGCCGGAGATAGGTTTCGGTGAAGTACGTGCGCGGGTCGAGCGTGGACTCGGCGTCGAGCGGAATGTAGCCGCCCTTGGTGGCCACGACCACCTCGTCACGCTGGAGGGTGCCACGGCCGACGAGGTCGCCGAGGGTGGCGCCGACGGCGCGCTCGCTCCGCTGGTGGCGGTAGTTCACCGCGGTGTCGATGACGTTGAAGCCGCGCTCCACCGCCCGCGTGATCGCGCGCCGGTAGAGGGCGTCGGTCGCGGCGTCCTCGGCTCCCAGATAGGTGCCGAGGCCGAGGCTCGAGGGCAGCCCCAGGGGCCCGAAGGGCCGAAAATGCTCGACGGGGACGCTCGGTGCACAGCGGGCGGCGTACCGCTCGGTCCCGGCGTTCGTCGCGCGACCGGTCAGCATGGCGCCATTATGCCCCTCAGCTCTCGCGATAGAACAGCAGGAGCAATCCAACGCCGACCAGGCAGGCGCGCCAGAGCCAGCCCGGTGTCTCGCCGGCCTCGGGCAGCCGGACCTCCAGCCAGCGCGCCCAGCCGGCGAAGGCTCCAAGGGTCCCCAGCGGCGCGTGCGCCACTTCAGTGAGGAACTCATCCTTCAGGCTGAACATCGCGTGGGAGTGCGTGAGGAGGAGCCCGCCGCCGACGGCGCAGAGGAGCGGAAAGACGTAGCTCCAGGGCCGAGGACGCAGGCGCCCGGTGCGCACCATCCACTCGAAGACGCCGAAGGCGACGATCAGCAGCACGAACGCGCGGTGCTGCAGCACGTCCGGCAGTGTCATGCTTTCCCAGAAGCCCGTGGGGCCGAGCGGCCAGGCCCGGGGATCGTTGCGGATGAAAAGGAAGGTCGCCAACCCCAGCAGCGCGAGCGGCCAGTGGCGCCCCCCGCGCAGGCCGAGGCGCTCGAGCACCGCGAGCGACCCCATGGCCAGCACGAACAGTCCCGCCCAGTGGTGGTTGTACTCCGACCACGCGCGCTCGATGGGCTTGCGCTCCCCCGGCGGCGCCATGAGCGGATCGGCAGTACGTAGCAGCTCGTCGATCGGGGGGCTGGCCAGGCGCGGCGGCGCGGGCGCGAACCGCGAGGCGACCTCGGCGACGGTCGCCCGGTCGGCCCGCACGTCCACCGCCGGCGGCAGCGAGGTGAGGGACGCCGCGGCGAAGAGGACGGTGACGCCAAGCCCGAGCTCCACCTCCACGAAGCGCGCCAGGCGCGCGGTCGACGCCGCGGCGGCCCGACGCACCAGACGGAAGTTGGCGTAGGCGAGCACCAGGGCGGCCCCGAGCAGCACGACCTTGCTGAGGATCATCACCCCGTACGCGGTGCCCACCAGAGCCGCGAGATCGCCCACGTACATCACCGTCAGCGTGGCCCCCGTCGCCGTGAGCGCGGCCACGGCGCCGAGCGCCATCGACGAAAAGCGGCGCGCCACCACGCCGTCGCGAGGGTCCGCCTCGTCCCGGCCCCGCACCGCGTGGAGCGTGAGGTGGGCGAGACCACCCACCCAGACCGCGACGGCGAGCTGGTGGGCGGCGTCGATTGCGAAGAGGAGCGCGCGATCGCTCACGCGGGCGACGGCGTGGCTCAGCGCCGCCGACGAGACGACGAGGGACAGGCCTAGCGCCGCCAGCGCCGCCCAGGCCCGCCGCCCCGCGGCGCGGTGCGCCAGTCTCGCCGCCACCAGGCCCAGTACCACGCCGAGGACGATGCGCCCCAGCGCGATGCGCGCGAAGGTCGTTTCTAAGTAGAGCCCCAGCTGGAGCCCGCCGGTCCTGGCGGCGAGATCCCCGAGGAGCAGCAGCACGATCGCGCCCTGCACGGCCGCTGCGAGCCACGCCGCGATCGAGACCACGCGGAGCGAGGCGAACGTGGCGGCGTCGGGCTTCGCGTAAGGCTCCGCCCGGAGGACCAGGCGAAGCCAGGCGATGCCGCCGACGGCCACGCTGACGCACGTCAGCAGCAACCCCCGCAGGAGCACGTCCAGGAAGCCCGCCATCGTGATGCGCTACGGCCTGATCCGGAAGGGGAAGGCGCCGCTCACCAGATGGCCATCGGTAGAGAGCACGGACCACTCCAGGCGGTACGCTCCCGGCCCCAGGGTCGGCGCCTCCGCCTCCAGCTGCTCGGAGGGCCCGTCGGGCAGCGTCGCCAGCACGCGCGCCTCACCACGCGGGTCGACGAGGCGGATACGCGAGAGGCGCTTCTCGATCCGGTTGTTGAACCTGAGGCTGACGCGGGCCGGCGGCGCGACCACGGCGCCGGCAGCGGGCGACGAATCGAGCAGGAGCGAGTGAGCGGAGGCGGCCGCCCCCAGGCTCAGGAGCAGGGCGCCGGCGATGAGGGTAAGCCAGCGGGACGTCAACGCCAGTCGTCGAGCACCAGGTGGGTGGGGTCCTCGTACCCCTCCTGCTTGCCGCGCTGCATGCGGACCATCGTGAAGTCGACCTGATACCCCCCGCGGAGCAAGGTGCTGTAGGCCGTCCAGTAGGTCGTATAGGCAGGCAGGATGACCCGCTGGATGCCCAGCTCGTGGCCGAGATCCTCGAGCGCCGCGATGAACTGCTCGAGGTACTCCACCCGCTTCTGCTGTGGATCGATGGCGAGGTACTTGACGTAGAGGGTGCCCGCGGGCGCCTCGCTCACGCCGGGCGTGTGATAGATCGCAAAGCCCACCAGATCGCGGCCGCGCTCCAGCAGCAGAGTGTCCCCCAGCGCGAGGCCATCGACGATCTCGACCTCCTTGGCCAGGTCGAGGCCCCGGCACACGGCGTTGGTGATCCGGTGGAATCGCGCGAGCGCCGCCTTCTTTTTCGTCTCCTCCAGCGTGGAGAAGCGACGCGCTGCCAGCGGCCCCTTCGGCGAGCGGGGCGCCGCGCTCCGGCTGTCGCGCCGCTCGAGCACCCGGCTCATCACCACCATCAGACCCTTCGGCCGGTAGCCGAACTTGTGATAGATGGCGAGATGCTTCGCGCTCGTCGGATAGGTGACGCAACCGTGCAAGGCGACCTTGTTCTCCTCGAAGAAGTCCTCGACCGCCTGGATGAGCTGCTGGCCGATCTTCTGGTTCTGATAGTTCGTGAGCACCGCGATGGGCCCGATCACGCCGACGGCGCCCCACGTCACGCCCAGCCCCGCCCCGACGATCTTGGACTGATCCTCCTCGGCGACGAAGCAGCCCCAGGGCTCCATGAGCCAGCGGTGGTGGACGTACTGGGCGCCACCGAACGGTTGCCGCGGGCGCGTCCCCAGCTGGCGCTCGAGGAAATCGCTGAAGGTCTGCTCGATGACGTCGCGGACCTTGGAGAGATCGCCCTTGCGGACGCGCCGGATCTGGACCTTGGTCGAACGCCCGTGGGAATCGATCCCGACGCGGTCGACCGTCGCCCTCACGCGGAAGCGCCCGCGAGGTCTTCCAGCAGGGTGATCACGGCGGAGTGGTCGAGGCCGCCACGTCCCTTGACCCGCAACGCGTTGAACAACTCCTGCACGACGGCCGTCGCGGGAAGCGGCACGCCGAGCGCGCGCGCGGCCTCCATGATGAGGCCGAGATCCTTGTAGTGCAGGTCGATCTTGAAGCCGGGCTTGTAGCTGCTGGCGATGTAGTTGGGCGCCTTCTGGTCGAGGCACTTCGACCCCGCCAGTCCGCCCGCGAGCGCCTTGAGCGTCAGCTCACGGTCGAGGCCGGCCTTCTTGGCGAGCGTCAGGGCCTCCCCGAGCGCGGTCAGGTTGATGGCGACGATGATCTGGTTGGCCAGCTTGGTGAAGCCGCCGGACCCGAGCGGCCCCAGGTGCGTGATCGTCTTGCCCATCGCCTGGAAGATCGGCAGCACCGACTCGAAGATGGCCTTGTCGCCGCCCACCATGATGGAGAGCGCGCCCTCGATCGCGCCCTTCTCACCCCCGGAGACGGGGGCATCCAGCATCCTGACGCCCTTGGCCTCGAGCGCCTTGCCGACCTTCTGCGACACGATGGGCGAGATCGTGGACATGTCCACGAAGATCAGCCCCGAGCGCACGCCCTCGATGATCCCGTCTCTGCCGAGCGCGACCAGCTCGACGTCGGGGGAGTTCGGAAGCATGGTGACGAGGACATCGCACCGGCCGGCCACGTCCCTGGGCGATGCGGCGGCCTTGGCTCCGGCCGCAACCAGTTCGTCTACCGACCCCCGGCTTCGGTTGTAGACTACCAGGGGGTAACCCGCCGATACCAGTCTTCTGGCCATGGGGCGGCCCATAATGCCAAGACCAATAAATCCAACGACTTGCGCCATGAAACCCCCATGCGGAGAGGGCTCAGTTTGGATCGTAAGCCCGCCGACACATAACACACGGTTGCGCAGTGGGTCAAGGCGTATTCAGCCTATTGACACGCATGTATGGCCGTAAAACCATTCTTAATAATCCCGGTCGAAATACTTCGTGGCGAACGCGCCGGCGGTGCTCGGCTTCGACCCCTTCGCCCGCTTCGCCCACTGCATCGTCCGCGTGGCGACGCGCGGCCGGCGCGGCTGAAGCCAGCGCGCGCCGACCGGCCACCGCGGCGGCGCTACTTCTTGGCCCCCCAGAGGTCCCGGGCCAGCCAGTCGAGCCGCAGATCCTTGAGCGTCTTGGGGAGGGGCTTGCCGGTCTTGCGGTCGTAGCCCACCTGCACGTACCAGGTGTCGACCATCTTCTCCCACTGCTCGCTGACGGCCTGCCCCTTGGCCGGGCCGTCGTGCGGCGTGGAGCCGTAGCGGGCCGACGGCCGCTCGAGCTTCGGGCCGATGCCACAGCGGAGCCGCACCGATCGTAGGATCGCGGCGGTGCGCCGCCCGAACCTCATCGCCTCGTCCAGGGTGTAGTACCAGCCGGTGGCCGCCGAGAGCGCTCGACAGAGGTTCTCCATGCGCGTGCGTGCGGTGAAGATGCAGATGCCCAGCGAGTCTTCGAAGTGGCGACGCCCGAGGATGCCGGCGACCTGCCGGGACACCGCCTCGCCGTCGAAGGGGGTGATGCGCGTGGGCAGCCCCAGCTCGGCCACGTGGACGGGGACGCCGCTTTCCAGGGTTCCGGTGCCGGCCGTGCAGGTGTCGAGCATCTCGTCCCAGCGCCCGCGGTGATCGTGGCCCCGCGGCGAGGCGCCCAGCAGTGTGTAGATCGCGCACTCCTTGGCCCGGCCGCCCAGGCGCTCGGCGGCGATCTTCACGCCCTCGGCCAGCAGGTCGCCGAGCCCCTCGCGGTGCGAGATCATCCGCAGCAGCCGGTGGGCGCCCTTGATGTCGCCCCAGCGGAGCTCGAAGCCCAGCTGCTGCTTGGTGATGTAGCCCTTCTCCTGGCACTCCATCACCCAGCCGCAGACCCAGCCGAACTCGTTGACGTCCACGCAGGCACGATCGCACTCGGTGTTGAGCCAGGAGATCCCTTCCTTGTCCCGCGCGCCGATCTGCCAGCCGCAGCCCGACCACCCTTCGTACTCCGGCTCATCGACGACCTTCCCCTTGTGCTCGCCGCCGCGGATCACCTGCATATGGCAGTGGTGCATGCCGCAGGCGTTGCACTGGTGACCGCGGTGGTCGAAGCCCTCCCGCAGCTTGGGGGCTTCCCAGGTCGACGTGTCGTCGTAGGGCACGTTGGTCGTGTAGTTCTTGATGGGCAGCATGCCGAGCTTGGAGAGGTTGACGACGCCCGGCAGGGTGCCGTACTCGTACAGCGACTTCGCCGAGGGGTCGGTGCGGAGGTCGTGGGCGATGTCATCGGCGGCCTGGATCACGCCGCGGTAATCGGCGGCCGTGAGGGCCTGCGTCCCCTTCACGATGGCCACCGCCTTGAGCTTTTTCTTACCCATGACCGCGCCGCACCCGTTCTTCGAGGCGACGTGGCCATAGTCGCCGTGGATGGCCGCGAAGCGCACCAGGTTCTCGCCGGCCGGGCCGATGGCATACACGGACAGCTGATGGCCGGAGAGCCCGTGGGCGGCGCCGAGCGCCTCCTGCGTCTCCCAGGTGTCCTTGTCCAGCAGGAACTTCGCATCGCGCAGCTCGACGACGTCGTCGTCGATGTAGAGATAGGCCCAGTCCTTCGACCGCCCCTGCACGATGATCGCGTCGTACCCGGAGTACTTGAGGTTCGTCCCGAAGAACCCGTTGGCCTGGGTGGACGTGGGGCCGTTGGTCTGGGCCCCGATGGTGACGACCGTGAGCGCGCCCGTCCCCCACACGGGCAGGCCCGCCAGCGGACCGGTGGCGAGCACGAGCCGGTTGTCGGGATGGTCCCAGGCGACGTTGCCCTTGCCGCCGCGCGTGGCGGTCTCCCGGTAGAGGATCAGCGCTCCCAGCCCGACGCCGCCGAGCAGGTCACGCATCTCGTCCGGGCTCCAGGGCTCGGCCCAGCACTTCTTGCGCGTGAGATCGACGCGGAGGAGACGGCCGGCGTAGGCGCCGGGGCGCGCAGGGGCCGACTTCGTCTTGGTCGCCGACGCGGCGAGGGTCGGGGGGCTCATACGGCCACCGGAGTCGTGCCGGGCGCTTTGGACGGACGCCCCAGCACGGTCTGAGGGAGCAGCTTGCTCGTCGCCTTCGAGGCGATGTAGGCCGGCTTGATGTCGAATGGGTTCTTCCGGAGGTAGTCCTTGAAGCGCGCGAGCGAGACCTGGGAATGCACGAGGCCCTTGAGCATACCGATGTCGTTCGTCGTCCAGATGGCGCTCGAGAGGCCCACGATGATGGCGCCGGTCAGCCGGTCGCCCGTCCACAGGAGTTTGCGATAGGCGGACCGATCCGACTTGACCCCCGTCACCGCCTCGGCCTTGGGATCGTCCCAGGCGCCGAACGACGCGATGTCGAGGTGGCAGACCTCGACGATGTTCATGGAGAGGCTCCCGCGGTAGGGGACCTGGCGCCCCGCCATGTTGGCGCCGACCACCCGCCCGTGCTCCTGCGCCGTCGGCTCGATGGCGTGGACCACACTGGCGCCCGAGATCAGCTCACGCCCCTCGGCGACGTCACCGGCGGCATAGACGTTGGGAACGGTCGAACGGAGATGGTCGTCCACGACGATGCCCTGGTCGATCCGGAGACCCGCGCCCTTCAGCCATTCGAGATTCGCCCTGATGCCCGTGGCCATGATCACCACGTCAGCGACGATGTCGGCGCCTTTGGCGAACCGGAGCCGCTTCCGGATTGTCTTGGAGCCGCGGGCGCCGGGGACATCCTCGATGTGGGCGAGCCGGGCGTCGGTGCGGATGGTCACCCCGTGTTTCCGGAGCCACGCCTCCACCACGTCGGCGCCGGTGGCATCGATCATGCGCGGCAGGATCCGCGGCGCGATCTCGACGATGGTGAGCGTGGCGCCCCGGGCCAGGATCGAGTTGAGGATGGTGAAGGCGATGAAGCCGGCGCCCACCATGACGACATGGCTCCCCGGCCTGGTGTCGGCGATGAGCCGGCGGCACTCGTCGAGCGTCCAGAACGAGTGCACGCCCCGTCCGTCGGCGCCGGGCACCGGCGCCTTGACCGGGGAAGAGCCCGTGGCGATCAGGCAGTCGTCGTACGCGATCGTGGTCCCGTCGTCGAGCGTGCAGACGTTGGCCTTGGTATCGAGGCTCGCCGCCCGCCGGCCGAGATGGGCCTTCACCCCCCACTCGGCCAGCACCCCCGCCGTGGCCGTGAAGACGTGCGACTCGGCGATCGAGCGGTCCAGATAATACGGCAGCACCATCCGGGAGTACGGCTTCTCGGCGCTGACGAGGGTGAGCTCCGACCGCTCCTTCTCCTCTTCGCGGATCGTGCGCATGGCGTTCATGCCCGCCGTGCCGCCGCCGATGATCAGATGGCGCGCCGGCATCACCGGACTCCCGCCAGCAGGCGCGTCGTCCGCTCGGCGGCGAAATCTCCGAGCCAGTCGACGGTCGGGACGTCGTCGTAAGTGATGGCGGCGGTGGGACAGGCCTGAGCGCAGGCGGGATCGCCGCCGCACAGGTTGCACTTGAACGCCTTCCGCGTGTCGGGATCGTAGAACATTGTCCCGTAGGGGCAGGCGATGGTGCAGAGCTTGCAGCCGACGCAGGTGTCGTCGAGCACGTCCTTGGCGCCCGCCGCGTTGATCGTGATGGCCCCCACCGGGCACGCCGTCATGCACCACCCCTCGGCGCACTGCGGGCACGTGTAGGGCGCGTAGGAGGTGTGGCCCTCGAAGGGGGAGACGCGGATGACCGACTTCGCTGGCTGGAACGTCCCCGTCTGCATGTACGAGCAGGCGATCTCGCACCGCAAGCAGCCGGTGCACTTCTCGGGCATGATCTTGAGGATCCTCATCGCTTCTTCCGAGCCCCGGCCTTCCCGTTGTGCTCGAGCCGGCTGATGAACTCCTCGAGGGGGATGGCGGCCATGGTCATGCCGGCCACGCCGCCCCGCGCGCCCAGTTCGACCGACACGCGCGAGATGGTGGCGTTGTCCGGCGCCTCGATGACGGTGACGAAGTCGTAGGGGCCGAGCACGGCGTACTGGGCGAGCACGCGGGCGCCCATGCGCTTGACGTCGGCATTGACCTTGCGGATCCAGCCGGGTCGCTCGCGAAGGACCCGCCGGCCCGATTCCGAGAGCGTGCTGAGCATGATGTAGAGACTCACGGCCGATCTCCTCTCGCCCGAAACGCCCGCGTAGTATAGCACGCGAATTTCGAGCGCCGGCTCGAGCGCGGGCCATCGACCTGTGGGGAGGTTCGGAGGGGGCCGGGCGGCCCCCTCCGACTATGGATTTCGGAAGAGGGGCGAAGCCTCCCTCCGAGGCTAGACGGGAGCCTCCCGACTCGACGGCTCGAGGAACCGATAGACTGACGAGAAGTCCTTGCGCCCGAAGCCGTGCGACGAGGCCAGGCGGAGAAGCTGCTGGGCCGCCGGCGCCACCGCGACAGGAATGCGGAGCTCGCGAGCGGCGTTCACGGCGAGCCCCAGATCCTTCGCCATCAGATCCGTCATGAACCCGGGCGCGTAGTCGCGGCTGGAGGCCGCCTTCTCCACGATGCCCGGCACCGGATGGCCGTGCTCCATCACCCAGGTGCTGCCGGAGGACTTCGAAATCACCTGGGTGAGGATCTTCGGATCGACGCCGAAGCCTTCGGCGATCCGGAAAGCCTCGCTCACCGCCACCATCGCCACGCCGGCGATGAGGTTGTTGCAGAGCTTGGCGACCTCCCCCGCGCCCACGTCCCCCACGTGGATGACGTTGGTCCCCATGGCCGCCAGCGCGGGCCTCGCCTCCTCCAGATCCCGGGCGTCGCCGCCGACCATGATCGTGAGCGTGCCCTCGACGGCCCGCGGCACCGCGCCGGACACCGGCGCATCGAGAAAGCGTACGCCCCGCTCGCGCAGCCGGGCGGCCACGCGCCGCGAGGTACCCGGGTCGATCGTGGACATGTCGACGCAGATCCGGCCCCGCGCCACGCCCTCCAGGACACCCCCGGGGCCGAGGTACGCGCTCTCGACGTGGGCCGATGAGGGCAGCATGGTGATGACCAGGTCGCCCTGCTTGGCGGCCTCCGCCGCCGAGCCCGCGGGGGCGGCGCCCAGCCGGAGCGCGGCCTCCAGGGCCGCCGGGGCCACGTCGTAGCCGACGACGGCGAAGCCCTTCTTCAGCAAGTTGTTCACCATCGGCTGTCCCATGGTTCCCGTTCCGATGAACCCGACTTTCATGGGCGAGCTCCCGTGCAGTGCGAGGGTGGTACCATCATCGTTCCTCCAGTCCGAAGATGCGCGCGGGCGCGCCATCGCCCCCCCGGATCTTGAGTGGGAACGCGCCGATGCTCAGGCGCCGCCCCCCGATGCGGGTGAGGTTCGCCAGGTTCTCCGCGATGAGGACGCCCGCCCCCAGCAGCCGGTGGTGCACCGGCCAGTCGAAGCCGGGCGGCCGCAGGGGCACCGGCAAATCCGCGGAGAAGAAGTCCACGCCCACCATCCGAACACCGCGCTCGACCAGCCAGGCCGCGGCCTCATCGCTGAGATAGGGGTGCGTGTGGTAGTCCGGCGTCGAAAACTTGCGGTCCCAGCCCGTCGCCAGCAGCACGATGTCGCCGCGCTCGACGGTGAGGCCGGGGGCTTCGAGATGGCGGACGGTGATCGGCTGGCTCGCGCCCGCGTGGACGGGCAGCACCAGGCCGGGACCGCCTAGCTCGCCGAGGGCGTAGGTGTCGATGGTCCGCCCGCCCTTGATGAAGTGGAAGGGGGCGTCCACGTGGGTGCCGAGGTGCGTGCCGAGCACGAGCCGTTGGATGTTGAAGGGGCGCTCCCCGATCGTCCAGACGTTCTCGATGCAGGGCGGGCCGATCATGGGCTGCGTCGTCATCGCCGCGTGATAGTCGTGGGCCAGATCGTGCCAGATCACGGGGTGAGCACCATCTGAGTCTGGACGGTCATGGCCAGCAGACGCCCGGACTCGTCGGTGATGCGCGTCTGCCAGACCATCGTGCGCCGCCCGCGGTGCAGCGGCGTCGCCTCTGCCCGCACCCGGCCCTCACGGCCAGCAGCGAAGAAGTTGGTCTTCGACTCGATCGTGGTGGTCGAGGCCCCGGCTGGGAGATTGATGAACGTCGCGGTGGCGCCCACCGTGTCGGCGAATGCCATGATCGTGCCCCCGTGCAACGCCCCGCCCAACGTTCTCAAGTCGTCGCGGATGCTCAACTCCGCCACGACGCGCTCCGGGCTGACCTCGACGAAGCGCACGCCCAGGAACGCCGCCAGCGTGCCGCGCTGCCGCTCCTCGAGCGTCTTCGGGTCGATCGTGCTCGGCTGCGGCATGTCCCCACCCTCCGCTATAATGCCCCGACGTGCTGCAGGGCCTTCTGCTGATCGCTCTGGCGGCCGTCTCCTGGGGCACCACCGGCTCGGTCACCGCCGTCCTCGTCGACCGGGCCGCCGCCCAGCCGCTGCTCATCGGCACCGTGCGCCTCGCCGTGGCCGCCGTGCTGCTCCTCCTGGGCGCGCGGATCATCGCGGGCCCGCTGGCCATCGCCCGGGGCGATCTCCCCCGCTGTCTGGCGATGGCCGCGTGCATGGCCGCCTACCAGGCGACCTACTTCACCGCGGTGACGATGACGGGGATCGTGCTGGCCGCGCTCATCTCCATCTGCTCGGCGCCCGTCATCATCGCGGCGCTGGCCGTCGGTCTCCTGGGCGAGCACCTTACCGGGCGGGTCGCGCTGGCCCTCGTCCTCGGCGTGCTCGGCACCGCCCTGCTGATCGCCGACCCGGTTCCGGCCGGCCCCGCGCCCCGTTTTCTCGCCGGGACCCTGCTCGCCCTGGGGGCGGGAGTGGCCTACGCGCTCTACGTCGTCACCGCCAAGGCCAGTCTCGCGCGTACGGCTCCCCTCCCGCTGACGGCCGTGACCTTTACGGCCGCGGCGCTCTTCACGCTCCCGCTGCTCGCGTGGACCGACGCGCCGGTCGCCCAGGTCGCGCGGGGCTGGCCCTGGCTGCTGTACTTGGGCGCCGTGGCCACGGCCGGTGCCTATGCGCTCTACTCGGTCGGCCTCCGCCGGGTGCCGGCGTCGGTGGCCGGGGTCGTCACCCTGCTCGAGCCGCTCACGGCGACCCTGCTGGGCGTGTTCATCTTCGGGGAGCGGCTCAGCGGCACTGGAATCACCGGCGCCGCTCTGCTCCTCACCGCGATCGTGCTCCTGCTCGTGGATCAGTCCCGGTAGATCCTGGCGCCTCGTGCACCCTGGCCGCCCGCGTTCGGCCGTGGTCGCCCTCACGCTCCCCGGCCCGGGAGGCGGATCGGACGCGAGGCGGCGCGGCTGAAGCAGCAGTTGGGCACGACGCTCGAGTGCTTGCCGGGCCCGCCGGCCACGACGACGAAGACGTCCTCGGGCGACGGCACGCGCGGGGGCAGCGCGTCGTCGTCGCGCAACGCCGTCATCCAGGCGGGCCAGTCCTGCATGCCCCACATGCCGCCCAGCTTGAGCGTCCGCAGTGGCAGCCGCGCGTGTTCGTAGACGAACCGCTGCACGTCCGCGCGCGTCAGACCGTCAGTGGCGATGGTCTGAGCGTGCTCGGGCCCCAGGACGAGCAGGAGCTGACTCTGGGAGAAATACCAGCCGACATTGGAGCCGAGGGTAACCGCGGTGTGGGCGACGGTGGTGAGGATGCCGGAGGCGGTGGTCGAGCCGTGATCGTTGATGTTGTGCGGCGCCTCGCCGCCGTACACGGTCACGACATCCCCCTCGTGCAGCGGGCCCCACGGCGAGGCCGCCTCGTTCTCGGCGAGGCAGTAGCTGAACTTGGCGGGGCTGCCCTGCGTCGCCATGTCGTGCCGGCCCGGCCAGCCGCCCCCGACATTCATGAGGATCAGGCGGATGGCCCGGCCGATGGTGGCATTGACGCGGAAGCCGGGGCCGAAGCAGCCGCTGCCGCCGTGGAGGCCGATCTCGCGCGCGTAGGGACCGTTGACGATGGTCAGCGGCGCGACCGGATGCGTCGTGGCCTGCACCCCGTAGAGGTTGAAGGCGGGGTCCAGCATCGCTTCCACCGCGGCGACGATCACGGGGAAGTACTCCGGCCGGCACCCCGCCATCACCGCGTTGATCGCCAGCGTCTCGAGCCTGGCTTCCCGCCAGAGGGGAGGCATCGCGCCCAGCGAGAACCGCCCGTCGGCGCCGCCCAGCATCGTCCGGACGCGATCCTCGGTGGGGGGCACGATCGGCAGCCCGTCGCACCACTCGCGCTCGACGAAAGCCTCGAGAAGGGCCTCCGGCGCGTCCTCGACCTCGAGCTCCCGGGCACCCGCCGTCATCAGCGACGCCCGAGGAGACTCGTGAGTTGTTCTAGGGCCTGCTGAGCCCGGCGAGCGACCCCTTCGGCGCGCTCGCCGCCGAGCGGGTGCTCGATCACCAGCAGCGGCAGCCCGGACACGCCGCGGGCGGCGAGTTGGCGTACGGCCAGCCCCTGAAAGGCGGTGGTGGCGATCAGTCCGGGCGGCGTGCCGACCTTGGCCAGCTCAAGGGCATCGTGGAGACTCCACGACGTGCACGACCCTCAGTCGGCGGAGCCGGCGAAGACCACGTCGCACGCCTTCGCCAGCTCGGCGATCAGCTCGGACGACGCGGCCGTGGACGCGTTCGCTTTCCGGCGGTGGACGATCGCTTTGACGCCGTAGCGCTCGCGCAGCAGCTGGCCCATCTCGCCGGCGAGGCGGTCGAAGTTGGGCTTGGTATTGTCGAGGAAGCCCACGGTGCGGTTCGCGAGGTCCGGCGGGAGCGCGGGAACGGTGACCGTCTCGCTGGACTCGACGCCGACGGGGCTCAGGACGCGGATGCGTGCCATCGGACCCTCCTTCGGGCGCTTTATTCTACTTCAGCGGCCGCCGCCTCGCGGGAAACCCTTCGACCGCGCCAGGAGTCGGCCGAGCGCGTCGTGCACCTCGCTGAGGATGGACCGCTTGACGCGCACGGTGATCGACTCCACCGGCTCAGTGCTGCCGACGCGGTGGATGACCAGCGTGCCCGTGAACTCCTCGGCGCGCTCGTCGGTCGCGGCCAGCCCGCGCAGCGTGAGAACTTCCCACGTCTCGCCCATGAGCGGTATCTTACCCGAGGCGGCCTACTATGATCATTGCGCTCGACATCGGCACCTCGTCCGCCCGCGCCGCGGCGTACGACGATGGGGGTCGGCCCCTGCCGGGCCGGTTCCACCGGGTGCGCTATCGCCCGAGGGTGACGCCCGACGGCGGCGTGGAATACGAGCCCCAGCATCTCTTCGACGCGGTGGTGGCCTGTCTCGACGCCGTCCAGGCGGGAGGCCGGCCGCCGGAGGTGGAGGGGGTCGGCGTCGCCACCTTCTGGCACGGACTGCTCGGCTTCGACGGCGCCGGCCACACCGTCACGCCCATCTACATGTGGGCCGACACGCGCAGCGCGCCGGACGCGATGCTGCTGAGGGAAGCGCTGGACGAGAGGGCGGTCCACGCGCGCACCGGCTGCCACCTGCACTCCTCGTACTGGCCGGCCAAGCTGCGCTGGCTCGTCCGCGAGCGACCCGAGGCGACGGCGCGCGTCGCCCGGTGGGGCTCCTTCGGCGAGTATCTGGAGCTGAACCTCTTCGGCGAAGCATCCACCAGTGTCTCGATGGCCTCGGCCACGGGGCTGTTCGATCAGCAGGCGCTGCGCTGGGACGCTGAGGCGCTGGCCGCCGCGGAACTCGATGAGAGGTGCCTGTTCCCGCTCTGTGACCGCCGCGATGCGCGGCGGGGGTTCCGGCCCCAATGGGCGAAACGCTGGCCCGCCCTGCGGAGCCGGCCCTGGTTCGCCGCCGTGGGCGACGGGGCGGCCAGCAACATCGGCTCGGACTGCATCGATCCCGGCCGCGTCGCGTTGAACGTGGGGACGTCGGCGGCCCTCCGGGTGGCCACGACCGCGCCGGGCCGGCCGCCCTGGGGACTCTGGCGCTACCGTGTCGACCGGGGGCTGTCGCTCATCGGCGGGGCCCTCTCCGAGGGCGGCAACGTGTACGAGTGGTGCCGTGACGTGCTGCGCCTGCCTGCCGACGAGGAGCTCGAGGCCGCGCTGGCCGCGGCCGCGGCCGACGCGCACGGCCTCACGATGCTCCCCTTCGTCGCGGGTGAGCGCGCCCCCGGCTGGCGGGGGGAGCGGCGGGCGGCGCTGACCGGGCTCAGCCTGGACACGACCGCGCTCCAGATCCTGAAAGTCGCGCTCGAAGCCGTCGCGCTCAGGATCTCGCTGGTCTATGACTTGCTTCGGTCGTGCGCGCCGCCCGACCATCAGATCGTCGCCTCCGGCGGCGCGATCGCGCGATCGCCGGCCTGGGCGCAGATGATCGCGGACGCGCTGGGTCGTCCCATCACCCTGTCCGGTGAAGAGGAGGCTACGAGCCGCGGCGCCGCGCTGCTGGCGCTGGAGGCGCTCGGGCGGCTGCCGGATCTCGCGTCCGCGCAGGCGCCGCTGCACCGGACCTTTCACCCCGATGCCGCGCGACACGCGCGCTATCGTCACGCCCGCGACCGCCAGCGAGGGCTGGACCAGAAGCTCCCGTGAGCCGATGGCGGGCATGACGCGGGCGGCGAAACGGTCCGGAGTATGATCTGGGCATAGCCATGGAGACAAAGACGGACGTCGCGGTGTTTGCCGATCCCGGCGCGCTCGCCGACGCCACGGCGCAGACGATCGTCAGGGAAGCCGCCGCGGCCGTCGCCGCCCGCGGGCGCTTCCTGGTCGCGCTGGCGGGCGGGGCCACGCCGCGCGAGACGTACGCGCGGCTGGCGCTTCCTCCGCGCAGCGAGGCGATGCCGTGGCCGCGAACCTTCGTCTTCTTCGGCGACGAGCGCTGCGTGCCTCCCCAGCATCCGGAATCCAACTACCGCATGGCCCACGAGATGCTGCTCGGCAAGGTCGCCATCCCGCCTTCCCAGGTTTTTCGCTTGCGCGGTGAAAGCGACGACCCGGAGGCGGCGGCGGCCGAGTACGGGCGCACGCTCGCCGAGGTGTTCGGCACGCGCCGGGGCGAGATACCGCGCTTCGATCTGATCCTGCTCGGGATGGGTCTCGACGGGCACACGGCCTCCCTCTTCCCGGGCTCGCCGGCGCTCAAGGAGATCTTCCGCCCGGTGGCCGGCGTCCACGCCGCCGCCGCGGCCATTCCCCAGCGACTCACCCTGACCTTCCCGGTGCTGAACGCGGCGGCCTGCGTGGTCTTCATCGTGGCGGGCGCAGAGAAGGCCAAGGCGGTGAAGGCAGTGCTCGCCGACGGCGCCATGCTGCCCGCCGGCATGGTGCGGCCGGAGAATGGGCGGCTCCTGTGGCTGGTCGATCGCGCAGCTGCCGCGCTGCTCAAGGCCTGAGCGATGCGCATCGCGATCGCCGGCGACCACCACGGCGCGGCCTACAAGAAGGAGCTCATCCGGGCGCTGACGAGCGAGGGCCATGAGGTGCTGGACCTGGGTCCTTCGTCCACCGACCCCGTCGACTACCCCGACTACGCCCGGGCGGTGGGGCTGGCGGTCCGCAATGGGCGCGCCGAGCTCGGCGTCCTGATCTGCGGCAGCGGCGCCGGCGTGTCGATCGCCGCGAACAAGATCCACGGCGTGCGCGCCGCGCTCTGCCATGACCTCTTCACGGCGCGCCAGGCGCGCGAGGATGACGACGCCAATGTCCTCTGCCTGGGCGCGCGGGTGGTGAGCCTCGAGCTCGCCATGCAGCTGACCCGCGCGTTCGTGGGCGCGCGCTTCTCCGGCGCCCCTCGACACGCCCGCCGGCTGGCCAAGGTGCTGGCGCTGGAGGCGGCCCGGGGGGACGACGCGGTCGCTGACGCGACGCCCGAGTGGCCGATGGCGCCCGCCGTCACCGCCGCGCTCGAGCGGCTCGAGCGCGCGTCGGTCGGTGCCCGGATCTGGAAGAAGGATGCGCGTCTCTGGAGCGACACCGAGGCGGTGCGGTCGTCGATCGCCAATCGGCTAGGCTGGCTGGAGACGCCGGTCACGATGCCGCCGAACATCGGCGATCTCGACGCGTTCGCCGCCTCGGTACGGCAGGAGGGATTCACGGACATCGTGCTGCTGGGCATGGGCGGGTCGAGCCTCGCGGCCGAGGTGCTGGTCTCGACCTTTCCGCCGCCTCCGGGCGCGCCCGCGCTCACGGTTCTCGACACCACCGACCCCGGCACGATCCGCAACGCGCTCGGCCGGCTCAAGCTCGCACACACGTTGTTCCTGGTCTCCTCCAAGTCGGGAACGACCGCCGAGGTGCTGGCCCTTTACCGGTTCTTCCGCGCCGAGCTGGAAAAGTGCGCCGATCGACCGGGCGCCCACTTCGTCGCCATCACCGACGCCGGCACGCCGCTGGCGCGCCTCGCCACCGAGGGCCGGTTCCGTTGGATCTTCCTCAATGCGCCGGACATCGGGGGCCGCTTCTCGGCACTCTCCTACTTCGGCCTCGTCCCCGGGGCGCTCATCGGCATCGACCTCGCGCGGCTGCTCGACCGGGCCCGCGCCATGGCGGCCGCCTGCGGGGCGACCGTGCCTGCCGCCGACAATCCGGCTCTCCGGCTGGGAGCCGTGCTGGGCGGCTTGGCCTCCGCGGGACGGGACAAGGTTACGCTGGTGCTCTCCGAGCCGATCCGCTCGTTCGGCGGGTGGCTCGAGCAGCTCCTGACCGAGTCGACCGGCAAGCAGGGACGGGGGCTGGTCGTCGTGCACGACGAGACACCGGGTCCGCCGGCCGTCTACGGAGCCGACCGGGTCTTCGTGGCGCTCACCCTCGGCGCCGATCTCGCGATCGAGCGTCCGCTCGCTCCGCTGCGCGCGGCGGGCCATCCGGTGATGCGCATCCCCCTCGCCGACCGCTTCGACCTCGGCGGCGAGTTCTTCCGATGGCAGCTGGCGACGGCGGCCGCCGGGGCGCTGCTGGAAGTCAACCCGTTCGACGAGCCGAACGTCGCGCAGGCCAAGGAGGCGACCCAGACGGCGCTGGCGACCTTCAAGGAGCGCGGGCGCCTGCCCGAATGGCCGGCCGACTCCGCCGACGACGTCGCGCACGTCCTCGGTCAGGCGCGCGCGGGCGACTACGTCGCGCTCCTCGCCTACCTCACGTCGGAGGCCGCCACCACCGCCGCGCTCCAGCGGCTCCGCACACTCCTGCGCGATCGCACCCGTCTGCCGACCACGGTGGGGTATGGTCCCCGCTATCTTCACTCGACGGGGCAGCTTCACAAGGGCGGCCCGCCGACGTCGATCCTGATTCTCCTGGCCGCCGAGGACCGCGAGGACCTGCCCATTCCCGGCGAGCGATACGGCTTCGGGACGCTGAAGATGGCCCAGGCGCTGGGCGATCTGGCGACCCTGCGGGCGGCGCACCGCCGAGCGCTCTGGCTGCACATCCAGGGCTCGGTCGTGGACGCCATCGATCGGCTCACCGGCACGCTGGACAGGAGCCTGCGCTGATGGAAATCGAATTCGTCGCCCGGAACATCTCCTCGCCCAAGAGGCTCGCCGGCGCGCTGAAGCCCGGGACGGTCCGGGGAATGGTGCCGGCCGGCGAGGCGACGGAGTCCGTCATCCGCGAGCTGGCCGAGCTGCTCCAGCGCGGGGACCGGGTCGTGGACTGCAGCGACACCATCGGGGGCCATGCCGTCCGTCGATGAGCCCTTCACGCTGATCATCTTCGGCGCGTCGGGCGACCTGACGCGTCGCAAGCTGATGCCCGCCCTCTTCGCGCTCTACGCCGCGCGGACGCTGCCGGAGCCGTTCGCCATCGTAGGGGTGGCCCGCACCGAGATGAGCACCGACGAGTTCCGCCGGCGGATGCGGGATGCCATCGTCGAGTTCGGGCGCGTCCAGCCGCCGTCCGACATCGTCTGGGAGCGTTTCGCCCGCACGCTGTTTTATCTGCCCGGCAACCCCAAGGATCCCGAGCTCTATCCCCGCCTCCAGCGCTTCCTCGAAGAGATCGAGCGGGGCCGGAGCGGTCCCGAGAACCGACTCTTCTACTGCGCCACGCCGCCCAGCCTCTACGACGACATCGTCGAGCACCTCGGCGCCGCCCGCCTGGCCCGGGGCCGGGACGGCTGGACGCGCATCGTCGTGGAGAAGCCCTTCGGCCAGGATGACGACACGGCCCGCGCGCTCAACCGTCAGCTCGCGCGGGTCTTCCGCGAGGAGCAGATCTACCGGATCGATCACTATCTCGGCAAGGAGACGGTCCAGAACCTTCTCGTCTTCCGCTTCGCCAACGGCATCTTCGAGCCTCTCTGGAACCGCAACCACGTGGCCCACATCCAGATCACCGTGGCCGAGTCCATCGGCGTCGAGACACGGGGCGCCTACTACGAGGAGGCCGGGGCGCTGCGGGACATGATGCAGAACCACCTGCTCCAGGTCCTCTGCCTCATCGCGATGGAACCGCCGGTGACCTTCGACGCCGCGCCGGTGCGCGAAGAGAAGAACAAAGTGTTGCAGGCGATCCGCCCGATCGATCGGACGCAGGTGGCCGAGGTCGCGCTGAGGGGGCAGTACGGGCCCGGCTTCGTGGAGGGCAAGCACGTGGTCGGCTACCGGGAGGAGAAGGGCGTGGCCCGGGACTCGCGGACGGAGACCTATGCGGCGCTCAAGCTCTTCGTCGACAACTGGCGGTGGGCAGGCGTCCCCTTCTATCTCCGGACCGGTAAGCGGCTGGCGAAGCGGGTCAGCGAGATCGTCATCCAGTTCCGCCGGACGCCCCATATGATCTTCCGCCGTCAGCCCACCGGGGCCGGCCCCAACCACCTCGTGCTGCGTATCCAGCCGGGCGAGGGCATCGCGCTGACGGTAGCGGCGAAGGTCCCGGGACCGGAGCTGCACCTCGCGCCCGTCACGCTCGACTTCCGCTACGGCGAGGTTTTCGGGGGCCAGCCGCCCGAGGCGTACGAGCGACTGCTGCTCGACGCCATCCACGGGGACGCCACGCTCTACGCGCGCGGCGACTGGGTGGAACAGGCCTGGGCGATCCTGGCGCCGGTCCTCGAGGCCTGGAGAGAGTCCGACGCGCCTCTGCCGGTGTACGAAGCCGGATCCTGGGGGCCGCCGGAAGCCGATACCTTCATCACGGGATGGGACGGCTGGGCGTGGCGGAACCCGTGAGCGCGCCGGCTACGGGCTCTGCGGAGCGGCGCGGCCCGTAACCGGGGGCTGGGCATCGCTCGGCCGATCCTCGCGACCTCGTGGGGGCGGTCGGAACAGGAAGCCACCGTCGGTCGCTGCTCGCGCGTCGAGGCTGATCGGTTTTGCTGATGCCGCCGGGTCGTCCGTCCCGGTGGCGCGGCTGGATCGACCCCGTCCCCGGTCGGGTGACGCCTGGCGACGCGCGTACTCCTGCAAGAAGGCGCGGGCCAGATCGGGGTCGACGCGTTGCAGGACGCGGACGACGTACTTGCGGGTCTCGCGATAGGGAGGGATGCCCCCGTGAACGATGACCGCGCGCTCGCCGGCGTTGTAGGCCGCGAGCACCAGCGGCAGGTCGTTGTCGAACCGGTCCATCAACCGTCGCAGGTGGCGCACGCCGGCCTCGATGTTCACCAGCGGATCGAACGAGTCATCGACGCTCAGGCTTGAGGCCGTCGCCGGCATCAGCTGCATCAGGCCACGGGCGCCCCTTCGGGAGACCGCGCGGGGGTTGAACTCGGATTCGACGGAGATGACCGCGACGACCAGCTTGACGGAAACGCCGTAGCGAGCAGCCACCTCGCGGATGTGGGCGTGGATCACCGGCGCGTCGGGAGCGGCGTCGAGGTCCGTGGCTTGATCGACCGGGCCGCCGTCGAGCAGGTCGGCTGAATCTTCCGCAGGCGCCCGTTGGGTGGCTACGTAGGCCGGGACGACCACGAGGAGGAGCATCGCCAGCCCGAGCCACTGGTGACGGACAGGTGACCGCTGCGCGCGTCGTCCGCGCTGGTGTGAAGTAGGTACGGGTTTCGCGGTGCCCATGAACGAAGGCCTAGAGTGAGTCGTCGGCAACCCTTCCGTGAAGCAATGCGAGTGCCGGAGTCGGAAGGTCGGAAAGCCTCAGTTTTTCGAAGAGTTAAGCTACGGAGCCCGACAGCAGCGGCGTCGAGCCGGTGACACCCGGTGACACGCCGACTATTTCTGCAGCGCCCGGCTGGCGGTCAACTCCACGTACGTGAAGTACCACCCTTCCCAGAGCCGGACCTGAAGCGAATTGCCGCCCTTCTCGTAGACCTGCGTCGTCCCTTGGGACCCGCTCGTCGTGTTGCTGACGCTCCGCCAGCCGTTGGCTTCGAGGGTCGTCCGCAGGGCGAGCGCGAGGCTGGTGATCTCGATACGTCCCCGATAGAGGAGCCGCGCCGCCTTGACCGAGGGCGACTCGATGATCGTCGAGCGGTCCTCGAGATACGTGAGACCCTTCGGGACCGGGATGTCTTCGAACTCGCTGTGCCCGGCGCGCGGCTGTGTGGTCGCGCAACCCGCGGCGAGCAGGGTCATCAGGGCGAACGCAACGACGGCTCGTCTACGCACCCCAGAAGCCTAGCAGGGGGCGGGGCCACCCATCAAGAAATTACGTCAGCCGAATAAACCGCGCGAAATCGGCCTCCACGGCCCGGGCCACGCCCCCGACCTGGCTCGGCGTGAGCTCCTCATCCAGGATCAACACGACGATGGCCCGGCCCCGCTTAGACCGCCGGCCGACGTGCATGGAGGCGATGTTGATCCCCAGGTTTCCGAGCGTCGTCCCGATCCGCCCCACCATCCCGGGGCGGTCCTCGTAGGACAGCACCAGGATGTGGCCCTCCGGCGTGAACTCGATGTTGAGGTCGCGCAAGCGCACGATTCGCGGCTGGCCGTCGAAGACGGTGCCGGCGATGATCTTCCGTCCCTCGCGCGTCTGGGTCGTCACCGTGACCAGGCTGTTGTAACCGTGGGTCTCGCCCTCCCGGGAGACGCGCACGTCGACCCCCCGCTCGCGCGCGACCAAATGGGCGTTGACCAGGTTGACCGGCCCCGCCATGACGGGCCCGAGCAACCCCGCCAGCACCGCCCGCGCGAGCAGCTCGGGATCGGTCTGGGCGACCGCGCCGGCCACCGCCACTTCGACGCTGGCCAAGTGCTCGGGGTCGAGCTGGACGCAGAAGCGCCCGAGGCGGTCGGCGAGCCCGATGAACGGCTTCAGCTCGGCGAGCACCGCGCTGTCGCCCACCGGAATATTCACGGCGTACTCGACCAGATCGCCATCGCGAAAGGCGACGAGTTGACGGGCAACGTCCAGGGCAACGTTCACCTGGGCCTCGCCGGAGTTGGCCCCGAGGTGGGGGGTGACGACGACGCGCGGGTGGGCGACGAGCCGCCGGAGCCGCTCGCTCTGGGGCGGCTCCTCGCTCCAGACGTCGATGGCGGCGCCCGCCACGTGCCCGGACTCGAGCGCCACCAGCAGGTCGGCCTCGTGGATGACGCCGCCGCGCGCGCAGTTGACGAGGCGGACGCCACGCTTCATGAGACCCAACTCCCGCGCCGCCACCATATTGGTCGTCTCTTCGGTCAGGGGGACGTGGAAGGTGATGACGTCCGACTCCCTGAGCAAGGTCTCGAAGTCGATCAGGCGCGCCCCCACCTCGCGGGCTCGAGCCTCCGCGACGTAGGGATCGTAGACCAGTAGCTCGGTCTCGAAGGCCCGGAGCCGGGCGGCGACACGCGAGCCGACCTTGCCGAGCCCGACCACCCCGACGGTCTTCCGGAAAAGCTCGGCCCCGTAGATCGAACGGTCCCAGGTGAGGGCCTTGAGGCTGCCGTGGGCTTCGGGAATCCGCCGAACGAGGGCCAGCAGCACCCCCACCGTGTGCTCCGCCGCCGACACCACGTTGCCGTACGGCGCGTTGACGACGACGATGCCGCGCCGCGAGCAGGCGTCGACGTCGATGTTGTCGACGCCGACGCCGGCGCGTCCGACGATCCTCAGCCGCGGCGCGTGCTTGAGGAGATCCGGCGTCACCGCCGTCCCGGACCGCGTGATCAGCGCGTCGTAATCCGGCAGGCGCGCGTGGAGCGTGTCCGGGCTCGGCTTGATCAGTTCATCGACCTGGAACCCCCGCTCGCGCAGGTAGGCGGGCCCTTCGGGCGCGATCCCGTCCACGACCAGCACGCGCATGGCGCTCACCCCTGAATCGAGTAGCCGCCGTCGACGGGCATGGCGGCGCCGGTGATGAAGTCGGACGCGGAGCTCGCCAGGAAAACGGCGATGCCGGCCAGGTCGTCGATCACGCCCCAGCGCCCCGCCGGCGTTCGCCTGAGGACGTTGTCGTGGAGCCCAGGGATCTGCTGGCGGGCCTCCCGCGTCAGCTCGGTGTCGATCCAGCCGGGCAGCACGGCGTTGACCTGGATGTTGTCGCGCGCCCAGGCGCAGGCCAGCGACTTCGTGAGCTGCACGATCCCGCCCTTGCTGGCGCCATAGGCGGGCACGAACGATGCGCCGAAGATCGACATCATCGAGCCGATGTTGATGATCTTCCCAGCGCCAGCTGCCTTCATCGCCGGGTGGACCGCCCGGCAGCAGAGGAAGGCCGAGGTGAGGTTCGTATCGATCACCCTCCGCCATTCCTCGAGCGCCAGATCCTGCGCCGGCTTCCGGATGTTGGTGCCGGCGTTGTTCACAAGGATGTCGATCCGACCCCAGCGGTCGATGGTCGCTCTCACGAGCGCGCCCACCGACGCCTCGTCGGCGACGTCGACGGCGATGGTGACGGCTTCCGGCCCCAGGCGCGCCAGCTCGGCGACGGCGGCGCGAGACTTCTCCTGGTTACGCGCCGCGACGACGATCCGGGCGCCGGCGGACGCCAGTCCGCGGGCCATGCCGAGCCCGATCCCGCCGTTGCCCCCGGTGACGATCGCGACCTTTCCCTTCAGATCGAACACGAAAATTTTTCCTCCGGCAGCCTCAGTGTAACTCCTACATGGTCATGCGTCCGTTTGAACCTTTTTCAACATACATCTGATCTCAACGCAAGATCTTTCGCGGAGTTCCAGAGTTTCGGTCGTGGCATACCGGCTGCACCCAAGCTCGCCGCCATGAACCGGGCGAACTCTCACGA
>MNEF01000094.1 GCA_001917535.1 Candidatus Rokubacteria bacterium 13_1_40CM_69_27
GGCTTCCGCCATCCGGTCGAGCGAGGTGATGACGGCCGCGCGCCCGCCGGCTTCGACGAACTGCACCGCGGCCTCGACCTTGGGCCCCATGCTCCCCGGAGGGAACTCGCCCGCCGCCAGCAGGCGACGGGCCTCGGTGACCGTGAGCCGATCGAGGAAGCGCTGGGCGGGGGTGCCGTAGCCAACGGCCACCCGGTCGACACCGGTGAGGAAGAAGACGCGGTCGGCGCCGAGCTCGCCCGCCAGCACGGCGGTGGCCAGGTCCTTCTCGATCACCGCTTCGGCGCCGCGAAAGCCCCTGGGCGTTTCGAAGACCGGAATCCCGCCACCACCGACGGCGACGGGGATCATCCCCGCATCGACCAGCGTCCGGATCAGCGGCGTCTCCACCACGCGCACCGGACGCGGCGAGGGCACCACGCGCCGCCAGCCCCGGCCGCTGTCCTCGACGACGCTCCAGCCGTGCTCGCGCGCGTGCCGGAGCGCCTCCGCCTTGCGATAAAAGGCGCCGATCGGCTTGGTGGGGTTCGCGAAGGCCTGATCGCTCCGGTCGACCACGACCTGGGTGACCACCGACGCCACCCGCGCCGCCAGGCCCCGCTTGCCCAGCAGATTGCCCATCACCTGCTGGATGGCGTACCCGATGCTTCCCTCCGTCTCGGCCACGCACAGATCGAGCGTCAGGGCCGGCATCACCGGCTTGGCGATTTCCATGCGCAGCAATTCCTCGCCCACCTGGGGCCCGTTGCCGTGGGTGAGGACGAGCCGGTGGCCCTCGGCGACGAGCTCCACCAGGGGCGGCAGGCTCTGCGTCAGCGCGTCGAACCACTCGGACGGCGCGCCGAGGCCGTCCTCGGTGCGCAGGGCGTTGCCGCCGATGGCGACGACGATGAGGCTCATGTTCCGCGCAGGGACCTCCGACCCTGATGCAGCGACCGGAGGGTCATGACTCGGCCAGCGCCAGGAGCGCCCGCTCGAAACAGGCCAGCGGTGCCCGCACGACACCGGCCCCGACCTGGCCGGTGCCGGCCCGGCGGCCAGCGATGCCGGTGTTGATGAGCGGCGCGATGCCGGTCTCGACGACGAGCCGGACGTCGATGCCTGCGGGTGCGCCGCGCTCGTCGAGCGTCGCGATGCGGAAGTGCGGATGCTCCCCCAGGCAGATCTCGCGGGTCTCGTCGGTCGCGGCCACCGCCTCGGCCATCCCCCCCGCGCCCAGGAAGCGGGCCACCGCGGGCGACGCCGCCATGGCCCCGCCGCCGAGCCCGATCGTCTCGACGATCGCGCTGTCGCCCATGTCCGGATTGGCGTCCTCGGCCGAGAAGCCGGGGAAGTAGAGGCCGACCGGCGTCAGGACCGGCGCGGTGAACCAGCGCTCCCCGGTGCCGCTCACCCGGATGCCGAAGTCGGTGCCGTTGCGGGCCATGGTCGTGACCAGCGTCGAGTGGGCGACGCCACCCGCGGGATCGGCCATCGCCTTGCCGGCGGCCATGGCGATGTTGAGGAAGAACTGGTCGTTGCCGGCGATGAACTCGGCCAGGCGCGCGACCGCGCCGTGCTTCTGCCCCACGCGGGCGACATGGGGCATGAGCGCGCGGGCCAGCAGCGCCGAGGCGGCCAGGTTGCGCTGGTGCATCTCGTCGCCCATGTGGAGCGCCTGGGCCATGAGAGGGCGCAGCTCGAGGCCCCCCGACGTCCGGAGCCCGGCGCCGAGCAGCGGGCCCGCTTCCCCGGCGAGCCAGCGCAGGCGGGCGAGGACGCTCTCGTCGTTGGCGCCGAAGCGGAGCACCTTGCCCAGCCCCTCGTTGATGGTCGCGTGAGCCCGGTTGCCGTGCGCCCGGTTCTCGACGACGAAGACGGGCATGGAGGGCGTGATGACGCCGGTCATGGGGCCGGCCGCCTGCCAGTGATGGCAGGGCGCCAGCGTCACCTCGCCGCGCTCGATCAGCGCGGCCGCCGCGTCGTCGTTCGCCGCCCACCCCTCGTAGCGGATGGCGCCGACGATGGCGGCGCGCATCGGCTCGCACATCCGCGGCCACTCGATCGGCGGCCCCGCGTGCAGCACCGTGCGCGGGGGCAGCCCCAGCGCCTCCCACGCCGGCCGGCAGTCGACGAGGACCGGCTCGCCGTGGACGAGGCGCGCCAGGGCCTCGGCGTTGGCCCGCTCGATGATCTCTCGGCGCTGCTCCAGCCGCTCGAGCGCCGCCAGGAGCCGGGGATCTCCCGCCGCCGGCGGACGCCACTCGGCGTGGACGACGGGAACCGCGAGGCGGGTCAGGTCCTGGGCGAAGATCGGCAGCCCCAGGCTCACGACCCGCGGGCGCGTGTGGAGGAGCGCCCGGGCCGAGTCGCTCATCGAGAGTGCGACAATATCACACTTGATCACACGTGCCGGCCGCTGGAGACGAGCCGCGTATTCCCGTCGGCTGTCCAGGCATGCGAATGCAAGGTAAGATCCGGCGATGGATCGCGTTTTCTTATTGTCGCCGGCGAACCTCGGCGGGCCTCGGGCCCGGATGCTCATGCGCGGGCGCGCTGACTTTTATCTCGCGCGCCGGCTGCGCAAGGCCGGCGGCGTGCCACTGGGCGAGGTGTTCAGCTTCGTCAGCGCGCTTTACTTCCGGGGCAAGCTCTGGCGATGCTGCGGGCGATGGTCTCGAACGTCTGCCGGGGGGACGGCGGGAGCCCGCGGCTCATGATCGCTCAGGGGCTCGGCGCCAGCGAAGGCGAGCTCGCATCGTCAGTATGATCCTCGATCCTCAGCGGCCCGTCGCCACGCGGGCGGCCAGGCGGGCGGCCTGAGCGTTGGACGGCATCACGGCGACACCTTGCGCGGCGAGCCTGGCGGCCTGCCCCGCCCGGCCTTGCGGGTCGGCGTCGGTGCCCGTGACGCTGGCGACCACAGCCAGGTGGCGGCCGTGGGCCCGGGCCTCCGCGCGCGCCTCGTCGATGGCTGGCAGCAGCTCCCCGGCGGGATCGGCGTGAGCGCCGTAGCCCAGCACCACGTCGAGGAGCACGACGGCCGTGGAGGGATCGGCGCCTTCCTTCCGGATCCACTCGCGGCGGACGGTGCCGTCGATCATGGGGTGCGGCCGCCCCACCGTGAAGATGTCCGCGCCGAGATCGACGACCCGATGCCCGCTGCCGCCACCCGTCACATCCGGCGCCACGTCGGACAGCGTCGCGCCGAGCAGGGAGAGCGCCTCCCAGGCCAGCGTGCCGCCCGAGTACACGCCCCGCACGAACCGCTGCCCGGGCTTGAGCGGGCGCGCCGCCTCCTCTACGAGGCGCTGCACCTCGGCAGCGGGCAGCGTGAACTCCGTCGAAGCCGGGCGCTCCTTCCGCGCCAGGGCAACGGCGGCGCCAGCGCAGTCTTCGAGCGACGGCGCGACGTGGACGTTGGCGCCGAGCGTCGGCGCCGGAGCCGCGACTTCGCCGACGAAGTGCACGACGCATCGCTTGCCGAGCCGGCTCACGGCGTCGTGCAGGCGGGCGGTGACCGACGGTCCCGGAGGCTTGCCGATGACGCCGATCACCTCGGTGGCTCCGTCGGCGGCGAGAGCGGCCAGCGCCTGCTCCGTCATCATGCCGCCCACCGCGTCGGACAGATCGCGTCCGCCGACGCCGATCGCATGGGAGATGCCCTCGCCGGCCCGGGCGATGAGGCAGGTGACTTCCTGGAGCCCGGTACCCGAGGCGGCGGCGAGGCCGATCCGCCCCCGTGGCACCGCGTTGGCGAAGCCGAGCGGGACCCCGTCGATGATCGCCGTCCCGCAGTCCGGCCCCATCAAGAAAAGACCCCGCTCCCGCGCGAAGCGCTTCAGCTCGATCTCGGTCTCGAGGGGCACGTTGTCGCTGAAGAGCATGACGTGGAGCCCTGCCCGCAGCGCCTTCAGCGCCTCGGCGCCGGCGTAGGGGCCGGGCACGGAGATCAGCGCCAGCGTGGCGTCGGGCCGGGCCCGCAGCGCGGAGGCCAGCGTCCGCGGCCGCGGACCCGCCGGCCCCGCCGCTGCCCGGTGGGCGCTCAGCGCGGCCCGGGCGGCGGCCTCGGCGGCGTGCGCGGCGGCTTCGTCACCGCCGGCGACGGCGATGAGGAGGTCGGTGGGCGCGGCCCGGGACCCCTCATCGGTCAGAAGTCCGGCGTCCTCGAGGAGCGCGCGGTTGGCCGGCGTCCCCATCATCGCCGCGGCGCGGCTCACGCCCGGAACCGCCTCCATGTCCCGCGTCAGGCGCATGAGCGTGACCGAGTCGTGATAGGCGCGCTTCCAGACGAAGTTCCAGACCGGCAGGGTCAGCGGCGCGGCCGGGCCGGGAGCGTCACTTGGGCGGCGTGATCCCGTAGGCCTTGATCTTGCGGTAGAGGTGGCTGCGTTCGATGCCCAGCCGCTCGGCCGTGCGCGTCATGTTCCAGTCGTTCGCCCGCAGCTCGGCCAGGATGTAGGCCCGCTCGAAGTTGTCGCGCGCCTCCCGCAACGACCGCTCCCCCGCCTCCGTCCCCGTGGCCGGCGCCTCCTTGGGCCGAATCGGCACCGGGAGATCGTCGATGCCGATGACGTCCCCCGGCGTCATGATGACCAGGCGTTCCACCATGTTCCGCAGCTCGCGCACGTTGCCCGGCCAGTCGTAGGCCAAGAAGTAGGCGAGCGCCTCGCCGGAGACGGCCTTGACGCGCTTGCCGTTCTCGGCGCAGAAGACGCGGATGAAGTGGTCGATGAGGAGCGGGATGTCCTCCTTGCGGGCGCGCAGCGGGGGCGCTTCGATGGGGATCACGTTCAGCCGGTAGAAGAGGTCCTCGCGGAAGCCGCTGCCCAGCAGCGTCGTGAGGTCGCGATTGGAGGCGGCGATCACGCGGACGTCCACCTTGATCGTCTCCCGGCCGCCCACCCGCTCGAAGGCCTGCTCCTCGAGGGCGCGCAGGACCTTGGCCTGGGTCTTGAGGCTCATGTCGCCGATCTCGTCGAGGAACAGCGTCCCCCCGTCGGCCATCTCGAACCGGCCGCGCCGCCGGGCCAGCGCGCCGGTGAAGGCGCCCTTTTCGTGGCCGAACAGCTCCGACTCGATGAGCTCCTCGGGGATGGCGGCGCAGTTGACCTCGACGAACGGCCGGTCGCGCCGCGCCGAGAGCGCGTGGATGGCCCGCGCCACCAGCTCCTTGCCGCTGCCGTTCTCGCCGTGGATCAGCACGCGCCCGTTCGTCGGCGCCGCCGTGGCGATCTGCTCGCTGAGCTGCCGGATGGCCGGGCTGTCGCCGATGATCTTCGTGCGTTGCTCGAGCCGCTGGCGGAGGGTGGCGTTCTCGCGCTCGAGGCGGGTGTGCTCGAGCGCGCGGGCGACGGTGAGCAGCGTCTTCTCGAGCGAGAGCGGCTTCTCGATGAAGTCGTAGGCGCCCAGCCGCGTGGCCCGGACGGCGGTCTCGATGGTGCCGTGGCCGGAGATCATCACCACGGCGACGTCGGGCCGGAGCCGCTTGAGGTCGGCCAAGGTCTCCAGCCCGTCCTTGCCGGGCATCCAGATGTCCAGGAACACCAGCTCCGGCGCCTCGTCGGCGAAGACCGACAGCGCGTCGGCGCCGCTGCCCACGGCGGTGACCCGGTAGCCCTCGTCCTCGAGGACGCCCCGGAGCGTCGCCTGGATGGCCGGCTCGTCGTCGACGATCAGGATGTGCTCGCCGGCCATGCTCGTCTCAGGCGCCGCCAAACGCCTCGACGGGCGCGGTGGAGCGCGACACGGGCAGCTCCATGACGAAGCGGCTCCCCTTGGGCTGGTTGTCTTCCACCCGGATCGTGCCCCCGTGCTCGGTGACGATCTCGTGCACGATCGGTAGCCCCAGCCCCATGCCGTTCGTCTTCGTCGAGAAGTAGGGCATGAACAGCTTGTCCTTGTCCTCGGCGCTGATCCCGGGCCCGGTGTCGCTCACGATGACCTGCACGCGCCCCGCCTCGGGCAGATGGAGAGCCTCGATGTCCACCTCGCCGGTGCCGCCCACCGCCTCGGCGGCGTTGTCCACGAGGTTGAGCATCGCGCGCTTGATATGGTCGGGATCCACCTCGAGCAGGGGCAGGTCGTCGCGGTAGCGCGTGGTCAGCCGCAGCGCGGGGTGCGATTCGCGGTAGAGGCCGGCCACCGCGTCGACCAGCGACTTCAAGTCTGTGGGACGCGGTGTGAGCACCGGCATCCGGGCGAAGCGCGAGAACTCGTCCACCAGCCGCTTGAGCCCGTCCACCTCCTGGATGATCGTCTCCGTGCACTCGGTGATGAGCTGCTCGTCGCCGGGGTTGCGGGCCAGCCGCCGCCTGAGCCGCTGGGCCGAGAGCTGGATGGGCGTGAGGGGGTTCTTGATCTCGTGGGCGATCCGCTGAGCGACCTCGCGCCAGGCGGCCAGGCGCTGGGCCGTGAGCAGCTCCGTGAGGTCGTCGAAGACGATGACGGCGCCCGTGTACTCGCCCTCGGGGCCGCGCAGCGCGGTGGCCGAGGCCAGGAGCGAGACGCTCACGCCGCTCCGGCGCAGGTGCAGCTCCTGCTCGATGGCGACCCCGGCCTTGGCGCGCCGGATGCGGGCGACGAGCCCGACCACGTCCCTGAACGCCGGGCTGCCGAACACCTCGTCGACGGGGCGCCCCACGGCGGCGGCGCTGTGCAGGCCGAACATCCCGGCGGCGGCCCGGTTGAGCGTCGTCACCAGGCCCTGCGGATCGAGCGACACGACGCCGGTCGTGATGGCCTCCAGCACCGTCTCGATGTAGCGCCGCCGGTCCTCCAGCTCGGTGTGCTTATCTTGAAGATCCAGGTACGCCTCCTCCAGCTGGCGTTTCGACTGGGCGAGGTCGTCCGTCATCCGGTTGAAGGAGTCGACGAGCACCCCGATCTCGTCGTCCGCCTGCGCCTGCACCTTGTAGCTGAGGTTGCCGGCGGCCACCTCCCGGGTGCCCTCGGCCAGCTCGGCGATGGGGCCGGTGATGCCGCGAGCCAGATACAGCCCGAACCAGGCGAAGGAGAAGACGACGATCAGCGTCATCAGGAGGAAGAGCAGGATGTAGATGCCCTTGATCGGGTTCTTCACCAGCTTGAGCTGCTTGTACTCCTGGAACGCCTGCTCGATACCGCGGATCTTCTGCTCCAGCCGCTCGGAGACGTGGGTGCCCACCACCACCACGCCGATGACGCCGCGCCCGGGGTCGTGCGAGAAGACGGGGGCGATCGCCTCGATGAGATCGCCCGACGCCAGCTCGCGGACGGTGGTCACGTTCTGACCCGCCAGCCCCAGCCGGAGCTGGCTCTCGTTGACCTCGCGGGTGGGGAGGTCACCGAGCCCGGGGTCCTTCACGTGGACCAGCTCCTGGCCCGTGGCGCCGAACACGGTCAGCGCGGCGAGCCCGAGCTGCTCCTGCTGCTCGACCAGGTAGGCGGCCAGCTCCTCCCGGCCGGCCTCGGTCAGGAGGCCGTCGAGCTCGATGACGCGGCCGATGTGCTGGGCGTGGCGCAGGGCGGTGGCCTGGAGGTTCTGGTAGTACGTCTGGGCCACCGCCAGCGCCTGGTCGAGGGGGCGCTCGACCTGAGGCTTGAACCAGCCCTCGATCGACTTGTTGATGAAGTTGGAGGCGATGATGAAGATCAGGAGCGCGGGGGCCAGCGCCAGCGACAGGAAAGCGAGCACGAGCTTCGTCTTGAACCTCGCCCCGATCAGCTTCTGCCGACGCTCGAACCAGAGCTTCACGAGATTGCGAAGCAGCAGGACCAGGAGCAGCAGGAAGACGATGAGGTTCAGGTTGAACAGGGCGAAGACGACGATGTTCGAGGCCAGCGGCAGCTGCGGCACCCGCATCTCGAGGCTGAGCACGCTGGCGATCGCCACCAGCACGAGCAGCCCGCTGATGATGACGAGGTTGCGCCGGCGCCGGCCCTGGTCGCTGTAGAGCGGCATCACTGGACCCGCCTGATCCGACGGAAGTCGGACTGCTGCAGGGTCTGCTCGGCGGTGCCGGCCATGCGGGCCACGAACGTGTTCTCGCCGTTCAGCGCGGTCTCGGCGCGGACCCTGACGTAGATGATGTCGTCGGGGTCGAGCTCGGAGGCCGGCGTGAGCTTCGTCGCCCGCAGCTCCGAGAGCACCCGCTGGGCGTCACGCAGGTCGCGGGTGGCGTACACCGGCCGCGTCTCGCCCTTGAGGAAGGTCACCCGGTACTCCTTGGTGACCACGTTGTAGGTGAGATGGCGTTCGATCAGCTGGGTGGTGAGCAGGCGGTCGCGCCAGAACCGGTTGTACTGCCAGAGCTCGATGGTGAAGCGGACATGGGCTGGGATGCCGCTCTGGATCGATTCGTAGAACGTCGGCGGCACGGCCCCCAGGGCGACGACGTGGACCGTCACCTCATAGTCGTTGAGGTAGATGGTCAGATCGCTGAGACGAATCTCGGCCCGCGCCGGCGCTCCCACGGCGAGCCACAGCGCCGCCGCAAGCACACAGAGTCCGGAACGCGCACCACGCATACGGCAGACAGGCCATTATAGCTCTCCAGCGGGCGGCCGCGAGCCGCCTAGCTCAGTCGGAGGGGGCGGACGTTACGGCCCCACGGCCCCCTCCGAACCTCCCCAGTGGAGAGTGCGCCGGCGGAGCCGGCGCTCGAAACAGCGAGCACTCGCCGAAGTGAGCTGGCGCCAATCGCCCGACAGGCTCCTCACGCCCGGTCGGAAGGGGCGGACGTTACGGCGCCTTCCGGCCCCCTCCGAGCCACCCCGGTGGTGGCGCGGGCGAAGCCCGCGCTCGAACGGTGGTCACTCCGACGCGCGCCTAGAATGCGGCGAGGCCGGGTGCGGGAACGAGCGCGCCGTTGCGGCGGACGGCGTGGAGCGGCACCACGGCCAGGCCCGCGCCGGCCGGCCGGCGCTCGAGGCCCAAGGCGCGCTGGACCGCGAGCACCAGCTCGAAGTTCAGCGCGTGGCCCGCGTTACGGGCGATGACGTGGCCCACTACTGGCCGGCCGAGAAGGGCGAGGTCTCCGATGAGGTCGAGAATCTTGTGCCGCACGAACTCGTCACGGTAGCGAAGCCCGTTCAGGACACCGCGCTTGCCCACGCCGATGGCGTTCTCCAGCGATGCGCCGCGAGCCAGGCCGTTCTTGCGCATCAAGCCGAGATCCTTCAGGAAGCCGTACGTGCGGGCGGGGGCGAACTCCTCGATGAACATGCGCTCGCTCGGCGCGCAGGTGAGCGCTTGGGTGCCGATCGCGGGATGGTCGTTGTCGAGCGTGTAGCTGATGCGGAGCGTCTCGGAGGGGACGATCTGGATCCAGCGCCCACCGCTGCCCACCCGGATCGGGTAGGGGATCTTGACGGACCGGCGTGGCGCCGACTGCTCGGCGCGCCCCGCCGTCGCCAGCAAAGTGACGAACGGCTTGGCGCTACCGTCCCCGGCGGGGATTTCCGGGCCGTCGACCTCGACGTCGAGGTTGTCGATGCCGAGCCCGGCCGCGGCGGCCATGAGGTGCTCCACCGTCTGAATCCGCGTCCCGTTGCGCCCGATGGTCGTCGCGTAATGGCAGTTGACGACGCTCTCCGGCGCGGCGGGAATCGGCTCGTCGTGGCTCGCCACCCTGAAGGTGATGCCGGAGTTGGGAGGCGCGGGAGACATCGTGATCCGCACCGGCCTTCCGGAGTGAAGACCGACGCCGTCCATCGTCACCGGCTTGCGAATCGTCCGCTGATGCATGGCCGGCGGAGAGAAGAGCAACGGAGGTGCCAGACGCCATCACGAGGGATAACCGGTTGATTTCACTCGCCCTGGGACTCGGGGATTGTCGGCTTTACAAGTGCCTCCATGTTGCGTTCATGACACGCCGCGCCGGCATGTTGTCTCTTTTTTGAAACGTCAAACATCGACGATCAGCCGGACCTCCGACCGGTCGCGCTCCTCGGTGACCGACACCTGGTGGTAGGTCGCCGCCTTCACGACGGTGCCGGGGCGGTGGCGGCGCGTGTCGATCGGCTCACCGCGCAGCAGGCCGTGCACCAGCGCTGGCCCCGGCCTGGTCACCTCCACCCGCCGCACCGCGAACCCCTCGATCTCGTGCACGTAGAGACACTCGTTGATCCAGTTCACGAGCAGGCTCTCGGGCGAGTCGCCCTGCGCGCGGACCTCCCGCGTCTCACGCTCCTCGACCTCGTCGGGGGCGATTGTCAGGGCGAAGACGCCTTGCGCGGCCTGGGCGAATGCCTCCACCACCGTCGGTCCCCACGCCCTCACGCCGACGTCGGCGGCCACGTCGAAGTAGTCATAGCCGGCCTCAGTCACGAATGGGCTCCGCGGCCGTCGATCCGCCACCGAGGTCGCCGAATCTGAATTGAAGAATGGCGGCGATGGCCGGGCCCGCCGTCTCGGTACGCAGGATGCGCGGACCGAGCCGGGCGGCCGTCCATCCCTGCGCCCGCGCCAGCTCGACCTCGCGGCGCGCCAGCCCGCCCTCGGGGCCGACGAGCACCAGCGCCACCCGCGGCGGCGGCGCCACCGCCTCCAGCGCGCGCGCCAGCGGCAGCGCCTCGCCCTCCCAGAGGCAAAGCCTCAGCTCAGCCGCGCCGGCGGGCACCTCCAGCCACTCGGCGAGAGGGCGGGGCACGCCGACCTCGGGAATGATCCCGCGTCCGCACTGCTTGGCCGCTTCCTTGGCCACCCGCTGCCACCGGCGCGCGCGCTCCCGCCAGCGACTCGGCTCCAGGCGGACGATGGTGCGCTCTGTGATCGCCGGCAGCACCCGCGCCACGCCGAGCTCGGTGGCCGCCCGCACGATCAGCTCCATCTTGTCGCCTTTGGGAACGCCCTGGACGAGCGTGATCGCCAGCGCGGGCTCGGCGCGGTTGGTGGCCACGCCGAGCACCGTGCCGGTGGCCGTCTCACCGAGCGACTCGATGCGCACGGTGTAATCGCGGCCGCGCCCATCGGCGGCGACGACGAGGTCGCCCGGCGCCAATCGTAAGACCCCCGCCATGTGGCGCGTTTCGTCGCGGTCGAAGACGACGCGGTCGCCGTCGATCCGCCCGGGGGCGATCGTGAACCGCCGCAGGGCGCTCATAGGTCGACGGGGGCCTCGGGTTGCGCCGGCGCAGCCGGCGGGCGAGGAAGCGCGCGCGACCTTTGGGTTGACACAGGGTGTCTCATCCGGTCCGGCGGAGCTCGAGGGTCGTCCAGCCGTCCACGGACCGGGTGGCCCCCGGCGCAAAGCCGTGCGCCCGCAGCGCGGGGCCGAGGCCGGCCGCCTCGCCGTCGAGCAGGCCGCCCAGGACGAGCCTGCCCCCCGGGGCGACGTAACGCGCGTAGGCGGCCGCCAGGCGCCGATGGGCGGACAACAATAGATTGGCGAGCACCAGCGGCGCCGGTGCCGTCGTGAGCGCGCCGGCGTTGGCCGTCACGCAGGCGATGCGCTCGGTCACGCGGTTGAGCGCAGCATTGGCGGTCGCGCAGGCGACCGCGTCGGGATCGTCATCCACCGCCAGGATTCGCCCCACGCCCAGTCGCGCGGCGGCGATGGCGAGGATGCCGGACCCGGTGCCCAGGTCGATCGCCGCCCGCGGTGGGCGCCTGCCGACGATCGTCTCCAGCGCCTGGAGACACCCCGCGGTGCTGCCGTGATGTCCGGTGCCGAAGGCGCGGCCCGGCTCGATGACGATCGCCAGCCGCCCGGGGGCCGCCGGAATGTCCCAGGGCGGCGCCACCAGCAGACGGCGCCCGACGCGGAGCGGCCGAAAGTGCTCGCGCCAGGCCTCGGCCCAGTTCGCTTCGGCGACCGCCGCCACCCGCGGCGCGCCCGGGGCCGCGAAGCCCAGCGCGCGGAGTCCGCCGAGGTAGTCGCTCAGGCCCGCGTGGAGGCGCTGGGCGTCGAGATGGCCGGGAAAGAACGCGCGCAGCCGCGGCTCCTCACCGGGGGTCTGCTCCTCGACGACCCCGAGCGCACCCAGCTCCCAGAGGAAGTTGGTGACCCCTTCGGCGACATCGCCGGAGACGGGGAGGGCGAGCTCCCAATACGAAGCCACGCTCATCGGGAGACTCGACGGCGGATCCGCGCCTACTCGAGGAGCTTCTTCATCCGCTCGAGGAACGAGCTGATGAGCGGTCCCCCCTGCCCCTTCGATGCCGCCTCGAACGCCTCCAGGGCTTCGCGCTGGCGGGCGTTGAGCTTCGGGGGCACCTCGAGGATCAGCCGGTAGCACGCGTCGCCGTGTCCCCGTTCCCGGAGGCGCGGCATGCCGCGGCCGCGGAGCTTGAGGACCTGATTCGGCTGGCTGCCGGCCGGGATCTTCAGCTTCACCGTCCCGCCCAGCACCGGCACGTCCGTCTCGGCGCCGAGCGCCAGCTGCGCGAACGTCACCGGCAGATCGCAGTAGAGATCCGCCCCGTTGCGGACGAACAGCTCGTGCTCCTTGATCCGCACCAGCACGTAGAGATCGCCCGGCGGCCCGCCCCCGTACCCGGCCGAGCCCTCGGCGGAGATCCTCAGCTGCATGCCGTCGTCGATACCGGGCGGAATCTTGACCTGCAGCAGGCGCTCGGCGCGCTGGCGGCTTTCGCCCCGGCAGGCCGGGCACGGGTTGCGGTTCACCTCTCCCTCGCCGTGGCACTTCGGGCACGTGCGGGCGACCGTGAGGAAGCCCTGGCTCAGCCGGACCTCGCCCCGGCCCTGGCACATGTCGCAGGCGATGCGCCGGCTGCCCGGCTCGAGGCCGGTGCCGTTGCACTCGCCGCAGCGCTCCATGCGCGGGATCTGGATCTTGGTCTCCAGCCCGGCCGCGGCCTCGTCGAGCGTGATCTTCAGCTCGTACTGGAGGTCCTCGCCCCGCGCCGCGCGGCTCCGCCGCCCGCGCCCGGTTCCGGCGAAGAAGCTCTCGAAGATGTCCTCGAAGAGGGTGCCGAACCCCTGCTCGGCGAAGCCGCCGACCCCGACCGACCCGAAGCGGTCGTACTGTGCGCGCTTGTCGCCATCCGACAGGATGGCGTACGCCTGGCTGGCCTCCTTGAAGCGTTCTTCGGCCCCCTTGTCCCCCGGGTTGCGGTCCGGGTGGTACTGCATGGCGAGCTGGCGGTAGGCCCGCTTGATCTCTGCCTCGCTGGCGTTGCGCGAGACCCCCAGCACTTCGTAGTAGTCGCGCGGCATCTCCTAGGCCGCGTCCTCGTCCGGTGCGGCGGCGACGGTGACCTGGGCGGGGCGGAGCACGCGACCGTTCAGGACGTAGCCCGGGACCTGTTCCGACACGACCGTGCCGGGCGGCTGGTCGGACTTGACGACGCGCGCGGTCGCCTCGTGGCGCGTCGGATCGAACGGATGCCCGACCGCCGAGTAGCGCGTGACGCCGGCCCGCTCCAGGACGCGTAGCAGCTCGCGCTGGATCAGCTCCACGCCCTCGACCACCCTGCTGACGTCGGGGCCCGAGCGCGCCGCCGCCAGGGCGCGATCCAGGTTGTCGAGCACGGGGATCAGCTCGCGGACCAGGCCCTCGTTGGCGTAGCGGACGGACTCCTCCCGCTCGCGCTGGGTGCGGCGCCTCATGTTGTCCATCTCGGCCAGCGCGCGGAGGAGCCGGTCCTGCTTCTCGTCGAGCTGCCGCCGGAGCTCCTTGAGCTCCGCCGTCTGCGCGTCGGAGTCGAGGGAGATCTCGACCTTCTCGGTCTCCGGCGAGGTCTGCGACTCGGTGCGGTCAGCCGGCCGCTTCACACGATCAGCGTCGCTCATATCTCGAATTATAGCAGCCGGCGTGGCGGCGCCGGCGGTCGGGTCGGACCTAGGACGGCAGGTAGAGGTCCTGGCGGACGCGCGACAGCGCCTCGGTGACGTGGCGCGCGGTCTCGTTGACCACCGAAATGACGTCGGGGTAGGGCAGGCGGCGGGGCCCGACGACGCCGAGGATGCCCAGCACCTGGTTGCGATAGAGATAGGTCGAGGTGATGAGGGTGCACTCGCGCATCTCGGCGAAGGGATTCTCCCGGCCGATGGTGACGTGCATGCCCTCGTCCTGGGCCAGGTTGGCCATCAGATCGGCCAGCCGCTCCTTCTGCTCGAAGGTGCGCAGCAGCTCACGGGTCGTCTCGATGTCCCAGAACTCCGGGTGGTCGAGCATGTTGATGGCGCCGCTGATGTAGAGGGTGCGGCCGCGCAGGAGCGCCAGGATCTGTTCCATGATGGAGCGCGCCCGCGTGTGCAGCTCGTCCAGCGGATCGGCCGGCGACGTCTCCATCTCCACGATCTCCGCTACGGTGCGATCACGGAAGCGCCGCGTCAGCTCGCGGCCGATCTTGCGCACCTCGTCCGCGGGCAGCGGCGGGTCGACGCCGATCGCGCGGGCCGTCACCCAGCCGGAGTCCGTCACCAGGACGGCCAGGACGCGGTCCTCCTCCAGCGGAATCATCTCGACCCGAGTGATGGTCGTCTGCTTGAGCGGTGGCGCCAGCAGCAGGCCCGTCATCCGGGTGGCGGTGGACAAGTGCTCGGACGTGCGCTCCATGAAGCCGTCGATGCCGGACGGGCGCGCCGGCAGGCTCTCGGGCGGTCCCGCTGGCGTCGCCAGCGACGGTGGGAAGGACTCCACGTACAGGCGGTAGGCCTTGTCCGTCGGCACCCGGCCGGCGCTCGTGTGGGGCTGGGCGAGATAGCCCATCTCTTCGAGGTCGGCCATCGCGTTCCTGATGGTCGCCGGCGAGAGCTTTTTAAGGTATCGCCTGGCCAGCAGGCGCGAGCCGACGGGCTGCGCCGAGTCGATGTATTCGCGGATCAGGGCGATGAGAACGTCGCGATGCCGCTCATCCATCAAGGCTCTTGTAGCAACCGGGTGGGGCCAAGTCAAGATGAGCGGACTACAAGAGCTCCACGAACAGCGCGTCGGAGACGAGGAACCCGGCTTCGCTGAGAGCGACGCGCGCGCCGGTCCGCGCCAGCAGCCCGGCGCGCTCCCAGTCGTCGACCCGCCCCTGCCGGGCGGGGTCGCCGGCCAGGCGCTCGGTGAGCCATCCCGCCGGAACGCCGTCGGCGGTGCGTAGCCCGAGGATCAAGCGCTCGCCGAGGCGCTGGCGGGGCGTCAGGCGCTCGGACTCCGCGATGGGCAGCGCGCCGCGCTCGAGCGTTTCGCAGTAGCGCGGGACGGGTTTGGCGTTGCCGCAGCGCACGTCGCCCACGAAGGCGCAGGCGCCGGGCCCGGCGGCGAGGTACTCCGCCGCCCGCCAGTAGATCTGGTTGTGCCGCGACCGGAAGCCGGGGCGCGCGTAGTTCGAGACCTCGTAGTGCTCGAAGCCGTGGGCGGTGGCGGCGCGCGCCAGCGCCCAGTACTGCTCGACCACCAGGCCCTCCGGCGGTAGCCCCGCCACTCCGGTCACGCCCCAGAGGCTTCCGGCGTCCAGCGTCAGCCCGTAGGCGGACAGGTGATCGGGCTGCCAGTCGAGCACCCGCTGGACCGCCCCCGTCCAGCCGGCGAGGTCCAGTCCGGGCAGGCCGTACATGATGTCGACGCTGACGTTCGCGCACCCCGCCGCGCGCGCGGCCTCGAACGCGGCTCGGGCGTCGCGGGCGCTGTGCAGGCGGCCCAGGCGCGGCAGGAGCGTGTCGTCGAGCGACTGGATCCCGAGACTGATCCGGTTCACGCCGGCCTGGCGGTAGCCCTCGAACTTTTCCCGCGAGACGCTCTCCGGGTTGCACTCCACGGAGACCTCGGCGTCCGCCACCACGGGGAAGCGCGTGCGGAGCGCGGCGAGGATCTCCGCCACCTCGTCGGCGGCCAGCAACGAGGGTGTGCCGCCGCCGAAGAACACCGTCGCCAGCGTGACGTCGCCCGCCCACGGCAGGGTGCTCAGCAACTCGACCTCGCGGTGGAGGGCGCCGAGGTAGCGGAGCATCGCGCCGGCGTCCATCGGCGCGGTGTTGAACGAGCAGTAATAGCACCGCTTCGCACAGAACGGCATATGAATGTAGAAGCCGAGCTCTCTGCCGGCTGGGGCCGTCTCGGCCAGCACCCCGTGCGGTGATGGCGCCGCGGCGAGAACGTTGGGAGGCGACGTCGGGCGGGGGGCCGGAGAGGCCCCTGTGAGACCCGTTCCCGCCGCGGCGGGCCGCGCGCCGAGCTCAGGTTGGGAACGCGATAGCGTGGCCATCGTCGCCGGGCTCGTGGTCGAACAGGGGCCTTCCGGCCCTCCGCCCGCCCGTGGCATCACGGGATGTACTTGCCCAGTCTCCACCAGCGCAGCCAGTGCCGGTCGCCGTCCCACGACCAGTAGATGAGGAAGGCCTTGCCCTTGATCTTCTCGCGACGGACGTAGCCCCAGTAGCGGCTGTCCTGGGAGTTCTCGCGGTTGTCGCCCATGACGAAGTACGAGTGGGGCGGCACGATGGTCCGCTCGCACCCATAGGCGTACCCGCAGTACGCCTGGCCGGAGTGGGATTGCGCCGGGCTGCTCGGCTTGACGTACGGCTCGGTCAGGCGCTGGCCGTTGACGTAGACGTCCTGCCCGCGGATGAGGACCTCGTCGCCGGGTGTCCCGATGATGCGCTTGATGAAGTCGCGCTTTTCATCTTGAGGATACTTGAAGACGATGATGTCGCCCTGGCGGGGCTGGCGCAGTCCCGGCACGCGCCAGTCCACCACCGGGACCTCGGCGCCGTACAGGAACTTGTTGACGAGGATGTAGTCGCCGACGAGGAGGGTGTCCATCATCGACCCGGACGGAATGGTGAACGCCTGCACGACGAGCGTGCGGATGACGAGCGCCAGCAGGATGGCGATGACGATGGCCTCGCCGTACTCGCGGACCAGCGACTTGCGGCGCCGTTGGACTTGGCTCTCCGCGGGAGCGCGGGGAATGCTCTCGGCTTTGTCGTGAACGTCCATCTCAGCTCTTCAACACGGTGAGAAAAGCCTCCTGGGGCACCTCGACCTTGCCGACTTGCTTCATCCGTTTCTTTCCTTCCTTCTGGCGCTCGAGGAGCTTGCGCTTGCGGGTAATGTCGCCGCCGTAGCACTTGGCGGTCACGTTCTTGCCCATGGCCTTGACGGTCTCCCGGGCGATGACGCGGCTGCCGATGGCGGCCTGGATGGCGACCTCGAAGAGCTGGCGGGGAATGACGGCGCGCAGCTTCTCGACCAGGGCCTTGCCCTTCTCGTAGGCCTTGTCCCGGTGGACGATGATCGAGAGCGCATCGACCGAGTCGCCGTTCAACAAAATGTCGAGCTTCACCAGGTCGGAGGGCCGGAAGTTGGCGAACTCGTAATCGAACGACGCGTACCCCCGCGAGATCGACTTCAGCTTGTCGTAGAAGTCGATCACGATCTCGGCCAGGGGAAAGTCGAACTGGATGCGCACGCCCCGGCCGACGTATTCCAGCGAGCGGTGCTCGCCCCGCTTGTCCTGCGCCAGCTTGTAGATGGCGGTCATGAACTCCGTGGGCGCGAAGATCGACGACCGGACGTAGGGCTCCTCCAGCCGCTCGATCCGGTCCGGCGTCGGCAGCTTCGAGGGGTTGTCGATCTCCTGCACCTCACCCGCGGTCGTCACCACCTTGTAGCGGACGGACGGCGCGGTGACGATCAGCGAGAGGTTGAACTCTCGCTCCAGCCGCTCCTGGACGATCTCCATATGGAGCAGGCCGAGGAACCCACAGCGAAACCCGTAGCCGAGCGCCAGGGATGTTTCGGGCTCGAAGGAGAACGCCGGATCGTTCAGGCGAAGCTTCTCGAGCGCGTCGCGCAGGGCTTCATAATCAGTGTCCTCGATCGGGTAGAGCCCCGCGAAGACCATCGGCTTGGCGTCACGGTAGCCGGGGAACGCCTCGGCGGTCGGGCGGGCGGCTTCGGTGATGGTCTCCCCGACCTTGGCGTCGGCCACGCGCTTGATCGAGGCGGTGAGGTAGCCGACCTGGCCGGCACTGAGCTCGTCCACCGGGCGCATCTCGGGCGTGAAGACGCCGACCTGCTGCACGTCGTAGGTACGGCTGTTGGACATCAGCAGAATGCGCGCGCCGGGCCGCACGCGGCCGTCCGTCAGCCGGACGTAGACGACGCCGCCCTGGTAGGAGTCATAGAAGGAGTCGAAGACCAGCGCCTTGAGCGGCGCCTCCGGATCGCCCTGCGGCGGGGGGATGCGGGCCACGATGGCCTCGAGGACGTCCGGCACGCCGGTGCCGTACTTCGCCGAGATCGCCAGCGCCTCGTCGCCGTCGAGATCGAGGATCTCGGTGATCTGATTGCGCGTGCCCTCGACGTCGGCGGCCGGTAGGTCGATCTTGTTGATGACGGGGACGATGGTCAGGTTGGCGTCGAGCGCGAGGTAGTAGTTCGCCAGCGTCTGGGCTTCGATGCCCTGGGCGGCGTCGATGATCAAGAGCGCCCCCTCGCAGGCGGCCAGCGCGCGTGACACCTCGTACGAGAAGTCGACGTGCCCCGGCGTGTCGATCAGATTCAGCGTGTACTCGGCGCCGTCGCGGGCGCGATAGAGCAGCCGGACGGTGTGGGCCTTGATGGTGATGCCGCGCTCGCGCTCGAGGTCCATCGAGTCGAGCACCTGGTCCACCGCCTTCTTCGCATCCATCGTCCCGGTGAGCGCCAGCAGCCGATCGGCGAGCGTCGATTTGCCGTGGTCGATGTGGGCGACGATGGAAAAATTGCGGGTTCGCGCGAGGGTCATAACGCCTCAGTCTAGCACGCCAGCGCAGGCCGGGCGGCCGGAGGCGCCGCTCAGCGCGGCAGTCTGGCGTGGTCGGCGATGACGGCGCCGGTCTCGAGCACGACCCCCGCGCCGACCTGGGCGTGGGCGCCGATGCGCGCCTCGGCACCGACCACGCAATCGTGCACCACCGCCCCGGCACCGACCTGGACGCGCTCCCAGAGAACGGCCTCCTCCACGCGCGCCCCGGGCCCGATCGTCGAGCCGGCGCCGATGACGGCCCGCGGCCCCACCCGAGCGCTGGCCCGGATCTCCACGTCGCGCCCCACCACGCTGGGGGCCTCGATGCGCGCGTCGGCCGCCACCGCGCCGCCCTCGGCGACCCAGGCCCCCGCCCGGGGCACGCCCGGCGGACGGAGCGGCGTCCGTACGCTCCCGTCGAGCAGGTCCATCTGGGCGGCGCGGTAGGCGCCGGGGCTGCCGATGTCGCGCCAGTAGGCGGACGGGCGCCAGCCGAAGCAGGGGAGGCCCTCGGCGATCACGGCCGGGAAGAACTCGCGCTCGATCGACACCGGGCGGTCGGCCGGCATCCGGCGCAGCAGCTCGGCCTCGATGAGGTATACGCCGGCGTTCACGGTGTCGGTCGTGATCGCCTCGTCCGCCGTGGGCTTTTCGCGGAACCGGCGGATGCGGCCGTCCGCCGTCGTCTCCACGACGCCGTACAGCCGCGGGTCGTCCACGCGCGTGAGGAGGATCGTGACCCGGGCCCCCTGCGCCGCGTGAAACCGCCGCATCGCCGAGAGGTCGACATCGGTCAGGATGTCGCCATTGAGGACGAACACCGTCCCCCGCGTGAGGTCGGCCGCATTGCGAACGCCGCCGCCGGTGCCCAGCGGCTCCTTCTCTACGACGTAGCGGAGGCTCACGCCGGACGTTTCGTCGGCCAGCGCCGCCCGGATGTCCTCGACGCGGTACGAGCACGACAGGATGACGTCGGTGATGCCGTGCGCCTTGAGCAGCGCGAGTTGATAGGCGAGGAACGGCCGGTTCAGGAGTGGCACGACCGGCTTGGCCCGGGCCAGCGTCAGCGGTCGGAGCCGCGTGCCTTGACCGCCGGCCAG
Source organism: Candidatus Rokubacteria bacterium 13_1_40CM_69_27 (assembly GCA_001917535.1). Taxonomy (GTDB): domain Bacteria; phylum Methylomirabilota; class Methylomirabilia; order Rokubacteriales; family CSP1-6; genus MNEF01. Next base: position 19,747 of record MNEF01000094.1, read on the forward strand.
GATGACCGCCTGCGCCGGAAGGCCGGAGCCCGTCGCGCCGGGCCCTAGGCGCTCGGCGACCAGGGTTGAGCCTCGTCGATGAGCATCACGGGGATGCCATCGCGGATGGGGTACGCCTTCCGGCAGGCCGGGCAGATGATGCGCGTCTCCTCGAACCGGAGATCGCCCTTGCAGGCGGGACACACCAGAATGGCCTTCAGCTCATCGTCGATCACGAGCCACCTCCCTATTCTCTTCGGAGGGGGCCTCGACGGCCCCCTCCGATGCCTCCCCCAGGAGTTGCGCCGGCGAAGCCGGCGCTCGAACCGACTCGGGGGTCAACCGGTTCGCTTCAGTTCCCGGAAATAGGCCAGCGTCCTGGTGAGGCCGTCGTCGAGCGGAGTGCCGGGCGTCCAGCCCAGCAGGGTCTTTGCGCGCGCGGCGTCCAGCACGCTCCGTCGCTGCTCGCCTGGCCGCGCGGGCCCGTGCAGGGCGGGGCGCTCGACCTGCGCCGCCTTGGCGAGCCGACGGTACAGCTCGTTCACCGACGTCTCGACACCGGTGCCGATGTTCACGACCCCGGTCGCCTCCGTGCGTGCGAGCGCGCGCGCCATGGCGTCGGCGACGTCCTCCACGTAGACGTAGTCGCGCGTCTGCTCGCCGTCGCCGTTCACGACGCAGGGCTCGTCCCCGAGCAGGCGGTGGGCGAAGATCGCGATCACGCCGGCTTCGCCCAGCGGATTCTGGCGCGGGCCGTACACGTTGGCCAGCCGGAGCGCCAGCGTCCGGCCCCCGGTCAGCCCCGCCCAGCACTCGAGATAGCGCTCGGCCGCCACCTTCGACACGCCGTAGGGCGATGTGGCCCGGGCCGGATGGTCCTCGGGCGTGGGCAGCACGTCGGTGTCGCCGTAGGCCGCGCCGCCGGTCGAGGTGTAGACGACGTGGCGGACGCCGGCGCGCCGGCTCGCTTCGAGGAGCGCGACGGTGCCCAGCACGTTGACGCTGGCATCGAAGAGCGGATCGACGACGGAGCGCGAGACGGCCGCCTGGGCGGCCACGTGGACGACCGCCTCGGGCCCGGCGGCGGCGAAGACGGCGTCGAGGCGCGCGCTGCGGATGTCGCAGACGTGGAGTGTGGCCGCCCGGTTCACGTTCTCGCGCGTTCCGGCGCTCACATTGTCGACGACGGCGACGGCGTGCCCGTCGCCGATCAGCCGATCGACGATGTGGGAGCCGATGAAGCCGGCTCCCCCGGTGACGAGGATCCTCACCGCTGGACCTTTCCCCGGAACCACTCGATGGTGAGCCGCAACCCCTCGTCGGTGTCGACCCGGGGCTCCCAGCCGAGCAGCCTGCGCGCCCGCGTGATGTCGGGCTGGCGGACCTTGGGGTCGTCCTCAGGCAGCGGGCGGAAGACGATCTCGCTCTGCGAGCCGGCCAGCCGGAGGATCCGCTTGGCCAGCTCCAGCAGCGTCATCTCCTGGGGATTCCCGATATTGACCGGATCGGTGACCGGCGCTTGCATCAGGCGCCAGATGCCGTCGATGAGGTCGTCGATGTACTGGAACGAGCGCGTCTGGGAGCCGTCGCCGAAGACGGTCAAGGGTCGGCCGGTGAGCGCCTGGGTGACGAAGGCGGGGATCGCGCGGCCGTCGTTGACGCGTATGCGGGGCCCGTGAGTGTTGAAGATGCGGACGATCCGGGTGTCGACGCCGTGGGCCCGGTGATAGGCCATCGTGAGCGCCTCGGCGAAGCGCTTGGCCTCGTCGTACACGCCGCGAGGCCCTACCGGGTTCACGTGGCCCCAGTAGTCCTCGCGCTGGGGGTGGACGAGGGGATCCCCGTAGATCTCCGAGGTCGACGCCAGCAGAAAACGGGCGCGCTGGGCCTTGGCCACGCCGAGAGCCCGGTGGGTCCCCAGCGCGCCCACCTTCAGCGTCTGGATCGGCAGCTCCAGGTAGTCGCGGGGCGAGGCGGGGCTGGCGAAATGCAGGACCCAGTCCAGCGGCCCCTCGACGTCGATGTATTCGGTGACATCGTGCCGCACCAACGTGAAGTCCGGGAGACCCTGGAGGTGCGCGACGTTCTCGGGCGAGCCCGTGATGAAGTTATCCATGCAGATCACGCGGGCGCCGCGCCGGAGGAGGAACTCGCAGAGGTGGGAGCCGATGAAGCCAGCTCCACCGGTGACCAGCACCCGCATGAGCGGGATTTACGCGGGCAGGACCGGCCTGCGGCCGATCGAGTAGTACTCGAAGCCGACGCGCCGCATCCGCTCGGGCTCCCAGAGGTTGCGCCCGTCGAACACGAGCGGTCGCCGCATGAGGGCCCGGATCCTTTCCAGGTTCAGGAACTTGAACTCGTTCCACTCGGTCACGAGCGCCAGCCCGTCGGCGCCGTCGGCCGCCCCGTACGGAGAGTCGCAGTACACGACCCCCGGGGGCAGGACCCGGCGGGCGTTGGGGATCGCGACGGGGTCGTAGGCGCGGACCCGGGCGCCGAGCTCGAGCAGGCGCGCGATGACCTCGATGGACTTGGCCTCGCGCATATCGTCGGTGTTGGGCTTGAAGGCCAGGCCGAGTACCGCGATGATCTTGTCGTCCAGCGGCGCCAGCACCTTTCTGATCTTCTCGACGAAGTGCGGCGGCCGCTCGCGGTTGACCTCGGTGGCGGCCCGCAGCAGGCGGAAGTCGTAGCCGAGCGCCGCCGCCGTGTGGACCAGCGATTCGGTGTCCTTCGGGAAGCAGCTGCCGCCGAACCCGAGCCCCGCCTGCAGGAACGCTGGCCCGATGCGCGCGTCGAGACCCACGCCCTTCGTCACCTGGGTGACGTCGGCGCCGGCCAGCTCGCACATGTTGGCGATGGCGTTGACGAACGAGATCTTGGTCGCCAGGAACGCGTTGGAGGCGTACTTGATCATCTCCGCGGAAGGCACGTCCGTGATGATCATCGGACGCTCCAGCGGAGCGTACAGCTCCAGCAGCGTCATGGCCACCTGCTGGTTGGGCGCGCCGATGACGATGCGATCGGGCCGGAGCGTGTCCTCGATGGCCGACCCCTCGCGGAGGAACTCGGGGTTGGAGACCACGTCGAATGGGACCGGCTGGGCCTGGTGGCGCTCGATGATCTCCCGGACGAAGTCGCCGGTGCCGACGGGCACCGTCGACTTGTTCACGATCACCGTGTGCTTGTCCATGGCCTGCCCGATCTCCTTCGCCACCGCCTCGACCGCGCTCAGATCGGTCTGGCCGTCGGCCTTGGGCGGCGTTCCCACCGTGATGAAGACGATCTGGGAGCGCTTGACGGCGGCGCTGAGATCGGTGGTGAACGACAGGCGGCAGTCCGCCACGTTGCGGGCGACCATCTCCTCCAGGCCGGGCTCGTAGATCGGCATCTTCCCGGCGTTCAGCCCGCCGATCTTGTCCGGCTGGTTGTCGACGCAGGTCACGTCATTGCCCAGGTCGGCGAAGACCGCCCCTGTCACGAGACCGACATAGCCGGTGCCGACCACGCAGATGTTCATGCAGGCAGTTCATCATAACAGGGTCGGGTGGATGGAAAAAAGGCACGCCAATTGAAAAAATGACTCTGCGGACGGGGGGGTCGGCGCCGCTCAAGCGGCGAAGGGACCGTCATCGGCCCCGTCGCCGCCCGCGAGCTCGTCGATCTGCTCCCGTGCGTCGCGCATGGCGTCCGGGAGCGAGTCGAAGCGCTGACCCGAGATGGTGATCGTGTTGCTCTCGTCCCGCGCCTTCCACATCCACTCCCGCCGATTGCGACCGACGGGGACGAACTCGACCTTGACGGCCACCCGGACCTCCCGGCTGTCGGCCTCCATGGGGAGGCGAGCCGCTTGGCCCTAGCTGCAAGGCAGGTGCCACGCATGCGCGGTGCTTCCGTCAGGGGGTTGAGCCCGGCGGGGAGTGTAGCGCCGGTCTTACTTTGGGCAGTCCATTCCCTCGGCCACATCGTCGGCTTCAGCGGCCGCCCAGCGAAAGAAGACAATGGTGAAGGCCACCAGCGGGACCACGCCCGCCGGCACCCACATCAGGATGCCCCCCAGCCGCTGGTCGGCGAGGGGATCCATCCCCGTCGCTCGCGCGGCCTCGGCGTAGAACGGGTAGAGCACCTCCTCGGCGCCGGTGATCATCGCGGCCACCACCGTCATCGGCATGCCGAAGGCGAAGAGGTAGAGGAGCTGGGCACCGTAGGGCAGCGCGGGGAAGAGTCGCGAGGAGCTCAGCACGGGCCACCAGGCCAGCAGGGCCGTGCCCGTCAGCGCCGCGTGCTCCACGATGTGCCAGGCATGCGACTCCAGCGCCGCGCCGAACGGCCCGGGGAGGTGCCAGGCGACGAGCGCCGCGGCGTAGAGCGCCAGCGCGGGAATCGCCCGGGTGGACACGCGCGCCACGGCGTTCAGCCAGGGCACCCGTCGCAGCGGGGCCAGGAGCCCGTCCACCATCCAGGCCGGCGCGGCGGCCAGCAGGCAGGAGGGGGCGATCAGGGTGAGCAGAAGGTGCTGGGCCATGTGGGCGCTGAAGCGCGACCGCTCGGCCAGGTCGTGCAGCGGCCCGTTCAGCGCAACGCCGAACGCGAGGAGCCCGGCCACCAAGGCGGCGCTCCGCCCGGCGCTCGGCCGCTCGCCGCGCACGATCCAGGCGCCGGTCCAGGCCCCCGCCAGCAATGCGCCGCCCAGCACCGTTTCCAGATGGATCATCGCCCGAAGACCAGGAAGGCGCCGGTGAGGGTCATGAGCGCCACGGCCAGCCCGGTAGCGAGGATGAGGGGTCCCACGAAGAGCGTGCTCAGCACGCGGGCGTCATAGCGCAGGTGCATGAAGAACAGGACCACCAGCGAGAACTTGGCCGCCGACATCACCAGGAGCAACGGTACCAGGATGGGCGTCAGCTGGCGGATGTAGATGACGCCGACCTCCAGAGCGGTGATGACCGCCAGGAGGACCGCCACCCTCAGGTAGGTCCCGACCGTGGCGTGTCCGCGCTCGGCCATCACGGCACCAGATAGATGAGGGTGAAGATCACGATCCAGACGACGTCGACGAAGTGCCAGTAGAGTCCCGCCGCCTCCACCTTGATCGCGTCCTCGGCGCCGAGCCGGCCGCGGAGGTCGAGGATCAGCAGCGCCAGCAGCCAGAGGACGCCCAGGCTCACGTGGCCGCCGTGGAACCCGGTGAGGACGAAGAAGGTCGAGCCGAAGAGGTTCTGCTGCAGCGTGAGGCCTTCCCGGACGAAGTGGGTGAACTCGTAGGCCTGGAAGCCGAGGAAGATCAGGCCGAAGAGGGCGGTGCCGCCCAGCCAGAGGCGCGACTGGAAGCGATCGCCTCGCTGCACGGCCGCCAGCGCCAGCACCATCAGGAGGCTCGACATCAGCAGATCGAACGTGCTGGCGGTCGTGATCGGGATGTTGAGGACCTCGTGGGGATGCGGGCCCGTCACGCTGCGGCCCTTGTAGGCGATGTAGGTGGCGATGAGCGTGCCGAAGAACAGGCACTCGGACCCGATGAAGGTCCACATCCCGAGCTTGCGGTGATCGACGCCGAGCCCGCCCGCCTGGTGCGCGTGGGCCGGGTTGCGGTGGTGCTCGAGCGCGAAGCTGAAGGCGCCCCACAGCGTGACGAGAGCCCCCGCCACGATCACGGCGACGTGGAGGAGGGCCCCGGCGGCGGCGACCCCGACACCGAGCGCGGTGACGACCGGCCAGTGCGAGGGGGCCGGCAGGTGGATGGCGTGCTCTTCGGTCGGCGGCGCCAGCGGCGCCCGCCGCGGGCCATGCTTCTCGCGCCAGTAGGTGTCGCGCCCGTAGATGGGCGGGATGGCGTCGAAGTTGTGCGGGGGCGGCGGCGAGGAGGTCCGCCATTCGAGCGTGCGGCCGTCCCAGGGGTCCGCCGGCGCCGGCGCGCCGCCGCGCAGGCTCCGGAGAGCGATCACGATGAAGAGGAGGATGGCGGCGGCGATGCCGAAGGCGCCGAGGGTCGAAACGAGGTTCCAGAAGCTCCAGGGTCCGTCGGGATACGTATAGATCCGGCGCGGCATGCCGACGGCGCCCAGATAGTGCTGGGGGAAGAAGGTGACGTTGAAGGCCACGAAGAGCAGCCAGAACTGGCAGCGGCCCAGCCGCTCGTCGAGCAGCCGGCCGGTGATCTTGGGCCACCAGTAGTAGGCGCCGGCAAAGAGACCGGAGAGGCTGCCGCCGATCAGAACGTAGTGCAGGTGGGCGACCACGAAGTACGAATCGGTCTGCTGGAGGTCGACCGGGGGGGAGGCGTGCATGATGCCCGAGAGCCCGCCGATGGTGAACAGGCCGATGAGGCCGACGGCGAAGTGCAGGGCGGTGGTGGCCCGGATCGTCCCGCCCCAGAGCGTGGCCAGCCAGTTGAAGATCTTCACGCCGGTGGGGATCGCGATGATCATGGTAGCGATCGAGAACGCAGCGTCGGCGACCGGGCCCATGCCGGCGGCGAACATGTGGTGACTCCAGACGCCGAAGCCGAAGAAGCCGATGAGGGCGCCGGAGTAGATCATGATGGGCGCCCCGAACAGGGGCTTGCGGGCGAAGGTGGGGAGCACCTCGGAGACGATGCCGAACGCGGGGAGGATCAGGATGTAGACCTCGGGGTGGCCGAAGATCCAGAAGAGGTGCTGCCACAGGTGGAGGTCGCCGCCGGCGCCCACGTCGTAGAAGTGGGTGCCGAAGAAGCGGTCGAACGTCAGGAAGATCAGCCCCACCGTGACCGGCGGGAAGGCCAACACGATGAGGAACTGGACCACCAGCGTCATCCAGACGAAGAGGGGCATGCGCATCAGGCTCATGCCCGGCGCGCGCAGATTGAGGATCGTCACGATGAAGTTCACCGCGGCGATCATCGAGGAGGCGCCCAATACCTGAAGGCTGAGCATCCAGAAGTCGACGCTGGCCGACGGGGAGAACTGCCGGGAGGTGAGGTTGGCGTAGCCGAACCAGCCGGCGTCCGGCGGCGTCCCGGCCAGCCAGCTCGCATTCAGCAGCAGCCCGCCGCCCAGGAAGATCCAGTACGACAGCGCGTTGAGGCGGGGGAAGGCCACGTCCCGCGCGCCGATCATCAGCGGGATCATGTAATTGAACAAGGCGGCGTTGAGCGGCATGACCGCCAGGAAGATCATCGTCGTGCCGTGCATCGTGAACAGCGCGTTGAAGGTCTCCGCGCTGACGACGGTGCCGCCGGGCCGCGCCAGCTGCAGCCGGATCAGCAGCGCCTCGATTCCCCCCAGCAGGAAAAAGCCGAAGGCCGTCGTGCCGTAGAGGATCCCGATTCGCTTGTGGTCGACGGTCGTGATCCAGCTCCACACGCCGGTCGCCGCCGGCGCGTGCACCTGCGGGAAGGCGAGCGGGCGGATCGCCATCACTTCAGACTCGCGAGATACGTGGCCAGGGCCCGCGCGTCGGGCTCGCCCAGCCCGAGGTCGGGCATCTTCACGCCGGGCTTGAGCGCGGCCGGGTGGCGGAGCCAGGCGGTGATGTTCTCGACCGTGGCAGGGAGCAGGCCGGCGCCGAGCGTCTGACGGCTGCCGAAGTGCGTGAGGTCCGGTCCCAGGGTTCCGGCCGACACCCCGCGGATCGTGTGGCAGCCGACGCACGCGCTGCGCGTGAAGACCGCCTTGCCATCGGCCGCGGCGCCGGTCGGCTCGGCCGGCGGCGCCTTCTGGGCGGCGACCCAGCGCTCGAAGGCGGGCGGCGTGTCCACGAAGACGCGGACCCGCATGTTGGCGTGGGAGGCGCCGCAGAACTCCGCGCACTGGCCCAGGTATTCGCCGGGCGCGTCGGGGGTGAGGGCGATGTGGTTGATCCGGCCGGGAACGACGTCGCGCTTGCCGCCCAGCTGAGGAACCCAGAAGGAGTGGATCACGTCGGGCCCTTCGAGCCGCAGCACGACCGGGCGACCCGCCGGCAGGTGGAGCTCGTTCGCCGTCACCAGACCGAGCGACGGGTAGCGGAACTCCCACCACCACTGCCAGCCGCGCACGACGACCTCCAGAGCGCCGCGCGGCGCCTCGCCCTGCGTGCGGAAGATGACCTGGATGGTGGGGATGGCGATGACCAGCAGGACGAGGCCCGGCGCGATCGTCCATCCGATCTCCAGCAGCGAGTGCCCGCGCGTCTGGCGGGGCAGCGGCGCTCCCGGCCGGTCGGGGTACCGCACAAGTACCCAGGCTAGAACGGAGAAGACGACGAGCGCGATGCCGATCGTCACCCACGTGATCAGGCCATAGATGTCGAGGATCGCCTGCGCGACGTCCGAGCGCGCGACCAGGCTGCTCTGGGGCGTATCCCACGCGCAGCCGCCGAGGACGACGGCGAACCCGGCGAGAGTGACACGCAGGCCGTGGCGCGGGGAGGGGGTCACGAGGCATGACGATACCGGTGCCGGGCGGCCCCCGCAAGAGTGCGGAGGCTAGTTGGCGAGGGCGAGCAGCGAGTGCAGCAGCGCGTTGGCGCCGTGCTCGATGGCCTCCCAGTCGCTCATCTCGTCCACGCGGTGGCTGCGCCCGCCCTGCGAGGGAATGAAGATCATCCCCGCCTCGGTGATCAGCGTCAGGTTCTGCGCGTCGTGGCCGGCAGCCGAGGAGAGGCGTTGCCATTTGAGGCCGAGCGTCCCGCAGGCTTCCTCGATGGCGGCCTGCACGCGCGGCGAGCAGCGCGCGGGCTTGGTCGCCGACATCGGCCGGACCTCGACCTCGATCCGGCGCTCGCGGGCGACCCGCTGGGCCAGCGCGGCACACTCGGCCGCGAGCCGGTCGAGCACGTCGGGCTCCGGGTCGCGCATCTCGTGGACGAGCTCGGCGCGTCCCGGCACGATGTTCGACGCGCCCGGGTGGACGTGGACGACGCCGAAGTTGGTCACGCTGCGGCCGCCGCCGCGGGCGATGACGAGGTCGCGCGCCTGGAGCGCGAAGTCGGCGGCGGCCAGGAAGGCGTCCCGGCGGCGCTCCATGGGCGTCGTCCCGGCGTGGTCGGCCTGGCCCGTGAAAACGACGCGCGAGCGCCGCACGCCCACGATGGCCTCGACGACGCCGATAGCGATCCCCGCCTCCTCGAGGCGCGGCCCCTGCTCGATGTGCAGCTCGACGTAGGCGGCGACGGATCCCGGCGGCGCCTGGGCCTCGCCGGCGCGAAGGGCGTCGAAGCCCGCCCGACTCATCGCCTCGACGAGGCGCTCGCCATCCACGGCGGCCATCTCGGGAATGCGGGCGACGTCCAGGTTGCCGCAGAAGGCCCGCGAGCCGAAGAGGCTCCCGTACCGGCCTTCCTCGTCGGTCCAGGCGGCGACGGCCAGGGGATGCCGCCGCGGGGCGCCGGCCTCGCGGATCGTTTGAAGACACTCGAGTCCGGCCAGGACTCCCAGCGCGCCGTCGAGGATGCCGCCCTCCGGCACAGTGTCGATGTGCGAGCCGGTGAGGATCACCGGGGTGTCGGAGGCGCAGGCGCGGGCCCCGAGGGCGCCGAAGACGTTCCCGGCTGCATCCACCCACGCCTCCAGGCCGGTCTGGCGTAGCTCGGCGAGGAGCCAGGCGCGCGCCTGCTCGTGCGACGGGCTCCAGGCTGGCCGCGTGACGCCGCCGCCAGGCAGCGCGCCGAAGCCCGCGAGCGCATTGATGCGCGATCTCAGGCGCGGAAGCCGGATCTGGATCACGGAAGGGCCAGTATAGCGCTTGACGAAGCCTGGAGGACGTTCCTACAATGAATCACCGTTCAGTCCGTCGCGTAGCGCCCTCCGGGAGGGACCCTTGGATTTCTCGCTGACCCCTGAACAAGAAGCCTTCCGGACTCACGTGCGCTCGTGGCTCAAAGCCAACATGCCGCCGGAGTGGAGCGAGCGGCTGGTGGCCAGCTCCGACATCCCGCGCCCCGAGGCCTACGAACTCCTCCGCCGGTGGCAGCGTCAGCTCTACGAGGCCGGGTTCATCGGGCTCACGTGGCCCAAGGAGTACGGAGGCCGCAGCCTCACCTTCATGGAGGAGATGATCCTCCACGAGGAGATGGCGCTGGCCAAGGCGCCGCCGATCCTCAATGTCCTGGGGGTGGGCATGGCGGGGCCGACGATCATCGCCTACGGCAGCGAGGCCCAGAAGAAGCGGCACCTGGCCAGGATCCTGTCCTGCGAGGAGATCTGGTGTCAGGGCTACTCCGAGCCCAACGCCGGCTCGGACCTGGCCTCGCTGCAGACGCGGGCGGTGAAGGACGGCGAGCACTTTGTGGTCAACGGTCAGAAGGTCTGGACGTCGCTGGCCCACGTGGCCGACTGGATGATGCTGCTGGCCCGCACCGATCCCGACGCCCCCCGGCACAAGGGGATCACCTACTTCCTGCTCGACATGCGCTCGCCGGGCGTGACGGTGAAGCCGCTCCGCCAGATCACCGGCGACCCCGAGTTCAACGAGGTCTTCTTCGACAACGTCCGCGTGCACGAGAGTCAGGTGCTGGGCGGCGTCAACAACGGCTGGCAGGTCGGGCTGACGACGCTGATGTACGAGCGCCTGGCCCTCGGCTTCGGATTGCAAGTCAGGCTGCGCATCGCCCTGGACGGGCTCATCGAGATGGCGCGCCGGATGGAGAAGCACGGGCGCGTGACCACCAAGGACCCGCTCATGCGGCAGAAGCTCGCCCAGCTCTGGATCGACACCGAGTGCCTGAAGCTGACGGGCGCCCGCGCCATCACGCGCCTGCTGCGCGGCGAGATGCCGGGGCCCGAGGCCTCCACCGGCAAGATGGGCTGGGTCGACACGCACCAGCGGCTGCAGGAGATCGCCATGGAGATCCAGGGGCCCTACGCGCAGCTGCCGCGCGGCTCCGACTGGGCGGTGGAGGGCGGCCTCTGGCAGTATAGCTTCCTCCGCTCGCGCGCCAACTCCATCGAGGGGGGCACCACCGAGGTCCAGAAGAACATCATCGGCGAGCGCATCCTCGGCTTGCCCAAGGGGTAGAGGTCGTGCGAGCCGCAGGGCGCCCGGGCAGCCGCAGGCGGACCGCGCCCGAGGCGAGCCTGTGAAGGGGTAGGGACAATGGACTTCGGCTTCAGCCCAGAGCAAGAGATGCTCCGCGCCACGGCGCGGAAGTTTCTGGAGAACGAGTGCACGTCATCGTACGTCCGCGATCGCATGATCGAGCCGGGCGGCACGACCGACGAGTTCTGGGCCAAGCTCGCCGAGCAGGGCTGGCTGGGCCTGATCTATCCCGAAGAATACGGCGGCAGCGGGCTCAACTTCGTCGATCTCACCGTCCTGATGGAGGAGATGGGACGGGTGGTGATGCCCGGCCCGTTCTTCTCCACGGTGTTGCTGGGTGGGCTCGCGATCCTCGAAGCGGGCTCGACGGAGCAGAAGAAGCAATGGCTGCCCAAAGTCGCGACGGGCCAGACCAAGGTTGCTCTGGCCTGGACGGAGCCGAACGCGCGCTGGGACGCCGCGGGGGTGACGGCCGCCGCCAAGCCGGCGAACGGCGGCTTTGTGCTGTCGGGCACCAAGCTCTTCGTCCTGGACGCCCACATCGCGGACGTGCTCGTCGTCGTGGCCCGGACGACCGAGGGCCAGCAGCCCGAGCGGGGCGTGAGCCTCTTCCTCGTCCCCCAGGGCGCGGCCGGGCTCGAGGTCAAGCTGCTGCCCACCATGGACCAGACGCGCAAACTCTGCGAGGTCGCGCTCCACGACGTGCGCGTTCCGGCCTCCGCGCTGCTGGGGCCGAAGGACGGCGGCTGGCCGCCGCTCGGTCGCGTGATCGAGCGGGCGACGGTGGGGCTCTGCGCCGAGATGTGCGGGGGCGCCCAGAAGGTCCTCGACCTGACCGTCGAGTACGCGAAGATCCGCATCGCCTTCGGCAAGCCGATCGGTGCCTATCAGGGCGTCAAGCACAAGGCCGCCGACATGCTGGTGGACGTCGAGAACGCCAAGTCGCTGACGTACTACGCCGCCTGGTCGGTGGACGAGAACGTGCCGGAGGCGGCGCTGGCCGTCTCGATGGCCAAGGCCTACGCCTCCGACGCGTACCGCAAGGTGGCCGGCGCCGGCATCCAGCTCCACGGCGGCATCGGCTTCACCTGGGAGCACGACCTGCACCTCTACTTCAAGCGGGCGAAGTCCTCCGAGCTCACCTTCGGCGACGCGACCTACCACCGGGAGAGGGTGGCGCAGCTCATCAACCTCTAGACTCGGAGGCGGGCTTCTAGACTCGGAGGGGAGCTTCGCCCCCCTTCCGATGCCTCCCCCAGGCTCCGATTGCGCGGGCAAAGCCCGCGCTCGAACCCCCCACTTCCCGGCGCGGCGAACGACCTCTATATTGGCGGTGCGATGAGCGCCCCCCTGTCGCCGGTCGAGCCCAAGCCGGCCTCCTCCGTGCTCCTGGTCCGCCCGGCGCCGACGAGTGCCCCCGAGCCGCTCGAGGTCTACATGATCCGGCGCCAGAAGGGGATGAAGTTCCTGGGCGGCTACTACGCGTTTCCCGGCGGCAAGGTGGATCCTTCCGACCGCTCGCTGCAGAGCCTGGCGTGCTGCTACGGCCTGTCCCCCGAGGCGGCCGAGACGATCTTTCCCGGCGGCGGCCTGCCGGCGCTGGCGTACTGGGTGACGGCGGTACGCGAGCTGCTCGAGGAGAGCGGGCTCCTGCTGGCCTGCGACGCGCAGGGGCGGCCGATCGACGCCCGCCAGCCGCCCGTCGCCGACGCCGTCGAGCGCGTGCGCAAGGCGCTCATGGACGACGAGGCGCCCTTCGCGGTGCTGCTGGCGCGGGAGAACTGGTCCTGCGACCTGCGCCCGCTCCGTTACCTCTCCCACTTCATCACGCCCACGGCCAGTCCGATCCGCTTCAGCGCCCGCTTCTTTCTCTGTCCGCTTCCCGCCGACCAGGCCCCGCGCCTGTTCACCGAGGAAACGTCGGAGGGCTTCTGGATCGCGCCCGGCGAGGGCTACCGGCGCTTCTGCGCGGGCAAGATGGACATGGCCGAGCCGGCCGAGTACGGGCTCGGCTACCTGGCCCAGTTCGAGTCGCTGGACGCGCTGTGGACGGCCCACGCCGACGGCCGCCACAAGTTCCACGGCATCATCGACCGCATCGACCAGTTCTGGAAGACCTTCGACTGGAAGGCGAATCGCTGGCGCCGGTGACGTCGATGGCCAATGCCGTCACCGCCTTCCTCGACGCCCGTTTGACCGCCCACGCGGGCGACCGATCCGCGATCGTCACGCCGTCGGCGACGATCACCTATCGTGACCTCGTCGCCCTCGTCAATCGGATGGGCAGCAGCCCCTTCTACTGGAACCGAGCGGAGCAGTCACGGCGCGCGTTCGTCGGTGAGTGGTTCAGGACCGGCGACGTCTACGCGCGCGACGCCGAGGGCTTCTATCACCATCGCGGCCGGCAAGACGACCTCTTCAAGGTCGCCGGGATGTGGGTGGCACCGGGCGACGTCGAGACGGCTCTGCTCGCCCATCCCGACGTGGCCGAGGCCGGCGTGGTGGGCGCCGTCGACGAGAGCGGGCTCACCAAGCCCTTCGCGTTCGTCGTGCCCAAAACGGGAGCGGAGGCGGCGCTGGCCGGCGCCCTGGAGCGACTGACGGAGGAGAAGCTCGCCCCCCACCAGCGTCCCCGGCGGATCTTCATCGTCCCCGAGCTGCCGCGCACGGCCACCGGCAAGCTCCAGCGCTCCCTCCTGCGCGCCCGCGTTCGCTGATGGCGACGCACACGACCACGGTCCGCGTGCGGTGGAGCGAGTCCGACCCCGCCGGCATCGTCTTCTACCCCCGCTTCTTCGAGTGGTACGATCTCGGCACCGAGGCGATGTTCGAGTCGGTGGGGCTGCCGTGGCCGGAGCTGTTCCCCAAGTACGACATCGTCGGGGTGCCGATCGTGGAGTCGGGATCCACCTTCCTGGTGGCGGTGCGCTACGGCGACGTGGTGTCGATCCGGTCCAGCGTCGCCTGGGTCAAGGAGAAGACCTTTCGCATGGAGCACGAGATCTCGGTGGGGGGCAGCCTCTGCGCGCGCGGCTTCGAGATCCGCGCCTGGGTGGGCCGCCCGGAGATGCCGGGCGGGCGGCTTCGGACCAGGCCGATCCCCGAGGAGGTCGCCCACCGGCTCACGGAGGGGGCCAGCCATGGGTGAGCTGATCGCGGTCTACCTCACGGTTCATACGCCCCGCTACTGCACGTACGAGACGGCCTTCGCCGGCAAGCTCGCCCACCCCGACTTCCGGGCCGTGCGCGACGGGCTGGTCGAGCAGGGCCGACAGCTGGCCGGCGTCCAGCCCGACGCCATCGTCATCAACTCCTGCCACCTCGTCGCCACCTTCCCCACGGTCGTCGACGGTACCCCGCGGCATCGCGGCATCCTCACGGCGCAGGAGGCCCCCGAGCTGATCCACGGCGTCGAGTACGACTTCCCCGGAGACTACGAGCTGGCCTCGGCCATCATCGACCGTGGCCGGGCGGCCGGTCACGTGTGCACGCTCGCCGCCGACGTGCATTACCCGCTGGACTACGGGACCGTCATGCCGCTCGTGTGTTATCTCGACCGGACCCAGCGGATTCCCGTGGTGCCGGTCTCCGTCACGCTGGCCAACGACCTGGAGGAGTGCTTCACGTGGGGCCAGTACGTCGTGCGGGCGGTGCGCGAGCGCCGGCGCCGGGCGGCGTTCGTCGCCAGCGGCAGCGTCAGCCACAAGCTGGTCCGCGGTCCCGAGCGGTGGCCGAGCCCGGAGGACCAGGAGCTGGACCACCGGTTCGCGCGGATGCTGGCCGACGGCGAGTACGAGAAGCTCTGGGCGTGGCTGCCGGAGTACGCGGAGACGGTGGAGGCGGAGATGGGGGGGCGGCACCTGGCGATGATGCTGGGGGCGATCCTCGAGTCCGGCCGGCGCTTCGCGGCGGCGCTGCACGCCTACGGGCCGTCCTCGGGCAGCGGCAACTACGTCATTTCGCTCTCCTGACCCCGGGTGCTGGAACCCGGATGGCGCCTCTGCTAGAATCCCGCCGCTCTCAACGCATCATGCGGACCGTGCCCACCACGCACGGTACACGTACCAAGAGGAGGTAGCCGTGCGCACAACGATCCGGGCCAGCCTCATCTTCCTCCACACCGCCCTGATGGCGGTGAGCCCTGCGGCCGCGGCTGAGACCGTGAAGATCGGGTTCATCACCTCGCTCTCGGGGCCGGCCGGCATCATCGGCAAGCACATGAAGGACTCCGTCGAACTGGCCCTCGACCACCTGGGGCGGAAGGTGGGCGGGCTCGACGTCGAGATCATCTACGGCGACGACCAGCGCAAGCCCGACGTCGGCAAGCAGCTCGCCGACGAGATGCTCAAAAAGCACCGGGTGCACTTCGTCAGCGGCATCATCTGGTCCAACGTCATGCTGGCGGTGGCTCCCACTGTGACCCAGGCCGGCACCTTCATGATCGGCACCAACGCCGGACCGCACGAGCTGGCCGGCAAGATGTGCAACGAGCTCTTCTTCACGACCTCCTGGCAGAACGACCAGACGCCCGAGGCGATGGGCAAGTACATGCAAGACCAGGGCATCAGGGACGTGTACGCGATGGCGCCCAACTACGCCGCGGGCAAAGACATGATCTCGGGGTTCAAGCGCTACTTCAAAGGACGCGTCGTCGACGAGGTCTACACCAAGCTCGGCCAGCAGGACTACCAGGCGGAGATCAGCCAGATCCGGGCCGCCCACCCCAAGGCGGTCTTCGTCTTCTACCCCGGCGACATGGGCATCCAGTTCGTGAAGCAGTACGTCCAGGCCGGCCTCCGGGAGCAGATCCCGCTCTACTCGGTCTACACCATCGACGAGGTGACGCTGCCGGCCCTCAAGGAAGTCGCCGTCGGCATCTTCGAGACCCGCTACTGGAGCCCCGATCTCAAGAACGAGGCCAACCAGAAGTACATCGGCGACTTCCGCAAGAAGTTCGGCTATACGCCCTCGTTCTACGGAACACAGAGCTACGACGGCATACTGTTGATCGACTCGGCCGTGCGCGCGGTGAAGGGCGACCTCTCCAACCGGAAGGGCATGATCGCCGCCATGCGGAAGGCCGACTACAAGTCGACTCGCGGCACGTACACGTACAACGTGAACCATTTCCCGATCCAGAACTTCTACCTCCTCAAGACCGTGAAGGGCGCCGGCGGGGAGGTGGAGATGCAGATCCAGAAGACGGTCTTCGAGAACCACAAGGACGCCTACTACCAGGACTGTGGGATGAAGTGGTAGTCGCGTCCGCGGTGCGGCACGCGGGGCGCGGTATCACCGCGCCCCCTTTTTTTGGGCCTGCGCGATGATCCTCCTCGTCCTCGAGCAGACGCTCAACGGCCTGCAGTACGGCGTCATGCTGCTCCTGATGGCCGCCGGGCTGACGCTGGTCTTCGGGATCATGAACCTGGTCAACCTCGCCCACGGCTCGCTCTACATGGTCGGGGCCTACCTGGCCACCGGGTTCTACCAGTGGACGGGATCCTTCCTGGCATCGGTGGCGCTGGCGCTGGCCGCCACGCTGGTGGTCGGCATCGTGGTGGAGGTCGTCGCCCTCCGGACGCTGTATGAGCGGGACCACCTCGATCAGGTGCTGGCCACCTTCGGCCTGATCCTGTTCTTCAACGAGCTGATCGCGATCGTCTGGGGGCGCGCCGCGCTCTACTCGAGCCTGCCCGGGTGGTTGAGCGGGCACATGCAGGTGCTCCCCGGCGTGCGTTACCCCGTGTACCGTGCGCTCGTGATCCTCGTCGGCCTGGTGGTGGCGGCGCTGCTCTACCTGATGGTGACCCGGACTCGGCTCGGCATGCTCATCCGGGCCGGCGCCAGCAACCGGACCATGGTGGCCGCGCTGGGCGTCAACATCCGCCTGCTCTACACGGTGGTCTTCGGCGTCGGCGCCGCGCTGGCCGGCCTGGCCGGGCTCATCGCCGGTCCCATCTACGCCGTCCAGCCCGGTATGGGCGAGCAGATCCTGATCCAGGTCTTCGTGGTGATCGTCATCGGCGGCATCGGATCGATCCGCGGGGCGGTGGTCGGCGCCGTCATCGTGGGCATGGTGGACACGCTCGGCCGCGCGTTTCTGAAGCCGGTGCTGAGCATCGTGCTCTCGCCATCGGCCGCCGACACCGCCGGACCCGCCCTGGCCTCGATGCTGATCTACATGCTCATGGCCGCCGTGCTGGCCGTCCGCCCGCAGGGCCTGTTCCCGGTCCGCTAGCGTTATGGCGCGATCGCCGCGGGCCCTCACGCTCGCCGCCGGCGTCCTGATGCTGGCGCTGGTGCCGGTGGCGGCCGAGCTCCTTGACCAGCCCTTCTACGTGGACCTGTTCCGGCGCATCATGATCTTCGCCATCGCGGCCCTGAGCCTGGACCTGATTCTGGGCTACGGCGGTATGGTCAGCTTCGGGCACGCCGCCTACCTGGGGATCGGCGCCTATGCGGTGGGCGTCCTCACCCACCACGGCATCGCCAACGGCTACCTCCAGTGGTCGCTGGCGATCCTCGGCTCGGCACTGGTCGCGCTCGCGATCGGGGCTGTCTCGATCCGGACCAGCGGCGTGTACTTCATCATGATCACGCTGGCCTTCACTCAGATGCTCTATTACCTCGGCATCAGCATCGAGGAGTACGGCGGGGACGACGGCATGCGGCTGGCGGTCCGGAGCCAGTTCCCCGGCCTGCTCGACCTCCGGAACGCGACCGCCTTCTACTACCTGGTCCTGGGCATCCTCCTCCTGTTTCTGCTCCTGGGCCAGCGGCTGGTCGACGCACGCTTTGGCATGGTCATCCGGGCCGCGCGGTCCAACGAGCCCCGGGCCCGGGCCATCGGGTTCTCGCCCTACCGCTACAAGCTGACCGCCTTCGTCATCTCGGGGGCCATGTGCGGCCTGGCCGGCGCGCTGCTCGTCAACCAGACCGAGTACCTCACCCCCGAGTTCATGCACTGGACCCGCTCGGGCGAGATCATGTTCATGGTCATCCTGGGAGGCATCGGGACCCTGATGGGCCCCGTGCTCGGCGCCGCCGTCTTCCTGTTGCTCGAGGACGTGTTGTCGGCGTGGACAGTGCACTGGCAGATCATCCTCGGACCCTTCCTGGTGCTGGTCGTGCTGTTCGCCAAGAAGGGGCTGATCGGGCTCGTGCCGGACGAGGCGGCACCCGGTGGGTGAGCCCCTCCTGGAGGTCCGGGGACTGACCAAGAGCTTCGGCGGGCTCATCGCCACGGACCGGATGGACCTGGACGTCACCGAGGGCGAGACCCACGCCGTCATCGGGCCCAACGGGGCCGGCAAGACGACGCTCCTCAGCCAGCTCTCCGGCGATCTCCGGCCCGACGCCGGCCTGATCCGCTTCGTCGGCGAGGACATCACGCACCTGGGGGCGCCGGCGCGGTCGATGCGGGGCCTGGCCCGCTCGTTCCAGATCACCAGCATCTTCAAAGACTTCACCGCGCTCGACAACGTGGCCCTCGCCGTGCAGGCGCACGCGGGCTCGAGCTTCCGCTTCTGGCGTCCGGCCCGCCGCGAGCGGGCCCTACGCGAGCCCGCCCTGGAGGTCCTCCGAACGGTCGGCCTCGCCGAGCGCTCCGAGCTGATGGCCGCCAACCTTGCCCACGGCGAGCAGCGCCAGCTCGAGATCGCCATGGCCCTGGCCACCCGGCCGCGTATGCTGTTGCTCGACGAGCCCGTCGCCGGCATGGGGCTCGACGAGTCCCAGCGCATGATCCGATTTCTTCAGTCGCTCAAGGGCCGGCAGACCATCCTGCTGGTCGAGCACGACATGGACGCGGTGTTCGCGCTCGCCGACCGCATCTCGGTGATGGTGTACGGGCGCATCATCGCCAGCGGGCGGCCCGAGGAGGTCAGGGTGAACCCCGAGGTTCGCCAGGCCTACCTGGGCGAGGACACGCTCCTCTGATGCTGACCGTCGACGCCCTGGAGACCGCCTACGGCGACAGCCAGGTCCTGTTCGGCGTGAGCCTTGCCGTGCGGCCCGGCGAAGTGGCGACGCTGCTGGGGCGGAACGGCATGGGCAAGACCACGACGGTGCGCTCCATCATGGGCATCCTGCGCCCGAGGGCGGGGGAGATCCGCTTCGAGGGCCGTCCCATCCACGGACTGCCGTCGTACTTGGTGGCCCAGGCCGGCCTCGGGCTCGTGCCGGAGGGACGCCAGGTGTTCCCGAACCTCACGGTCCGCGAGAACCTGGTCGCGACGGCGTCCAACCGCCTCGGCAATCCTGATCCCTGGACGGTCGACAAGGTGTTCGCGCTCTTTCCCCTGCTCGCCGCGCGCCACCGCGCGCTGGCGGGGTCGCTCTCGGGCGGGGAGCAGCAGATGCTCGCCATCGGGCGGGCCCTGATGACCAACCCGCGGCTGCTCATCCTCGACGAGGCCACCGAGGGGCTGGCCCCGCTGGTGCGCGTGGAGATCTGGCACTGCATCGAGCGCCTGAAGGCGAGCGGGCAGTCCATCCTCCTCGTGGACAAGAATGTGCGCGCGCTCACCCGCGTCGCCGACAGGCACTACATTCTCGAGAAGGGGCGTATCGTGTGGACGGGGACGTCGGCCGAGCTGGCGGCCAGCGAGGATATCCAGCACCGCTACCTCGGAGTCTAGCTCGGAGGGGGGCTTCGCCCCCCTTCCGAAACCTCCCCCCAGGAGGGATTGCGCGGGCGAAGCCGGCGCTCGAAAGTGGAGAAGCATGACCTGGATAGACCCCAGCTTCCCTCGGACGGCGAGCCCGAGCGACCTCGTCGGGCGCGTGCTGGGGCTCAACCCCGGATGGATGACGGGACCCGGCACCAACACGTACCTCGTCGGCCGGCGCGAGCCGATCCTGATCGACACCGGCGCCGGCGTGCCCGAGTACCTGCCGCTGCTCGAACGGTACCTCGCCGAGCGCGGCTGGCGCCGGCCGTCGCGCATCCTCCTCACGCACCGCCACGCCGATCACCTCGGCGGCGTCGCCCCGCTGCGCTCGCGTTTCGGCGGTCTGCGCATCTTCAAGATGATCCATCGCGACCCGGCGCTGCCGGACGGGATCGAGGATCTCCGCGATGGCCAGGCCGTCGAGGCCGATGGCGTGACGCTGATTCCCGTCTACACGCCCGGGCACGCCTCCGATCACCTCTCCTACTACCTCACAGAGGAGAAGGCGCTCTTCAGCGGCGACGTCGTCCTCGGGGGCTCCACGACCGTCATTCCCTCGGGCGACGGCGACCTCGCCGACTACATGAGCTCGCTCCGTCGCCTCCAGGGGCTGGAGGTGCGGCGTATCTATCCCGCTCACGGCCCGGTGATCGAAGATGGGCCGGGACGCATCGCCGAGTACATCGAGCACCGGCTCATGCGCGAGCGGCAGATCCTGGAAGCGCTGGGCGACGGCCTGGCGACGATCCCCGCCATGGTGAGCCGCATCTACGCCGAGGTCTCGCCGGCGCTCCACCGGGCGGCGGCGATGTCGGTCGAGTCGCATCTCAGGAAGCTCGAGAAAGAAGGGCGCGCGCGGGAGCACCTCGAGCGGGACGCGCCCTCCCGCTGGGAGCTGGTCCGGTAGTCAGCGCCCCTTCGCCACGGCGACGAGCGCGCTGAAGAGGTTCCGCGCGGCGGCGTCCTGGCCGACCAGGTCTTCCGGATGCCACTGCACGCCGAGGACGAAGCCCGGGGCCGACGGCATGTCGACGCCCTCGATGATCCCGTCGGGCGCCAACGCCACCGCGCGCAGCCCGCCCCCGAGGCGCTTGATCGCCTGGTGGTGGAAGCTGTTCACCTCCAGGTCGAGCGTGCCGAGCACCGCGCCGAGCCGCGTGCCCTCTTGCACCTTCACCGCGTGAGTGGGATGGTGCCGCGGCTCCTTCTGGCTGTGGTTGATGACGCTGCCCGGCTCGCTCGGGATGTCCTGGTAGAGCGTCCCGCCGAGCGCGACGTTGAGCACCTGGAGCCCGCGGCAGATCGCGAGGAGGGGCACGCCCTGATCGAGCGCGAGCCGGGTGAGATCGATCTCCAGATCGTCGCGAGCCGGTGAGAGATCGAAGACGGTGGGATGGCGCGGCTCGCCGAAGCGCGCGGGATCGATGTCGCCGCCACCCGTGAGGACCAGGCCGTCCAGCCATCCCCAGAGCGCCACCCGGCCGCGCGCGTCCAGGTGGGGCGGAAGCGGCACCGGAATGCCCTCGGCCTGCTGGATGGCCAGGAGATAGGCGGCATTGACGTAGGCCCGCTCGGGGTACCGGTCGACGGTGACCGACGTCGTCACACCGATCAGCGGCGCCCTGACCATGGGGTCAGCCTAGCATAGCCCGTGGAAATTCGCGGGTTTCGGGGCATCGGGCGGATGTATCATGGGTCAGTCATGTCGCTCGACTCGGCCGTTGCCCAGCAATCCGCGCCGCTCCACACGCCGACCCACACGGTGCAGGCCATCGGCCTGCGCTGGGCCGTGGCCGCCGGCCACGCGCTGGCGTCGGAGGCGGCCGCTCGGATCCTCAACGCCGGAGGCAACGCGATCGACGCGGGCGTGGCCGCCGGCATCTGTCTGGGGGTCGTCCACCCCGACATGGTCTCCTTCGCCGGCGTGGCGCCGATCCTGGTGCACGTGGCGCGTACCGGCGAGACCTGGCAGGTCTCCGGCGTCGGACCCTATCCGCGGGCGTCGACGGCCGAGTACTTCCAGAAGCGCCACGGCGGCCAGATCCCGCCCGGCCTCGCGCGCACGGTGGTGCCGGCGGCGCCGGACGCCTGGTGCACGGCGCTCGAGCGCTGGGGAACGATGTCCTTCGCGGAGGTCGCCGCGGCGGCCATCGAGCATGCCGAGCACGGCTTTCCCATCTCCAACTTCTCCGCGTATCAGATGACGGCCAACGCCGACAAGTACCGGCGGTGGCCGACGTCGGCGGCGCTCTACCTCAAGGACGGGCGGCCGTACCGGGCCGGCGAGGTCCTCGTGCAACGCGAGCTGGGCGAGACGCTGCGCCGGATGGCGGCGGCGGAGCAGGCGGGCGGGAGCCGCGCCCGGGGCATCCGCGCCGCGCGCGACGAGTTCTATCGCGGCGAGACCGCCACGCGCATCGCCGAGTTCCACCGCCGCGAGGGCGGTCCCCTGACGCTCGCCGATCTCGAGGACTTCGGCGTGGAGGTGGCGCCGGCGCTCCGCACGACGTTCGGTCGCTACGAGGTCGCCGCCTGCGGCTACTGGTGCCAGGGTCCCGTGCTGCTCCAGATGCTCAACATGCTCGAGGGCGCGGACCTCAAGGCGCTCGGCCACAACTCGGCCCCCTACCTGCACCGCCTCGTGGAGACGATCAAGATCGCGTTCGCCGATCGGGACGCCTACTACGGTGATCCGAAGCTCGTGAAGATCCCCGAGGGCCTGCTCTCGAAGGCCTACGCGGCCAAGCGGCGCCAGCTGGTCGGAGAGCGCGCGTGGATCGAGATGCCTCCGCCGGGCGATCCCGAGCGGGCGGGTACCAGAGCGGGCCGCGAGGCCGTGCCGATGGCCGGCGGCTCCGATGCGCTCGACACGAGCTACGTCGCCGTCGTCGACGCGGAGGGCAACGGCTTCTCGTCGACGCCCAGCGATCCCAACACCGACTCCCCGGTGGTGGCGGGCGTCGGCTGCGTGGTGTCGCCCCGAGGTTCCCAGGGGTGGCTCGACCCCGCGCATCCGAGCGTGGTGGCGCCGGCCAAGCGGCCGCGCCTGACGCCGGCGCCGGCGATGGTGCTGGCCGACGGCCGGCTCCTCATGCCCTTCGGCACGCCGGGCGGGGACGTGCAGCAACAGGCGATGCTCCAGGTCTTCCTCAACGTCACCGTCTTCGACTTGCCGCTACAGAAGGCGGTGGAGATGCCGCGCGTCGCCTCGCGGAGCTTCCCCGACTCGTTCTGGCCGCACGTCATGTCACCGGGCAAGCTCGAGGTCGAGGGGCGCATCCCCCAGGAGACGCGCGAGGCCCTGGCCGAGCGGGGGCACGAGGTCGCCATCTGGCCCGACTGGGAGTGGCGCGCCGGCGCCGTCTGCGGGGTCAAGGTCGGCCCCGACGGTACGCGCTGGGCCGGCGCCGACCCTCGCCGCGGCGCCCACCCGATCGCCCGCTGAGTCATCGGAGGGGGCGGACGTTACGGCCCCCTCCGAGATCCATAGTCAGAGGGGGCCTCCCGGCCCCCTCCGAACCTCCCCATAGGGTGCGGCGGCAAAGCCGCCGCTCGAACCGGGGCGTCCGCCTCAGATGTTCTCGGGCAGCTTCTTGCGGCCGTTCTGCGCGGACCAGCAGCCGAGCCCGCCGATCGCCGCCGCCAGCGCGACCGGCAGGAACTCGAAGGCGGGAGGCGGCTCACCGAGCCACTGCTTGAGCGCGGCGTCCTCGACGATCATCTCGCCCGCGACGTAGCCGAGGATCCCGCCGCCCAGCCAGATGATCCAGACGAAGCGATTCATCAGCCAGGCCAGCACGCCGCTGCCCCAGACGACCAGCGGCAGCGAGAGCCCGATCCCGAAGCCCACCAGGAGCAGGTCGCCATGCGCAGCCGCCGCCACCGCCAGGACGTTGTCCAGGCTCATCACCGCGTCGGCGACGATGATGATCCAGATCGCCTCCCGCAGGGACGTCCCGTGGCGGATGTGGGCCTCGGCGCCCGTCTCCTGGCGCACCAGCTTGATGGCAATCCAGACGAGGATGAGCCCCCCGACCAGCTGCAGGAACGGAATCCTGAAGAGCAGCGTGGCGATCGTGATGAAGATCAGGCGCAGGCCCACCGCGCCCGCCGTTCCCCAGAGGCGCCCCAGCAGCTGATGCCGCTTCGGCAGCCGGCGCACCGCCAGCGCGATCACCAGCGCGTTGTCGCCCGCGAGCGTGAGGTCGATGATCACGATGGTGAACCAGCGGGCCCAGAATTCCGGGTCCAGGAGGAAGGCCATGGTGTCCTCCCTCAGTCGCCCAGGAGCCTGAACAGCGCGATCACGACCTTGCCGAACAGCAACAGGGCCACCGTGATGGCCAGCCCCTCGTATTTGTTGATAGTCATCTCGCGTCTCCTCGCGAAGAAATACGCAGCGTCTCGCCGCGGGTGCGGCGAGGGCTTCAGCAGAGGAGCGAGATAACGCTAGTGGTCTTCGCCGGAGGGAGCGGGCAGTGCGGCTCGGTCGGACGCGGACAGGCGGGCGCGCCCCGACTGCGCGTCTCCGTCAGGACGGGCGCTTCGCGCGGGCGCCTCGGGACGCGACAGGCGGACGCGCGGGCGGAGCTCGACGCGATACTGCCCGGGCGTCTTCAGGGCAGCGGGCTTGGGCTTGCCGGCGCGCGCCGAGCTGACGTGGATCCCTTCCTCGTCCTCTTCGAACTCGACGCCGGTCGGCGTCGGCGCCACCGGCACCGCGAGGTCGAGCGCGCAGCAGAGCACGAGGATGGGGAGGAACCGACAGGGCTGCAGCAATGACATCTTCGACATTGTACACCGCGGGCCAGCGCGCGTCTCAGACCACCCGCTGCTCGCGCAGCCGTCGGATCTCCGCCTCGGCGTACCCGATCTCGCGGAGAATCTCGTCCGCGTGCTGGCCCGGCATGGGCGGCGGGCGCCGCACGCCGGCGCGGCCGGTGGAGAACTCGAGCGGAAAGCGCAGGAGACGCACGGGTCCCGCCACGGGGTGCGCCATCTCCTGGACGACGTCGGCCGCTCGGACCGCCGGTTCGGCGAAGGTCTCGGCGTGGGAGAGGACGGGCGCCGCCCACACGCCGCGCGGCACCAGGTGCTCGACCCATTCGGCGGTCGTTCGCGTCTTCAGCACCGGCTCGAGCAGGCGGGCGATCTCCTCGCGCGCTTCGAAGTTGTAGGGCACCGTCGCGTAGGGCGCCAGCGCGGGCAGGTCGAGGGCCTCCTGGAGCGCGCGGAGAGGCGAGATCGACAGCGCGAGATGCCCGTCCCTGGTCTCGTAGATGCCGTAGGGGCCGGGATGGAACATGCTGGCCAGCGGGGTAGGGCTCTTTTGCATGCGGGCGCCGTTGAGGAAGTACGTGATGATCTCGAGCTGCAGATCGAGCCCGGCGCGCAGCATGCTGACCTCGACCTGCAGCCCGCGCCCGGTGCGACCGCGCTCGAGGAGGCCGGCCAGGACGCCCAGGGCCAGCAGCGCCGCGCCGTGCTGATCGACCACGGCGGTGCCCACGGGCGTGGGCGGCTGGCCGGCCCGCCCCGAGATGCTGGCCAGCCCGGAGATGGCCTGCAATAACAGATCCTGGCCGGGCCGGTCGCGATAGGGGCTCGACTCGCCGTAGCCGGAGGCCGAGACGTAGATCAGCCGCGGGTTCAGCGCGGACGCCGCCGCGTAGTCGAGGCCCAGGCGCGTCATCACCCCCGGCCGGAAGTTCTGGACGAGCACGTCGGCGCGCTCGATGAGACGCCGGGCCACGGTCTGGCCCTCGGGCGACTTGAGATCGAGGGTGAGGCTGCGCTGGTTGCGGTGGGTGGCCAGGTAGAAGGCGCTGACGCCGTTCAGGAAGAGGTCGCACCCCGACCAGTTGCGCTCCCAGAGCGTCCCGCCCGGGGGCTCGATCTTGACGACGTCGGCCCCGAGGTCGGCCAGGAACTGGACGCCCGACGGCCCCAGCAGGAACTGGGTGAAGCTCAGCACGCGGACGCCGGCGAGGATGCTCAGCCCGGCCGGCTCGCTCACTCCACCACCTTGAGGATGTGGGTGGCGGCGGCCACCACCTCCCCGCGCTGGTTGGTGCAGGTGACGCGGGCGAACGTCTTCCGCTCGGCCTCCTTCCGCTCGACGATCTCGTACTCTACCGTCACCGTGTCGCCGATGAAGGCCGCGTGGGGGAAGCGGATCCGGTCGTAGCCGTAGGAGACGATGGTGCCGCCGAGCCCGGCGCAGATCTCCGTGGATGCCCGCGACATGTAGCCGATCAGCAGGGCGCCGTGGGCGATCCGGCGCCCGTAGCGGGTGGCCCGCATGTACTCCTCGTCGACGTGGTTCGGCGAGAAGTCGCCGCTGATGCCGGCGAACAGGTAGACGTCCGACTCCCCCACCGTCTTCCGTACGGTCACCTTCCGACCCACCGTGAGCGCGTCGAATGCGTCCATAGCTCAGCTCCTCAGATTTTCAGGCCCTTGACGACATACTCCTGGGCGAACAGCGTGACGATGAGGGCCGGGCCGATGGCCATGACCGCGGTGGCGCTCATCAGGTGCCACTCGATGCCCGTCTCGTGGACGAACTGGGCCATGCGGACGGTGAGCATCGTGGTCCGGCTGCCGGTGAGGATCAAGGCGAAGAGGAACTCGTTCCAGGTGTAGAGCCAGGACAGGATGAAGAGCGCCACGATCCCCGGCGTGGCCATGGGGAGCGCGATCCGGATGAACGCCCCCCAGCGCGAGCAGCCGTCGATGTACGCCGCGTACTCGGCCTCGGGCTCGATCCCATCGAAGAAGCCCTTCATGATCCAGGAGAAGAAGCAGATGTGGATGGCGATGTGGGGCAGGAGCAGCCCCAGGTACGTGTCCAGGATGCCCATCCACTGGGTGAGCAGATAGAGCGGGATGACCCAGGAGATGTAGGGGATGCAGCGGAAGAGGTAGATGAGGCCGAACCAGAGGTTGCTGGCGGCGCCCGAAAAGCGGGAGAGCATGTAGCCGGAGGTGATGGTGACCGCCAGCGAGAAGACCGTGGCCAGCGTCGCGATGAGCGCGCTGTTGACGAAGGCCTCCTTCATCTCCGGCTTGGCCAGCGCCTCGGCGAAGTTGCCCAGTGTAAACTCCGTGCCGCGGTGGACGTAGAAGACCCCGGAGGCCGGGCGGATCGCCGTCAGCACCATCCAGGCCACCGGCAAGACCAGGAGCAGCGTCACCCCGGTGACCGCCAGCCCGAAGAACGCCCGCTTCCACCCCGGGGCTATCGCGACACCTCCACCACGTAGCTCAGGACTTTGTAGAGCACACCGCCCACGACCATGATGATGCCCGCGCCGATCATGGAGGCCGCCGCCCCCAGATCGAAGTTCAGGTACACGAAGGCCTGCTTGTAGGCGTAGATGCTGAAGACCTCGGTGGAGCGCGCCGGGCCCCCCTTGGTGATCGTCCACACGATGTCGAAGACGCGGAAGGCGTCGATCGTCCGGATGGTGATGCAGACCATCAAGACGGGTCGGAGGAGTGGCAGCGTGATGTTGCGGAACACCTGCCAGGGGCCGGCGCCGTCCATCCGCGCCGCCTCGTGAGGCTCGACCGGCAGCGTCTGGAGCGCGGCCAGGATCAGGAGGGTGAACCACGGCGTCCACAGCCAGATGTCGGTCCCGATGACGATGGCCAGGCTGGTCCACCGGCTCACCAGCCAGGCCACCGGCTCCAGGCCGAGCGCTTCGAGGATCACGTTGGCGATGCCGAACTGATCGTTGAACATCCACGTGATCATGATCGCGGCCACCACGGGCGGCACCATCAGGGGCAGGAGAATGGCGGTGCGGACGAGCCGCTGGCCCCGGAAGCGCCGGTTGATCAGCGTGGCCAGCCCGAGCCCGGCCAGGAGCCCGCCGCTCACCGAGGCCAGCATGAAGAGGAAGGTGTTGGGCAGGACGGTGCCGTAGAAGAGCGGGTCGGCCAGGATGCGGCGGTAATTGGCGAGCCCGACGAAGGTCTTCTGGGGGTTGAAGAGGCTCCAGCTCCGGAAGCTCGCGTTGGCGCCGATCAGGATGGGCACGATCTGAAAGGCCACCAGGATCACCAGGGCGGGGAGGATGAGCGCGAGCATGAACCGCTGGCGCTCCCCGAATCTCCCCCGCCGGCGGGGAGCGAGTGTCGTTGCCGTCGCTGGTTCAACTGTCGTCCGAAGCGCCATCGAAAGGATCGTCGCTTTCGAGCGCCGGCTTCGCCGGCGCAACCCTATTGGGGAGGTTCGGAGGGGGCCGCGAGGCCCCCTCTGACTATGGATCTCGGAAGGGGGGCGAAGCCCCCCTCCGAGTTCAGCTCCGCGCCGCGATCTCGCTCATCATCTTCGCCCCTTCGGCCAGCGTCGGCTTGATGGCGTCCCGAGGGCCGGTGACCGCCTTGACCATGTGGTCGATGCCGGTGGCGAAGAATTCGGGCCAGCGGGCGAAGTAGAACGCGCCGTGGATGATCTTCTCCGACTCCACCGTGGCCGCCCGGAACTTCCGGAACACCGCGTCGGTCTTGATGAGCTCCTTCTGGACCTCCTCGTTGGGCGGAAAGCCGCCGGTGGTCTTCCAGAGGTCGACCTGGGCCTCGCGGTTCAGGTTGATCCAGTTGAGCAGCTCCTTGGCCATCTTCTTCTTGGCCGGGTCGATGTGGCTCGGAATCGCCCACGCCCAGGCGTCGCGCCAGGCGATGGACTTGAACTTCGCGCGCGGCCCCATCGGGAACGAAGCCACGCTGATCTTCCCGGCGACCTTGGACTGCTTGGGGTCGTTGAACTTCCCGTACAGCGTCGTGTCGGCCATGGTGATGGCGGCGTCGCCGGCCATGAAGATCGCGTTGGCGTCGTCGCGCGAGTAGCCGGGCTGGCCGGGCGGCACGATCTTGTGCGTCTTGATGTTGTCCCACCAGAACTCGACGGCCTGCACCGCCTCCGGCTCGGCGATCGCCGCTTTCCAGCCGTGCCGGCCGAGCTCCTCGTTGCGGCGCTCGTGGATCGGCAGCATGAGATCACCGCCGTTGGCCCAGATGGACCAGAAGAAGGTAAACCAGCCGTGGGGGTACTTCATGCCGCCGGCGAACCCCCACTTGACCTTGCCGTCCTTCTGGAGGCGCTGGCAGGTCTTCACCAGGTTGTCCCAGGTCCGCGGGAACTCGCTCTCCTTGAGGAGATCGGTGCGATAGAAAAACGTCCCGATCGTCTCCACGAAGGCCACGCCCGTATCCTTGCCCTCCCACACGAACGGCGGCTCATAGAGAAACCGGCTCATCTTCTTGATAGCGGGCACGTCGTCGACGGGCTCCAGGTAGCGCCCCCAGAGCTGGCCCCAGTCGTCGTTGTGCCAGATGACATCGTACTGGCCGCCTCTCGATGTCAGATTGGCGGTCATCTTTTCGACGTAGACTTCGTATGAAGTCGGTACCAGCGTGAGCGCTACCTTGTGCTCGGTCGCCCAGACCTTCATCCACTTGATCGAGTTCTCGTGGATGGGGTGCGGCATGTAGCCGATCTTGAGGTCCATCTGCTGGGCCCCAGCCGGGGCCGCGGCGCCGAGGCCGAGCGCCAGGCCCCCGCCCACGGTTCTGAGGAACGTCCGTCGGTTCACGGTGACGCGCTGCTCGCTCATCTGGCGTCCTCCTCTGGCGCGGGAGGTTCGTATCGGGCGGTGGTTGGAGTGCAAGGCATAGCATCTCCGGCCGCACGCCCGCAACTCGAAATTTGCCCGCCGTTCGCATATCTTCGAGAGGGGGTTGCAAGGACAACCATGACGCCCCGGACACGCATCGGCCTGGCGGTCCTGCTGGCGATCGCCTTTCCCACACCCCGTGTCGGCCACGCCGAGTGGTGGAAGGAGCCGCCCGCCAGCCGCCTCGATCAGAAGATCGTCGATGCGTCGGGTCAGACCGCGGCGCGGCTCAGGTGGGACGACGGCTCCATCCAGGTCAGGGCGCGGGCCACCACGGACGGGCCGCCCGCGCCCGATCAGGCCGACGAGCGAGCGCGGGCGCTGGACGCCGCGCGCCAGCGCGCGCAGCTCAAGCTGGCGGAGATCGTCGAGGGGGTGACGATCGACGGCGCCACCGACGTGAAGAACGCGATGGCCAGCGAGCCGACGGTGCGCTCGGCGGTGCAGGCGCGGCTGCGGGGCGCCGTGGTCGTCAGCGAGACCGTCGGCGACCGGTCCGACGGCTCGGCGTGGGCCGAGGTCGCGCTGGAGCTGCGCTTGCGGGGGACCGGCGGCCTCACCGAGCCGGTCGTCGCCTGGGCGGCGTCGCGTCCCGCCAGCCCCTACCGCCCGGATCCCGGCTTCCGCGTCGACGAGCCCTACACGGGTCTCATCGTGGATGCGTCGGACGCCGGTTTCTCGCCCGCGCTGGCGCCACGGCTGATCGAGGAGGGCTCCGGCGCCGTCGTCTTCGGGCCGCAGATGATCCAGTTCGCGGCCATGAGCCAGCAGGGGCCCGCGGGATACGCGGTGGCGATCAGCGAGGCGCGCCAGAACGGACGCGTGGGCGCCAATCCACTCATCGTCCGGGCGACCGGCGCCGCGGGCGAGCGGCGGGGAGACCTCCTGCTGGCGCCCAAGGATGCCCAGCGCGTGCTGGCGGCCGATCGCGGAGGGCGTTTCCTGGGCAGGGCGGCCGTGGTCGTCGTCCTCGGCAAGGAGCAGCGCGAGCTCACGGTACCGCCCGGCAAGCGCCACGCGCTCGTCATCGGGATCGACGACTACCCGCAGGGGTCCCCCAGCGGCGACGCCAAGCTGAGCTATGCCGTGCGCGACGCGCAAACGCTCGCCCAGCTCCTGACCCGGGCGCCCGGGTTCGGCCCCGACGGCGTCACGCTGCTCGAGAACGCCACCCGCGACCTGGTGATCGGGGCGCTGCGCGCCTTGCGCGCGCGGGTGAGCGACGAGGACAGCGTGATCGTCTTCTTCGCGGGGCACGGCGCGGTGGGGCCGGGAGGCGACGGGCGCCTCCATCACTACCTGCTTCCGCACGACGGCCAGCTCGCCGATCTCGCAGGGACCGCACTGATGGACGATCGCCTCGAGGAGCTGATCGGTCAGCTCCCCACCCGGCAGGTGGTCGTGCTCCTCGATGCCGGCTACGTGGGCGGTGGGACCGGGACGATGCGCGCGCGGGGCCTCACGAATCCTTCCGCGACGCCGCTGCCGAAGCCACCGATCGAGGCCGGCGTCGGGCGCGTCGTCATCTCGGCCGGCACGCCCGATCATCCGGCGTTCGAGGACGACCAGCGGGGTGGTCTCTTCACCTCGTTCCTCGTGGAGGGCCTGCGCGGCGCCGCCGATCTCAACGGCGACGGGGCCGTCACGGTGCTCGAGCTCTACCAGTACGTGGCTCCCCGCCTCGGAGACTACGCGTGGCGGCAGTACCACGTCGAGCAGACGCCCCTGCTCGAGATCCGCGGGCCGTCGGGGGAGATCGTGCTGATACGGCGGTGAGAGATGCAGCCCTAGATCAACCTGTCGAGTACCTCGGCCGGGACCATCCGGCGCAATCCGGGATGCGCTTCGAGCAGACGCGCGATGTCCGCCAGGTCCTTCTGGCGCTTGCTCGGGCGCCGGGACGGATCCAGGACGGCCCAGATCTTCCCCTGGAGAACGTCTTGGAGATGGGCCACCGGCAAGCGCACACCCAAGACGTCTCGCACCGTGGCCCGGTCCACGAACGCGCCGTACCTCTGGTCGGTCTGGATCTGCACCCTGAGGTCGGAGCCAGGCTCCGAGACATTCAGGCTGTGGGCAAAACGTTCCACTCTGAAGGCCCCTCGCATCAGGCGCTCGACCTGGGGAAGCTGGTCGACGGCGACGGCGAGGTCCAGGTCGAGGCTCACGACCGGTTCGACGTACGCGTTCACCCCCTGGCCGCCGACGACGCAATATCGGATCCCGTGATCGCGCAGGATGGCGATCAACCGATCGAGGAAATCGGTCGTGTCCGCCGTCACGGTCTTCCAGAACGCCAGCGCGCGCATGTCAACTCGCTCCCTACGATAGCAGGAGACCACGGCGGTCGTCATAACCCACGTCGGGCTGGCGCCTGCGGGTCGGGCGGCTGGTCTACGCCGTCGCCGGGGCCGGGGCGGCGGTGGGACGCGTCCCGATGGGCTCCTCGCGAATGAGCAGGCTGAGGCCGGCGGCCAGGATGGCCATCAACGCCGCGGAGACGAACGCGCTCGCATAGCTGCCCGTCCACTCGAAGATCCAGCCCGCCAGCGCGGCGCCGAGCGCGGCCCCGACCTGGTGGGAGAAGAAGATCCAGCCGCTGAGCTCGCCCACCGAGTAGCGCCCGAAGATGTTGGCGGTCAGCGTCGTCGTCGGCGGCACCGTCGAGATGTAGTTGAGGCCGAAGAGGGCGGCCCACACGTGCAGTGACGGCACGTTCCACACGTAGAGCAGGAAGATCAGGGAGAGGCCGCGGATGAAGTAGTAGAAGGCCAGCGGCCCCCGGCGCCCGAAGCGGTCGCAGATCCAGCCCGAGCCGACCGTGCCCATGATGTTCATCGCGCCCATCACCCCCAGCGCGGCGGAGGCCTGGAAGGGCGTGAAGTTGTGCTCCAGCGCGTGGGGCATGAAGTGGGTGAGGACCACGCCGTTGGAGGTGTAGCCGCAAACGAAGAAGGTCGCCATCAGGAGCCAGAAGGGCAGCGTCTGGGCCGCGTCCACGACGGAGACGCGCTCGGCGGCGACGGTGGCGGCGGCCTGCGCCGCGCTCCGGATGGATCCGGCGGCGCCGTAGGGCCGGAGCCCGCGATCCTCCGGATTGTTGCCGATGAGCCACAGGCCGACGGGGAGCACGAGCACCAGGAGGCCCAGGCCCAGCCAGAAGTAGCTCGTGCGCCAGCCGTACCAGACCGTCAGGGCCATAGCCAGCGGGATCACAACGAGCTGTCCGGCCGACATGCCGCCCGCCGCGATCCCGATGGCCAGCCCCCGCCGCGCCTCGAACCAGCGGGCCACCACCGTCGAGCCGGTGGTTATGGCGACGCCCCCGGCGCCCAGCGCCATGAACAGACCGGCGGTGACGTAGACGTGCCAGAGCTGTTGCACGAAGGCCGATCCGAGCGAGCCGAGGCCCAGCAGGAGCAGGGCGCTGCCGATGACGGCGCGGGGTCCCCAGCGATCGGCCATCCGTCCCACCAGCGGCCCGGCGGCGCCGAGCAGGAGCAGGGAGATCGCGGCGGCACCGGACAGTGCGCCGCGGCTCCAGCCGAACTCCGCCTCCATGGGCTTGATGTAGACGCCGAAGACGGAGCGAAGCCCGGAGGCGGCCATCATGCAGAGGGTGAGCGCGGCCAGGACGACCCAGGCCGGGTGCAGCCGGCGGGATTCGATTAGGGGTGCGACCGCAGAGGACGTAGGTGAGGCGGCGAGCGTCCGGGGCCGTATTGGAGTGACTAGGCGTCGCGCTTGCCAGTGGTATCGCGTACCTGACCGAGCCACGCCGCCAGCTTTTCGAAGTCCTTTCCGGTCAGCCGGTATCGCTTCTCCTCGATGAGCTTCAGTGCATCGGACGTGAACGTCGAGGTTGTCGCGATCAACCCCCGCGTTGCTTCTCGCTCTTCTACCTCGTAAGCGAACTGCTTGACCACGGGTTCGCCGACCTTGTGATCCTCGGCGAACCTCTTGCACTGCACGATCACCAACTCGTGCCCCAGATCGCCGCGCCGCTCCGCGAAGATGTCTACTCCGCCGTCTCGCCCCCGGCCTCCCAGAATGACATCTGGATAACCCTGGTTGCGCAGAAGCTCGGCCACGAGTTCCTGAAAAGCCCAGGCAGACAGGCCGTAGAGTCCACGAGGATTCTCGATAAGGTGGCTGATGAGTCTTGGGTCGGTGATCGGTATGACGCCCGACGCGAATTGTTCAGGCGTGATCACTCGGCTCTCGTCCGCCCGAAGGCTCTGTTCGGGTGTCCAGCCGCCCTGCAAGGCCAGCAGCAACGACATGGCTCAATAGTAAGCCGCGCCGTTGACGCACCAAGCTCGGGAGAGCCGCTGTGTGCCGTGCCTGATATCCCGTGTTGTCAGGACAGGCGAAACTGCGTTGCTATTTCGTTGCCACGGGCGGGGGTGTTTCTGGGTGATTTTGGGGTTCGGGAGCTCCGGGCATCGTCACCGGAACCCCCGGAGAACTTCAAGAGTGCCGGGGTTTGGTGGTGGCCCCGGCGGGACCCGCGCGCTTTAGGTTGACGGTGCCACTGCGCACCGTGTACCGGCGGGCGGCGTGACGCGCGCGTCGTCGACCTCAGTCTCCGGGGGTATAGGCGAAGCGGAGCTTGCTCGCGCTCACGACGGTCCCCCCACGGTTTCGGGTCAGTGTGCCAACGAGTATGATCCTGTCCCTGTCGCTGTCGTTCTCGATTGGCTGAGGCTTCGCAATGAACCGACCGCGGAAGCCGAAGCTCTCTCCATTGACGCTCGCTGTGGTGAAGGTGATGTCGTCTCCCTTGAGGGAGACACTGCGAAATGGGAAGTCCCGCCACCGTTCTTCGGTGCCTATGCGAATCAGCCCCTTCGGACTTCCAGAAGGCACAAATCGCTTATCTATAAGGGCGATCCACTGGAGATCGGCGAAGCCTGGTGGGGGGTTCACCGGCATGTAGTACCCGGCTCGCTCCGTGTCGTCGGCGCCTGCGACTTGGGGAAAGTACAGGCCCAAAATCAACACGCCGATGCACACGCAAGCAACACAGCGGACCATTATGAAGAACTTAGCACGGCACCCGTAACCCGAGACGGACACGGCCGTTCGAAACGCTCAGGCCGGGAGCGCCCCCGCGGTGGCGGTCCGGTTCCGGGAATCTCGCAGCCGGTGGTGCCCTGCGCGCCGTCTTGGCTGGTAGTTCTGCGCCGGCGGCAGCGGACGACGGCACTAAGTCAGCGTCGCACCGAACGAATCGACCACCTACGGTTGGATCCCCCGGCGGGATTCGACCCTAACCGCTTCGAGCGCCGGCTTCGCCGGCGCAATCCAGTCCTGGGGGGAGGTCTCGGAGGGGGCCGTCGAGGCCCCCTCCGACGTTAATCCGCGACTTGAGCCCCGGCGGTGCGGCGGAAGACGAACTGGTCCCCCTTCGCGTCCACCGTCACCGTGTCGCCCTCGCTGAACTCGTGCTCGAGCAGCTTGAGCGCCAGGGGGTCCTGGACGAGCCGCTGGATCGTGCGCTTGAGCGGCCGGGCCCCGAACGTGGGGTCGTAGCCCTCGCGGGCCAGCAGTCCCCGGGCCGCCTCGGTGACCTCGAGCTCGATGCGCCGGTCAGCCAGCCGCTTGCGGAGATGGCCGAGCTGGATGTCGACGATGCGGGCCAGCTCCTCGCGGCCCAGCGACCGGAAGATCACGACGTCGTCGATCCGGTTGAGGAACTCCGGCCGCAGCGTGTTCCGCAGCTCTTGCATGAGCAGCGGCCGGACCTTCTCGGGCTGCTCGTACTCGCGGAAGATGTGCGAGCCCAGGTTCGAGGTCATGATGACGACCGTATTGCGGAAGTCGACCGTCCGGCCCTGACCGTCGGTGAGCCGCCCGTCGTCGAGGAGCTGCAGCAGGACGTTGAAGACGTCGGCGTGAGCCTTTTCGATTTCATCGAAGAGGACGACGGAGTAGGGACGCCGACGAACGGCTTCCGTGAGCTGGCCGCCCTCCTCGTAGCCGACGTATCCCGGCGGCGCCCCGATGAGGCGGGCCACGGTGTGCTTCTCCATGTACTCGGACATGTCGAGGCGGATCATGGCCCGCTCGTCGTCGAAGAGGAACTCGGCCAGGGCCCGCGCCAGCTCGGTCTTGCCGACGCCCGTGGGACCCAGGAAGAGGAAAGAGCCGATGGGGCGGTTGGGGTCGCTGAGGCCCGAGCGGGCGCGGCGCACCGCGTTCGACACGGCCCGGATGGCCTCGTCCTGCCCCACGACCCGCTGGCCGAGGCGCGCCTCCATTGACAGCAACTTCTGGGTCTCACCCTCGAGCAGCCGGGTGACCGGGATGCCCGTCCACTTGGCCACCACGGCCGCGATGTCTTCCTCGTCCACCTCCTCGCGGAGCATGCGCCCGCGCTGGTGCTGCCGGGCGAGCTGGGCCTCCATCTCACGGAGCTGCTTCTCGAGCCCGAGCAGCGTGCCGTAGCGGAGCTCGGCGGCGCGGTTGAGGTCGCCGCGGCGCTCGGCGTCGGCCATCGCCTGCTTGGCGGTCTCGATCTCCTCCTTGATCTTGCCGATGCGGGTGATGCCTTCCTTCTCGGCCTGCCACTGGGCCTTGAGGGCCGCCGACTTCTCTTTCAGCTCCGCCAGCTCGGCGTCGATGCGGCCCAGGCGCTCGCGGGCCCCGGGATCGTCCTGGTCGCGGGCCACCGAGACCCGCTCGATCTCGAGCTGCATGATCCGCCGCTCGATCTCGTCGATCTCCTGCGGCATCGAGTCGATCTGCATCCGGAGGCGCGCCGCCGCCTCGTCCACGAGGTCGATGGCCTTGTCGGGCAGGAACCGGTCGGCGATGTAGCGGTGGGAGAGGATGGCCGCCGCCACCAGGGCGGCGTCCTTGATCTTCACCTTGTGGTGGACCTCGTACCGCTCCTTGAGCCCCCGCAGGATGGCGATCGCATCCTCCACCGAGGGCTCGCGCACCATCACCGGCTGGAACCGGCGCTCCAGCGCGGGGTCCTTCTCGACGTGCTTGCGGTACTCGTCGAGCGTGGTGGCGCCGATGCAGCGCAGCTCGCCCCGCGCCAGCGCCGGCTTGAGCATATTGGCGGCGTCCACCGCGCCCTCGGCGGCCCCGGCCCCCACCAGCGTGTGCATCTCGTCGATGAAGCAGATGATCTGGCCCTCGGACTCCGTGATCTCGCGCAGCACGGCCTTGAGCCGGTCCTCGAACTCCCCGCGGTACTTCGAGCCCGCCACCATGGCGCCGATGTCGAGCGCGATGAGGCGCTTGCCCTTGAGGCCCTCCGGCACGTCGCCGGCCACGATCCGCTGGGCCAGACCCTCGACGATCGCCGTCTTGCCCACGCCTGGCTCCCCGATGAGCACCGGGTTGTTCTTGGTGCGCCGCGACAGCACCTGGATGACGCGCCGGATCTCCTCGTCGCGGCCGATCACCGGATCGAGCTTGCCCTTGCGGCCGAGCTCGGTGAGGTCGCGGGAGTAGCGCTGGAGCGCCTGGTACTTGTCCTCCGGATTGGGGTCGGTGACTCGCTGGGTGCCGCGGACCTCCACCAGGGCCCGGTAGATGCCGTCGGGGGTGACGCCGTTGGCGGCCAGCACGCGGCCGGCGGCGCCGTCGCGGTCCTGGGCCAGGCCGATCAAGAGG
This sequence comes from Candidatus Rokubacteria bacterium 13_1_40CM_69_27, assembly GCA_001917535.1. GTDB lineage: Bacteria > Methylomirabilota > Methylomirabilia > Rokubacteriales > CSP1-6 > MNEF01. The sequence continues at coordinate 56,713 of MNEF01000094.1, forward strand.
TGCTCGGTGGAGACGTACTCGTCCTTGAGGCGCTCGGCTTCCGTCTGCGCCCGCTCGAGCGCGACGCGCAGACGATCGCTCGTGTACTGGCCGCTGGCGCCGCGGACCTTGGGCATCCGCCCCAGCTCGGCCTCCAGCGCCCGCTGGATGGCGTCGGGCCGCGCACCCAGCTTCCCGAGCAGCGGGCCCACGACGCCTTCGCGCTGCTGGATGAGCGCGTGCAGCAGGTGCTCCGGCTCGACCGCCTGGTGGCTCTGCTGGTCGGCCAGCGACTGCGCGGCCTGGAGCGCCTCCTGGGCCTTGACGGTGAGCTTGTCGAATCGGTTCACACGCGACTCCTCATCCCAGCCAGGCGCGCGGGTTGTCGCTCCGCTGCGCCTGGAGCTTCTGATAGTGATCCCGCTCGGCCGGCGTGAGGTCCGCGGGCATGACGATCTTCACCTTGACGAGCTGGTCGCCGGCCCCGCCGCCTTTCACGCGCGGCATCCCGTACCCGGGCAGCCGGAACGTGCGGCCGCTGGAGGTGCCGGGTGGGATCTTCATCGAGACCTTGCCGCGCAGGGTCGGCACTTCCACGGTGGTGCCGAGCGCCGCCTCCGGCGCCGTGATGGGAAGCTCGAGGTGGAGGTCGTCGCCCCGGCGCTCGAAGAGCGGGTGCCGGGCCACGGTCACGACCAGGTAGAGGTCACCACGCCCGCCCGGCGCCCCGCCGCCCTCGCCGGCTACGCGCACGCGCTGGCCCGTGCGGACGCCGGCGGGGATCTTGACGTCGAGCTGGCGGCGCGCGCGCTGCCAGCCGCCGCCCTGGCAGGTCGGGCAGGGCTGGCCGCCGACGTGGCCCGAGCCCTGACAGGTGGGGCAGGGCTCGTTCATCTCGAACGTCAGCGTCTTGCGTGCCCCCTGGAACGCCTCGTCGAGGGTGATCTCCACGGTGGCCTGGACGTCCTGGCCCGACGCGCGGGCGCGGCCGGCGCGGAATCCGCCGAGGAAATCCTCGGCGTCGCGGCCGCGGCCTGCCCCGTGGCCCATCCGGACACCGAGATCCCCGAAAATCGTCCGGAAGAAGTCGGAGAAGTCGCCGAGGTCGCCCGGGTCACCGCCGTACTCCACACGGAAGCCGCCGGCGCCGGGACCGGGCGCGCGCTGGGCGTAGCGGTGCCAGTCGGATCCCAGGCTGTCGTACCGCCGGCGCTTCTCGGGGTCGGAGAGAACCTCGTACGCCTCGTTGATCTCCTTGAAGCGCTCGCCGCCGTCCTTGCCCTTGGCCACGTCGGGGTGGTATTTCCGGGCGAGTCGCCGGTAGGCGGACTTGATCGTCTTGTCGTCCGCGTTCCGGTCGACGCCGAGAATCTTGTAGTAGTCCTTGAATTCCACCGCCATAGGGTCAGAGGCGGCCGATCCAGCCGGCGCCCCCTCAAGTGAAGTGTAGCAGACGACTCCGTTTTGGCCGGGAGGCGGGCGGGGGTCGTCCTTGACGGAAACGCCCTGGCCCGCGTATATGGTGACACCTCGAGGCCGCAACCAGAGAACGCCGGAGGATCACATGACACGTCGAGCTTTTTCCTTGATAGCACTCCTTGCGCTCATGCTTCCGGCGGTCCCGGCCATGGCGGCGGGGGCCCGGTGCCCCGAGATTCTCCAGAAGCTGGGGAACGACGTGGCGGACGCCGTCTGCTTCGAGAGCCCGGACCTGACCACCAACAACGTCCTGCCACCGCCGGCTGGGCCGACCACGCCGGCCAACAACTCGATCCCGGGCCTGCCGGTCTTGGCTTTCACGCCGGTGACGGACCGGGGCGTGATTTCGCCTGATCCGCCCGATCGCACGCCGATCACCAAGCTCGTGCCGGGGATCCAGGTCCAGGGCCGGTTCGCCGACGATCCAACGGGCGAGGCACGCTTCCTGCTCCGGCTGCCCGACGACTGGAACGGTAAGCTGGTGGTGGCCGGCGCCTCGGGGACCCGAAGCGAGTTCAACGGCGACTTCGCCTGGAGCGACTTTGTTTTACAGAAGGGTTACGCCTACGCCTCGCAGAACAAGGGCGTCCTCAACCTCCGGCTCTCGACCGCGGCCGACCCGCTGGCCTGCCGGCTGAACCCGGGCTCTCCCACCTTCGTGCACTTCTTCGACAACGATCCGGCGAAGCCCTTCACGCAGTGGCAGGAGTTCATCGTGGATGCGGCCAAGCTGGCGCGTGACGCGGTCAAGATCCGATACGGCCAGCATCCGCGCCGCACGTACGCCGTCGGCACCTCGAACGGCGGCTACCAGGTGCGGCGCGCCATCGAGGAGGCGCCGGATCTCTTCGATGGCGGGGTCGACTGGGAGGGAACCTTCGTCGATCCGCATGGCCCCAACGTGCTGATCGACCTGCCGCCCGCGATCCGGAATCTCCCCGGCTACGTCGCGTCCGGCTTCGCCCCGACCAGTGAGGCGGCGCAGAACATCCGGGCCGCGGGCTACCCGCCCGACCTCGTCAGCGGGGCGGTCTCGCTGTGGGTGCTCTACTCCAATGCTTTCTGGGAGGTGACGTTCTGCCAGTGGCAGAAGCGGCTCGATCCGACCTACGACACGTACGGGGCGGGAGCCGGCAACTACAACTACGTCGCGCGCACCGCCGTCTCGGACGTGGCGGACGAGTTCGCCGCCTTCGAGACCACCGGGAAGATCAAGAAGCCGCTCGTGACCGTCGCGGGCACGATGGACGCCCTGTTGCCCATCGACCGGCACGCCCGGGCCTACGCGGCCAAGGTGGCCGCCTCCCGCCGGGGTGACGACGATCACCGCCGGTCCCAGTTCCGCCTCTACGAGGTGCAGAACGGGAACCACATCGAGACGTTCAAGAACGTCTTCCCGCAGCTCGAGTTCCTCCAGCCGCACGCTCAGCGCGCGTTCGACCTGCTGGTGGACCACGTGGAGAAGGGCGCGAAGCTGCCGCCGGACCAGTGCATTCCCCGCGGCGGCGTCATCTCGCCGAACCCGGCGCAACCGGGCCAGTGCGCGGCGCTCTTCGTCCCCTGAGCCCTCGCCGGGCCTCACGTCAGCGCCCGCCCCAGCGGGGCGCAACCTATTCGAGCGCCGGCTTCGCCGGCGCAATCGATTCTGGGGGGAGGTTTCGGAGGGGGCCGTCGAGGCCCCCTCCGATGCTTATCCGCGACCCACGGTGAACGCGACGTAGAGCGACATGGGGCCGCGCTGCAGGAGCACGGTCAGGCGGTCGCCTTCCTTGACGTCCTTGGTCAGTCGCTCGAAGTCGGCCATCGAGCGGACCTTCTGGCGGTTGATCTCGCGGACGACATCGCCACGCTGGATGCCGGCCTCCGCGGCAGGGCCGCCGTCCTCGATGCGCGTCACGACCACGCCCTCGTTCGACCGGAGGTTGAGCTGGCGCGCGATCTCGGGCGTGACCGGACGGACCTCCAGGCCCAGCAGCGAGCGGGGGCCCCGTCCGCTCGGCCCCCGGGCCTCGCGCTCGTCGGGCGCCTCGCCGATCTTGATGTCCAGGGTCTTCTCGTTCTGGTCCCGCCAGACCTTGGCCTTGGCGACGTTGCCCGGCGCCGCCAGCCCGACGGTGCGCTGCAGATCGGCCGGGCCTTCCATCTTCTTGCCGTCGAACTCCAGCAGGATGTCGCCGGGCTGCAGACCGGCCTTCTGGGCGGGGCTCTCGGGGACGACATCGGAGACGAGAACGCCCTTGGCGTCCTTGGCGCCGAATGACTTGGCCAGCTCGGGGGTGAGCGGCTGAATGCTGACGCCGAGCCAGCCGCGCGTGACCTTCCCCTTGGCCTGCAGCTCGGTGTAGATCTTCTTGGCCATGTTGGAGGGGATCGCGAAGCCGATCCCCTGGCCGGTCGTCACGATGGCGGTGTTGATCCCGATCACCTCGCCGGCCATGTTGACGAGCGGACCGCCGGAGTTACCCGGGTTGATCGCCGCGTCGGTTTGTAGAAAGTCGTCGAACGGGCCCTGGCCGATCTGCCGCGCCTTGGCGCTGATGATGCCGGCCGTCACGGTGGCCTGCAGGCCGAACGGCGAGCCGATCGCGATCACCCAGTCGCCCACCTGCATCTTGTCGGAGTCGCCCAGGCGCGCGAAGGAGAACTTGCCCTTGCCGTCGTCGAGCTTCAGGACGGCCAGGTCGGTCTTCTTGTCCATGCCGACGAGCTTCGCCTTGTGCTTGTTGCCGTCGAGCGTGATGATCTCGATCTCCGTCGCCCGCTCGACCACGTGGGCGTTGGTGAGCGCGATGCCGGAAGGATCGACGATGACACCGGAGCCGAGGCTGCGCTGGGGGACGCGCTCGGGCAGCTCGCCGAAGAAGCGCCGGAAGAACTCCTCGCCGAAGTACTCCTCGAAGGGGGTGCGCCCCGGCGGCCCTCCGCGGCTGACGGTATTGATGTTGATGACGGCGGGCTTGATCAGCTCCGCCACCTTGGCGAAGCTGCCCGTCTGCATCGGCATCTGCACGGGAAGGATCGGGGCCTCCTGGGCGGACGTCGCTCCCCCCGACGAGCGTCCCAGCTCGGCCCGACCGGTCCTGAACGTGCCGAGCCCGACGCCGGCCAGCAACGCGATGACGAGCCCCACGACGAAGGTTCTCGGCTTCACCTGCCTCATCCCTGCGCCTCCTCCAACTTGTCGCCCGCCAGGATCCGGCGGAGCCGCTCGCCCTCGAGCGTCTCGACCCGCTTGAGCTCCGTCGCCCCGGCCACCAGCAGCGCCTTCTTGGTGGTGAGGACCCCCTGGACCCGGTCGTGGGTCCGATCGAGGATTTCGCGGACCTCCGAGTCGATGGCGCGCGCGGTGTCCTCGCTCCAGCCGCGCTCGCCGCCCCAGGGGACGCCGGCGCCCCTGAGAAAGAGCGGCGGGCGCTCGCCGAACGTCGCCAGGCCCACCCGCTCCGACATGCCGTACTTCATGACCATCAGGCGCGCCAGCTCCGTCGCGCGCTCCAGGTCGTCGTGCGCACCCGTCGACACCTCGCCGTACACGAGCTCCTCGGCCACCCGACCGCCCAGCAGGACCGCGATGCGGTCCTCCAGCTCGCTCCGGGTCATCAGGAAGCGCTCCTCGGTGGGCAGCTGGTAGGTCATGCCCAGGGCCGCGACGCCGCGGGGGATGATCGAGATCTTGTGCACGGGGTCGGCGTGGGCGAGGGAGGCGGCGACGAGCGCGTGCCCCATCTCGTGGTGGGCCACGATATCGCGCTCCTTGTCGGAGAGAACTCGACTCTTCTTTTCCAAGCCGGCGACAACTCGATCGATGGCTTCCTCGAAATCCGCCATCTCGACAGCATTCTTGTCCTTGCGTGCGGCCAGCAGCGCCGCCTCGTTGACGATGTTGGCGAGGTCGGCCCCGGCGAAGCCCGGCGTGCGGGCGGCGATCACGCTCAGGTTGACGTCGGGGCCCAGGACCACGGCCCGCGCGTGCAGTCGCAGGATCGCCTCCCGGCCCTTGACGTCCGGCTTGTCGACGACGACCTGGCGGTCGAAACGGCCCGGCCGGAGGAGCGCCTGGTCGAGGACCTCCGGGCGGTTGGTGGCCGCCATGATGATCACGCCCTTGGACGAATCGAAGCCGTCCATCTCGGCCAGGAGCTGGTTGAGCGTCTGCTCGCGCTCGTCGTGGCCACCGACGAAGCCGGTGGGGCCCGCCCGTGACTTGCCGATGGCGTCCAGCTCGTCGATGAACACGATGCAGGGGGCCTTGTCCTTGGCCTGCTCGAAGAGGTCGCGGACGCGGGCGGCGCCGACGCCGACGAACATCTCCACGAACTCCGACCCCGACAGCGTGAAGAACGGCACGTCGGCCTCGCCGGCCACGGCCCGGGCCAGCAGCGTCTTGCCCGTGCCCGGAGGGCCGATCACCAGCACGCCCTTGGGAATGCGGCCACCCAGCCGCTGGTACTTCTTGGGGTTCTTCAGGAAGTCCACGATCTCGACCAGCTCGGCCTTGGCCTCGTCCACGCCGGCCACGTCGTTGAACGTCGTCTTCAGCTCCTTGCGATCGTAGATCTTGTGCTTGCTGCGCCCGAACGACAGGGCCTGGGTGGGCCCGCCGCCCAGGCGGCGCATGAGGACGACCCAGATGCCGGCCATGATCGCCAGCGGGATCACCCACCCGAACAGAAGGTCCCGCCAGACCGTGGTCTCGACGCGGCCGGCGAACTCCACGTGGTGCTGCTGCAGCTCCTGGACGAGCCACTGCTCGTCCACCCCGGGGATCCGGGTCACGGTGAAGACGCGCGGCTCGGCCTCCGAGCCCAACAGCTTGCGCAGGCGATCGGAGGCGGGCGGCGGTACCACCGCGGACAGGGCGCCCGGTATGGCCAGGCCCCGGATCTCGCGCTCGGTCAGCGCGACCTTCTCGATCTTGTCGGCGCGCAGCAGGTCCAGGAACTTCGACATCGAGAGCTCGACCGTGGGGGCCTGCAGCCAGGAGTTGAGCAGCAGGAGGATGACCGCCCCGGCCAGAACGTAAACGAGGAAGAACTGCAGGCGCTGGGGGAGGCGCGGCTTCATGGACGGCTCTCGTTGCAGATGCTAGCGCCGGGGGGTGGGTGTGTCAAACCACCGACGGCGTTTCCTCTTGACACATCAGACCCTTTGACCGTAATAAGGTCGCTGAAATGGCATGTGACTCGCGGAACAAGCTTGTCTACGTGCTCCTCGTCTTCTTCGCTCTCGCCCTCCTCGGCTCGGCGCTCCCCGTCGACGCGCAGGACGCCGCCAGGGAACCCGCCTATCGCGCGTTCCCGGTGCTCGGCTCGCGGCTCGCCGTGTGGGCGGTGGCCCAGCTTCACCTCAACTTCGCCGCGTTCATCCTGGGCTGCCCCATCTTCGCCGTCATCATCGAGATCATCGGCTGGCGGACCCGCGACCAGCGCTACGACTGGCTCGCCCACGAGTTCGTCAAGCTCACCTTCGCCGCGTTCTCCACCACCGCGATGCTGGGCGCCCTGCTCCTCTTCCTCTTCGTCGGCTACTATCCGCGGTTCTGGGCGTACCTGACGTCCATCTTCTTCCCCACCTACTGGGTCTACGCCCTTCTCTTCTTCGGCGAGACCTTCATCGTCTACCTCTGGTACTACGGCTGGGAGTGGTTGAGCGGGTCGCGCAAGTGGATCCACGTGAGCCTGGGCGTGCTGGCGAACCTGGTCGGCACCGCGATCCTGGTCGTCGCCAACTCCTGGGTCACCTTCATGATCTCGCCGGGCGGCATCGACGAGTCCGGGCGGCTGGTCTCCCTGTGGAAGGCCATCAACAACTACACGTGGATGCCCATCAACGTCCACCGGCTCATCGCCAATATCGTCTTCGGCGGCACCATCGCCGCCGCCTATGCCGCCTTTCGATTTCTCAGCGCCGAGACGCAGGAGGAACGGGCCCGCTACGACTGGATGGGTTACGTGGGCAACTTCGTGGCCGTCTCCGCGTTCATCGTGCTGCCCTTCGCCGGCTACTGGCTGGGACGCGAGATCTACGCCTTCAACCAGACGATGGGCATCACGATGATGGGCGGCTTCATGTCGTGGCTCTGGATCGTCCAGGCCATCCTCATCGGCATCCTGTTCCTCGGCTCCAACTACTATCTCTGGCTGGGCATGGAGCGTATCCCGGGCTCCGAGCGCTACCGCAAGTTCGTGCCGCCCATGCTCCTCATCCTCACCATCGGCTTCATGATCTGGGCCACGCCTCGCACGATGGTGATCACCTTCGACGAGGCGCGGGCCATGGGCGGCACCCACCATCCCGTGCTCGGCTTCTTCGGCGTCATGTCGGCCAAGAACACCGTCGTGAACCTCATGATCCTCACCACCTTCCTGTCCTATATCCTCTACCGGCGCGCCAACCGCATCTCCACCAAGCCCTGGGTGAGGACCGGCATGGGGGTGCAGTGGGCGGCCTTCGCCGTGGCCGCGGTCATCGTGGTCTTCTTCGGCGTCTACGGCTACTTCGTGGACTCCCTCACCCGCATCGGATTCTCGGTGTGGCAAGTCCTGGCCGTGCTGACCTGCATCGTGATCGTGATGGCCATCGACATCCCGATGTTCCGGGGCGCCCGCTCCACCGGCACCATCCGGTGGGGGACCATTGCCACCCGCTCCCAGTACGTGCTCATCCTGCTCGCGGTGACCTTCACGTGGCTGATGGGACTGATGGGCTTCGCCCGCTCGGGCATCCGCCAGCACTGGCACGTCTACGGCGTGCTGCGCGATACGTCGGTGGACGCGGTGACGCCGGCGCTGGGCTACGCCGCCAACGTGATCACCATCGTGACGATCGTGTTCTTCGCCCTGGTGACCTTCATCTTCTGGCTGGGCGGGCTCGGTGAGCGGGGCGGGCCCAAGGGCCACGCCCCGGCCCCGGTGATCGCCGGCGGCAGCGATTCGTCGGAGGGGGCGACGTCACAGGCGCGCCCGCAGGGCGCGACGGCCCCCTCCGAGGCCTCCCCCAGGATCGATTGCGCCGGCAAAGCCGGCGCTCGGAAGAGCTAGTGTTCCGTCTGGGGAGTCATGTTAAGAGCCCGCCAGCACGCGGCGCCGGGGCCGACGGGCATGTGCGGCAGGGGTCGACGGGATCCGTTCCCGGCCCGTGGCGACGGACCCCGCGTGCCCAGGTGGAGCCCAGCCGCAGCGCGGCAGCGGACGCGTGCCGCGTGGTCCCGCGATCCCTGCCGTGCGTGCCCGTCGGCCCCGCCGGCAGCGGCGCGAGCGCGGCGATCGTTAACATGACTTTCCGAACGGAATACTAGTTATGCGCGTGCCGGTCGGCGTCAAGGTCGGGGTGTTCGCCCTGGCGGTGATGGGGAGTTACAGCTACTTCGCGAACTCCATTCCCCAGATCGAGTCCAAGCCGCCGCAGGAGCTCAGCCTCGAGGGCGGCCAGGTGACGACGGCGCAGCTCGTGAAGGCGGGCGAGGAGATCTTCAAGACCAAGGGGACCTGCGAGGTGTGCCACCGCATCGGCCAGAAGGGGACGCGGGCGCCGGACCTGGCCGGCGTCGGCTCTCGGGCCACCGCCCGCGCCGCCGAGCGTGCGACCAAGGGAAAGCCCCTGCGGCCGGGCATGACGGCCAAGCAGTACCTCCTCGAATCCCTGCTCGATCCGGGCGCCTACGCGGTGGAGGGCTACCCGCCGATCATGCCGGCCGTCGACAAGCCGCCCATCGGCCTGAACCGCTCCGAGGTGTGGGCGCTCGTCGCCTTTCTCCAGTCGCTCGGCGGCACCGTCGACGTCACCCTCAACGACATTCCCGCCACCGTGGGCGCCGGGGGCGCGGGCGGCGGCGGGGCTGCGGCCGAGGTCAAGCTGCCCGGCGATCCCAAGGCCGGTGAGGCGATCTTCGCCGGCAAGGGCGGATGCATCGCCTGCCACAAGGCGGGCAAGGTGGGAGCGGCCCAGGTCGGCCCCGACCTCTCGCAGATCGCCAAGATCCAGACGCCCGACTACATCATGAAGAAGATCCTCGACCCGGCCGGGATGGGCACCGTGGCCGGCTATCCCAAGGGCGTGATGCCGCCCACCTTCGGCCAGACGCTCACCGCCAGGGAATACACCGATCTGGTATCGTTCCTGCTGACGCTCAAATGAGCTTCCTCCGCTCCCGCTTCGTCCAGGCGGCGCTCATTCTCGTCCTCTCCGCCGTCATCCTCCGCTTCGGCATCCGGCCCCCGGCCCCGTGGAGTGTGTTCACGCTCTACATGGCCGTCGTCTTCCTGGCCGTGCTGATCTTCGTCTCCTCCGACAGCGACTCCTGGCGCGGCTTCATCCGCCCCATCCGCTCCACGCTGGTCGATCCCGACCAGCGCGTCCTCCGCTCCGCGCTGGTCGTGGTGATCCCGCTGCTGCTCGGCTACTACGCCTATACGCAGGCGGCGGCCAAGCCCCAGGCGCCGGCTGAGCTGCGCGCCGTGCACCCGGCGCCGCCGGACACCATCCAGTTCCGGGGCAAGCAGATCAACATCTCCGGCGCCGAGAACCCGCTGCGGAAGGACCAGGCGAGCCGTCAGAAGCACGTGGCGGCCGGCGCCGCCCTCTACATCCGCAACTGCGTCTACTGCCACGGCGACAATCTCGACGGGCAGGGCCACTTCGCCAGGGGCTTCAACCCGCCGCCGGCGAACTTCCAGGACCCGGGCACGATCGCCATGCTCCAGGAGGCCTACCTCTTCTGGCGCATCGCCAAGGGCGGGCCGGGGCTGCCGAGGGAATCCACGCCGTGGAACTCGGTCATGCCGTCCTGGGAGGACCGCCTGACCGAGGAGCAGATCTGGCAAGTCATCATGTACCTGTATGACGCGACCGGCCAGCAACCCCGTCGCTGGGAGACCGCCCACTGATGCGCGCCGGCGTCTGCGCATCGGGCCCGAGCGCCGCGGAGCGCGCCTGCCCCTGCTCGACCACGAGCCCGGCGCCGTTCGTCGCCGCCGCGCGATCCCATCTCCGCTGCCACGCGCGGTCCACCTCGGCGGGAACGGGTCTCGCAGGGGCAGGCCGCGCCCCGCGCCGCCACTCACGACGCGCGTCCACCGGCGCGGCACTCGGTGCGGCGGTCGCCCTGCTCGCGAGCATCGTCGTCGACGTGGCGCCGGCGCTCGCCCAGGCGGGGGATGCGGCGGCCGGCCAGGCGGTCTACCAGAGGAAGTGCATGGGCTGCCACGGCGAGAAGGGGGACGGCAAGGGACCCGCCGCCGAGCTCCTCGATCCCAAGCCGCGCGACTTCACCTCGGGGATCTACAAGATCCGCACCACGTCCACCAGGATGCCGAGCGACCAGGACCTCTTCCGCGTCCTCACCGAGGGCATGCCGGGAACCTCGATGCCACCGTGGGCGGTTCTCCCGGAGAGGGACCGGTGGAACCTGATCGCCTACATCAAGTCCTTCGCCTCCGAGAAGTTCAAGGAGGCGCCCAAGAAGCTCGAGCTGCCCAAGGAGGTCGGCGCGTCCGCGGAGTCGATCAAGCGCGGTCGGGAGATGTTCGAGGCGATCGAGTGTAACAAGTGCCACGGCGCCGACGGGCGGGCGGACGGGCCTTCACGCCCCGAGCTCAAGGACGAGTGGGGGCAGCCCATCAAGCCGGCGAATCTCACCAAGCGGTGGACCTTCCGCGGTGGGCCGAGCCGGGCCGCCATCGCCACGCGGCTCGCCGCCGGGGTGCTCGGCACGCCCATGCCGGCCTTCCTCGACAGCGTGGAGAAGCCGGACGACATCTGGCACCTCGCCAACTACATCGCCTCGCTGGGCCCGGCGGCGCCGGCTTACGGCACGCTCCTGACGGCGACGGCCGTCGGCGAGGCGATTCCCGACGACCCCCAGGCCGAGTTGTGGAAGAAGATGGTCGGGCAGAACATCCCGCTCATGGGCCAGGTGATCGCCGATCCGCGCAACTTCAATCCCTCGATCGACCTGGTCACCGTGCGGGCCGCGTACAACGACCGGGAGATCGCCTTCCACCTGACGTGGGACGATCCCACCGAGTCCAAGCCCGACGGCAAGCAGACCTTCGCCGACGCGATCGCGCTCCAGTTCCCGCCCACGCTCGAGCCGGGCGGCGAGCGACCCTACGTCCTCATGGGGGATGCTGCGGAGGCGGTCTATCAGTTGCGCTGGGACAGCGGCAAGGGCGTGAGCGAGGTGACGGCCAACGGGCCCACCAGGGTGAGGGCGCTGGCCGGCTCGGAGGCGACGGGGAAGGCCGCCTACGCGAACGGGCAGTACCAGGTCGTGATCAAGCGGGGACTCGGGGCCCAGGACGCCAGCCGCCCGACGTTCCGGCCGGCCGTCTTCACGCCCATCGCCTTCCAGGCCTGGGACGGTGGCGCCGGCGAGACGGGCACCAGGCTCTCCTTAACCTCGTGGTACTATCTGCGCCTGGAGGAGCCGCAGTCGAAGGCGCGCTTTGTGATACCTCCCGTGGTGGCCCTTCTTGCGCTGGGGGCAATGCTCGTGATCGTGTGGGCGGCGAACCGGCGCGGTCTCAGCGTTTCGTGATCAGCCGTGAACTGTGTGACCAAGGAGGACGAGAAGCGATGCGGAAAGCACGAGGAGCATTCATCGCGCTGGCGCTGGTCGTGGCCGGCGCGGCAGCATTCATCGGCGGGCCGGGTTCGGCCCCGGCCCAAGGCGGGGGCGGCACGATCGAGGCCGAGGTGAAGTACAACGGCGCTCCCGTCGTCGAGAAGCTCAAGGTCAACAAGGACACCCAGAAGTGCGGGACCGAGGCCCTGATCGAGAAGATCGTGGTCGGCCCCAACAAGGGCCTGGCCAACGCGGTGGTGTCGGTGGTGGGGGCCAAGGGCGCGACGACCGCCAAGGCCGGGAAGCCCGTGCTCGATCAGCACGGCTGCAAGTTCGTGCCCCACGTGCTGGCGATGACACCGGGCGAGATCGACGTCAAGAACTCCGACGACATCCTGCACAACATCCACACCTACTCGACCGCCAACCCGTCCGTCAACAAGGCCCAGCCGAAGTTCAAGAAGGTGATGACCGAGAAGTTCGACAAGCCCGAGATCATCAAGGTCACCTGCGACGTGCACAGCTGGATGCTGGGCTGGGTCGCCGTCCTGCCCCACCCCTACTTCGGGGTGACCAAGGAGAACGGGGTGACCAAGATCGAGAACGTGCCGGCCGGCAAGCAGAAGGTCGAGGTCTGGCACGAGACGCTCGGCAAGCAGGAGAAAGAGGTCGAGGTCAAAGCCGGGCAGACGGTGAAGGTCGGCTTCGAGATGAAGAAGTAGCTCACGCCGCAAACCCCAGGGGATGACAACCGCATGCTGAACTGGTGGCTGCCGGAAAACGTCTCGACCTACGGCGAGGAGATCGACTGGCTGTTCCACCTGATCTACTACATCACGGGGGCGGTGTTCATCATCGTGACGGTCGCCTTCCTGTCGTTCATCGTCATCTACCGCGACCGCCCGGGGCGCCGGGCGCGCTACACCCACGGCAACACCCCGCTGGAGATCGTCTGGACCGTGGTGCCGGCGCTGATCCTGGTGGTGCTCACGTTCCTCAGCGTGCCGGCCTGGTCCAAGATCAAGATGACGATGCCCCAGACGGACTTCGTCGTGCAGGTGACGGGCAAGCAGTTCAACTGGCAGGTCACCTATCCGGGGCCCGACGGCCAGTTCGGCACCGCCGACGACAAGACCTTCCTCGACGAGATGCACGTGCCGGTCGGCAAGCCGATCCGGATCAACCTCAAGTCGCAGGACGTCATCCACAGCTTCTTCGTGCCCCAGTTCCGGTTCAAGCAGGACGCCGTGCCCGGGCGCGAGATCCCGCAGTGGTTCGAGGTCACCAAGCCCGGCCAGTACGAGGTGCCGTGCGCCGAGCTCTGCGGCTTCGGACACTCGGGCATGCGGGCCTGGATCTACGCCCACTCCGCGGAGGACTACACCAAGTGGGCGGCCGAGAACCTCCGGGCCGGGGCGGCGGCCGCCGCCCCCGAGACGAAGCAGGAGCCGGAGAAACCAGCCGCCAAGACGGGAGGGAGAGCCAAGCAATGAGCGCCATCAGCGCTACGGCTCACGCGCACACCGCTCACGCGGCGCACCACGAGGTGGGCTTCGTGCGGACCTACATCTTCTCGACCGATCACAAGATGATCGCGCGCCAGTTCCTGTTCCTGGGGCTCTTCATGATGATCATCGGGGGCCTGCTGGCGCTGATGGTCCGCTGGGAGCTGGCCTGGCCAGAGACGCCGGTGCCCGGCCTCGGCTCGATCCTCACCGAGACCGGCGGCATACTGGAGCCATCGCAGTACAACATGGCCTTCACCATGCACGCGACCCTCATGATCTTCTTCGTCATCATGCCGATCCTGGCCGGCGCTTTCGGCAACTTCTGCATCCCGCTCATGATCGGGGCCCGGGACATGGCCTTCCCCTTCCTCAACATGCTGTCCTTCTGGGTGGCCGCGCTCTCGGGCGTCCTGATGCTCAGTGGTTTCTTCGTCCCGGGCGGGCACGCGGCCGCCGGGTGGACCTCCTACGCGCCGCTCAGCGCGGTGCCGGAGTACACGGGGACCAACTGGGGGCAGAACCTGTGGTGCATCAGCCTCTTCGTCCTCGGTGTCTCGTCGATGATGGGGGCGATCAACTACATCACGACCATCATCAACATGCGGGCGCCCGGGATGAAGCTCTTCCGCATGCCGCTGGTGGTGTGGTCGCTGTTCATCACCGCCATCCTGCTGCTCCTGGCCCTGCCCGTGCTCACCTCGGGCGTGGCCATGCTCCTCTTCGACCGCACGCTGGGCACGAACTGGTTCAAGCCGTCGGGCGGCGGCGAGCCGCTGCTCTGGCAGCACCTGTTCTGGTACTTCGGTCACCCCGAGGTCTACATTCTCATCCTGCCCGCCATGGGCATCGCCTCGGAGATCCTGCCCGTCTTCGCGCGCAAGCCGATCTTCGGCTACCACGCCATGGCCTTCTCGATGATCGCCATCGCCTTCCTCTCCTGGGTGGTCTACGGCCACCACATGTTCGTGAGCGGCATGAACCCGGCGCTGGGTATGTCGTTCATGGTGACCACGATGATCATCGCCGTCCCGTCGGCCATCAAGACCTTCAACTGGTTGGGCACGCTGTGGGGCGGCCGCATCCAATTGAAGGTGCCGATGCTGAACGCGCTGGCCTTCGTGTGGATGTTCGTCATCGGCGGGCTCTCGGGCATCTTCATGGCCTCGACACCGGTGGACATCTACATCCAGGACACCTACTTCATCGTGGCCCACATCCATTATGTGGTCTTCGGCGGCTCGATCTTCGGCGCCTTCGCGGCCATCTACTACTGGTTCCCGAAGATGTTCGGCCGCCTGACGAACACGGCGCTGGGGCATCTTCACTTCTGGCCGACCTTCGTCTTCTTCAACCTCACCTTCTTCCCCATGCACATCATCGGCGTGGGCGGCCAGATGCGGCGCATCTACAACCCGCTCCAGTACGAGTTCCTCCAGCACCAGCAGCACTGGAACGTCTTCATCACGTACTCGGCGCTGCTGCTGGGCCTCTCCCAGATCCCGTTCGTGATCAACTTCTTCTGGTCGCTCTTCGCCGGCCAGAAGGCGCCCCTGAATCCCTGGAACTCGAACACGCTCGAGTGGACGGCGCCCTCGCCCCCGCCGCACCTGAACTGGGGGCCGACGGTGCCGACCGTGTACCGCGGGCCCTACGAGTACACCTCGCCGGAGTCGAGAGAGGACTTCCTGCCGCAGTCGCAGCCGCCGCTGGTGCGTGCCGGGGCCGCGCGACACTGAGCGGATCGCCGGAGGCGCACATCGGGATGGCGACGGCGCATCGTCTCGCGCTGGTGACGGCGGCGGCGACGCTCGTGTTGATCCTCTTCGGAGGCCTGGTGACCAACACGGGCTCGGCGCTGGCCGTGCCGGACTGGCCGACCACCTTCGGCCACAACATGTTCCTCTACCCGTGGTCTCAGATGGTCGGCGGGATCTTCTACGAGCACAGCCACCGGCTGCTGGGCGCCCTGGTGGGGCTGCTCACGCTGGCGCTGGCCGCCGTGCTGTGGCGCGCCGGGGGGCGCTGTCGCGCGCTCGGCCTCGTCGCGGCCACTGCCGTGGTCGCCCAGGGCGTGCTGGGCGGCCTCCGCGTCGTCCTGCTCGAGCAGACGCTGGCCATCCTGCACGGCTGTCTGGCCCAAGCCTTCTTCGCTCTGGTGGCGGTGGCCGCGCTGGTGACCTCCCCGCGCTGGCAGGAGCCGGCCACCGCGGAGGCCCTCGCGGCGTCCACGCGGTCGCTGACGCTCGCGGTGGCGGCGCTCGTCTACATCCAGATCGTCTTCGGCGCGCTCCTGACTCACGCGGGCTTCTTGCAGCTGCACATGATCGGCGCCCTCGCCGTCTTCGCCCTGGCGCCGATCGCCACCGCCCGGCTCCGGAGGAGCGGGGATGCCGTGGCCGCGCCGATGGCGCGCGCGCTGCTCGTCCTGCTGGGGGCCCAGCTGCTGCTGGGGGTGGGTAGCCTGCTGTTGCGGGTCGTGCCCGGGGTGGTCCCCGACGGTCTCGGACTGATCCTGACCGTCGCTCACCGCCTGGCCGGAAGCCTCATCCTGGCGGGGACCGTCGTGCTGGCCGTCCGCAGCGGGGCTACTCCGGCGCCGTCAGCGACGTTGATCGAGGCTGTGGAGCATTCGGCATGAGCGACCTTGCGCTTGTTCGAGCGCGGGCTATGCCCGCGCCATCGAGTCTGGGGGAGGCCTCGGAGGGGGCCGTCGAGGCCCCCTCCGAAATGATCGTCGCCGCTATCGCCCGCGATCGGCGCCAGCTGGTCGCGGACCTCCTGGCCCTGACCAAGCCGCGCGTCGTGGTGATGGTGCTGGTGGCAACGCTCGTCGGTTACTACGTCGGCCTGACCGGCGCGCCCGACTACGTGCGCATGCTCCACCTCATCGTCGGCACCCTGCTGGCGGCGGGCGGCACGCTCGCCCTCAACCAGTACTCCGAGCGGGACGTCGACGCCCGGATGGACCGCACGCGCATGCGCCCGCTGCCGGACGGCCGGCTGCAGCCCCTGGAAGCGCTGGCCTTCGGCGCCGCCGCCACCGCCCTCGGTGTCGCGTACCTGGCGGCCTGCGTGAACGCGCTGGCCGCCTGCCTCACCGCGGCCACGGTCGTGCTCTATCTCTTCGCCTACACGCCGCTGAAGCTGCGCACGCCGCTCTGCACGATCGTCGGGGCGGTGCCCGGCGCGTTGCCGCCGGTGACGGGCTGGGTGGCGGCGCGGGAGGATGTCGCGGTGGGGGCGTGGGTGCTGTTCGCCATCCTCTTCCTGTGGCAGCTGCCCCATACGCTGGCCATCGCCCGCCTCTACCGGGACGACTACGCGCGGGCGGGGGTCCGCGTGCTGCCCGTGGTGGACGCCGACGGCTGGAGCACGGAGCGGCAGATCGTGACGGGGTGCCTGGCCCTGCTGGCGGTGAGCCTCCTGCCCACGCTCATCGGCATGGCCGGGCCACTGTACTTCGTCGGTGCGCTGCTCCTGGGCCTCGTCTTCGCGACCTTTGGCACCCTGCAGGCGCTGGCGCCCTCGTCGCTGGCGGCGCGCCGCGTCCTGCTCGCCTCGCTGCTCTACCTGCCGGCCGTGCTGGCGCTGCTGGCCCTCGACAAAATATGACCGCGAATGAGATCCGAGAGAAGAATCGGCGGACGGCGCGGATCCTGCTCGCCATCATGGCCGGACTCGCAGTGGCCGCGTTCCTGGTCGGGGTCCGCTGGTGACGCGCGTTCTCGAGGCGCCGCCCCGGCATCGGCCCCGGCCGTCGCGCACGACCGGTCAGGTGCCGCCCCCGCCGCCGCCCCCGGGGGGAGACGACGGGCCCGACGGCGATCCCGCGCCGCAGTGGGCCGTGCTCGACAACGTGGTCCTGGCGACGATCTTCTTCATCGGCGCCGAGGTCATGTTCTTCACCGGCCTCATCTTCTCCTTCTGGATCCTGCGCCTGGCCGCGCCCGTCTGGCCGCCGCCGCTGCAGCCGCGGCTGCCGCTCGGGGTGACCGGCGTCAACACGCTCGTGCTGCTGGCCTCCAGCGTGGTCATGGTCGCCGCCGGCCGCGCGCTGAACGCGGGCGACCGCGGGCTGGCCGTCCGGCGCCTGGCCACCGCTGCCGGCCTCGGCGGCCTGTTCCTCCTGGTCCAGGGCTACGAGTGGGTCCGCCTCATCCGGTTCGGGCTGACCGTGTCCTCCGGCGCCTACGGCGCCACGTTCTACACGCTCATCGGCACGCACGCCGTGCACGTGTTCGGGGCCCTGGTCTGGCTCGCCGTCACGCTGCTCCTGGCTGCGCGCGGGCGGTTCGCCGACGGCGGCACCGCGCCCTTCCGGGCCTGTGCGCTGTTCTGGCACTTCGTCGTCGCCCTCTGGCCGATCCTCTACCTGTCGGTGTACCTGCTGTGACCGGCCCGGCGTTCGCCTCGCTCGGCCGCCCTGTGGCCCGTCCGGCCACGCGCGTGCTGGCGGCGCTCGCGCTGGCGCTACCGCCCGGCCCCGCGGCCGCCTGTTCGGCGTGCCTCAGCTCGCCTTACGGGGACCGCACCTTCAACTGGGCATTTCTCGGCCTGCTCATCATGCCGTTCGTGATCGCGGCCGTCCTGGGCGGCGTGCTCGCTTATTGCTACCGCCGCCGTCGCGCGGATCGTGCGCGGTTGAACCTTCCCCTCGAGGAGACGACATGACTCCAGCAGCGGCCTCTGTGCACTCGGCGGTGGAGCCGGCCGAGACCCCGCTCACTCCGGAGAGCTGGGGCAAGCTCGGGATGTGGATCTTCCTGGCGGGTGACGCCGTGGGATTCGGCGTGCTGCTCGCCTCTTACGGCGTCATGCGGGCGACGAGCCTCGACTGGCCCATCCCCTTCAATGTCCTGGGCATCAACCTCACGGCCTTCATGACCTTCCTGCTGATCTGCTCGAGCGTGACCATGGTGAAGGCGCTCGAGTGGCTGGGCAAGGGCGACCGGATCCGGTGCCGATGGTTCCTCTTCTTCACCGCGCTGGGCGGGGCCATCTTCGTGAGCCTGCAGGCCTACGAGTGGTCGAAGCTGATCCGGGAGGGGCTGCACATCAACGGCAATCCCTGGGGCGCGAGCCTCTTCGGCACCTCCTTCTTCATCGTCACCGGCTTCCACGGCCTGCACGTGACCGGAGGCGTCATCTATCTGCTCTCCATCATTCGCTACGTGACGAACCGTTTGGACCCGGCGGCCAGCTACAACGCCGTGGAGATCACGGGGCTGTACTGGCACTTCGTGGACCTGGTCTGGATCATGGTCTTCACCTTCATGTACCTGCTGTAGGGGGCGCGAACCGATGGCGGCCACGACGGCACACAAGCATCCGAACTACATGGCGATCTTCTGGTACCTGGCGGCATTGACGGTGACGGAGCTGGCGGTCATCTTCATGCCACTGCCCAAGCTCACGATCGGCGTGCTCCTGGTGGCGCTGGCGCTGGGCAAGGCGGCGATGGTGGCGATGTACTTCATGCATCTGAGATTCGAGACCCGGACGCTCGGGCTCATCGCCGTCACGCCCCTCGTCATCGCCACGCTGCTGGTCTTCGTCGTGCTCCCCGACGGCTTCGCCGTCGACCACCAGACCGCCGTGAAGAAGCCGGCGGCGCACGCACCCGCCAAGCACTGACGTGAGCCATGCCCGTCGAAGACCAGCTGGCCCGGGCCGCTCGCGTCGCCCGGCGGGCCCTGCGCCTGCGGTGCCCCCGGTGCGGGGAGACGCCCCTGTTCCGGGGCTGGTTCGCCATGGCGCCCGAGTGCCGGTTCTGCGGGCTCCGCTACGAGCGCGCCCAGGGGTACTTCGTGGGCGCAATCTACATCAACTACGGGGTCACGACGGTGATCGCCGTCGGCGGATACTTCATCCTCTGGTCGCGGGCCGGGATCTCGACGGCGGCCCAGTTCGCGATCTGGATCCCCTTCCTCGTCGCCTTTCCGCTCTGGTTCTTCCGCTACAGCCGCAGCCTCTGGCTGGCGCTCGAGTACTTCGTGAACCCCGAACAATAGTCGGAGGGGGCCTCGGCGGCCCCCTCCGATGCCTCCCCCCCTTTCTCGGAGGGGGGCTTCGCCCCCCTTCCGATGCCTCCCCCCAGGAAGGGGGCGCGGGCAAAGCCCGCGCTCGAACGTGGTGATTCTCACGCTCGTGCTTCTCCTGTCGCTCGTCCCCGCGGGGAGGGTGGGGGCGGCGTACGAGCAGATCGTGGTGAAGGACGGGGGCGTCCTCGCCGGGGTCGTGAAGTTGGCCGGCGCGCCGCCCAGGCTCGAGCCCATCCACGTCAACAAGAACCGCGAGGTCTGCGGCGAGGCGAAGGAGTCGGAGGCGCTGGTGGCGGGCGCCGATCGCGGCGTGCGCGGCAGCGTCATCCTCATCGAGGGCGTCGGGCGGGGCAAGAAGCCGAGCGGCGAGGTCGTGGTGGACAACCACCAGTGCCGATTCGTGCCCCACGTGGCCGCGACCATGGTCGGCGAGCGCACGCGCGTGAAGAACTCCGACCCGATCCTGCACAACACCCACGGGTTTCACGCCGGCGCGGCGGGCTCGGCCGGCAAGCTGACGGTCTTCAACCTGGCCCTCCCCAACGCCGGCCAGGTCATCGAGATCACCAGGAAGCTCGTCAAGCCCGGCCCCGTCCGCGTGCTGTGCGACGCCCACACGCACATGTTCGGCTGGCTCTACGTCCACGACAGCCCCTACGTCGCCGTCACCGACGAACGGGGCGCATTCCGCATCGACGGAGTGCCGCCGGGCCGATACCGGGTCACCATGTGGCACGAAGGGTTCCGCCCCCAGGGTGTGGACAAGGACGGGCGCCCCCTCTACGACGGGGTGCGGACGGTCACGAAAGAGGTCACGATCGCGCCCAACGCCACCGCGACGGTCGAGTTCGAGCTGCGCTGAGCGCTCACGAGCGAGGGGGAGAGTCCATGTACAAGCACATCTACGTTCCGGTGGACAACTCGGAGTACTCGAACCGGGCGATCGACCTGGCCGTCGAGCTGGGTCAGGCGTTCGGCGCGAAGCTGACGGGTTGTCACGTGTACGCCGCCCGCTTGCACGACTACCGGTTCAAGCAGATGGAGTACACGTTGCCGGAAGAGTACAAGGACGAGCAGGAGCTCGAGCGCCAGCGAAAGATCCACGACTCCCTCATCGCCATGGGGCTGCAGCTCATCTCCGACTCCTATCTCGACGTGATGGCCCGGAAGGCCGAGGGGGCCGGGCTCGGCTTCGAGCGCAAGATGATGGACGGCAAGCACTACAAGGCGCTCATCGAGGACGCCCGGGCCACCGGCTACGACCTCGTCATCATGGGCGCCCTCGGCATGGGCGCCGTCAAGGACAGCCAGCTGGGGTCGGTGACCGAGCGCTTCGTGCGTCGGGTCTCCACGGACACGCTCGTCGTCCGCAACCACGACCCGCTGCGGGACCAGCAGGGCGCGATCGTGGTCGGACTCGACGGCTCGCCCCAGTCCTTCAACGGCCTCAAGGTCGGCATCGCGCTTTCAAAATCGCTGGGCCGGCCCCTGCAGGCGGTGGCTGTCTATGACCCCTATCTTCATTACGCGATGTTCAATGGCATCGTCGGAGTCCTGAACGAGAAGGCGTCCAAGATCTTCCGCTTCAAGGAACAAGAACAACTCCACGAGGAGATCATCGATACGGGACTGGCCAAGATCTACCAGTCGCATCTGGAAATCGGCCGCAAGCTCGCCGCGGAGGATGGGGTCGATCTGGCGATCACGCTGCTCGATGGGAAATGTTTCGAGAAAATCCTCACCTTCGCGCGCAAGGAGCAGCCCTGGCTGCTCATCCTGGGCCGCATCGGCGTCCACTCCGACGAGAGCGAGGTGGACCTCGGCTCCAACACCGAGAACCTCCTGCGGCTGGCGCCCTGCAACGTGCTGCTGACGGGCGGCACGTTCTACCCGCCGCTTGACGTGAAGGCCGAGGAGATCATCGCGTGGACGGAGGAGGCCGAGGCCCGCATGGAGCGTGTGCCGCCCCAGGTCAAGGGCGTGGCCCGTACCGCCCTCCTCCGCTATGCCATCGAGCAGGGCCACACGGTCATCACCAACAAGGTCATCGACGAAGCGATGGCGATCTTCATGCCCACCCGCATGGCCGAGAAGATGCAGATCATGGCCGAGGACCTCGCCGTGGCCAGCCTCCGCAAGGAGCAGCAGGCGGCCACCGCCATCTGCTCGATCTGCGGCTATACCGTCAAGGGGCCCAACGCCGTGGTGGCGTGCCCGGTGTGCCGGGCGGGGGCGGACAAGTTCCAGGTCATCACACGCGACGTCGTCGAGACGATCGCGGCCCAGGAGGGCGGCATCGGGGAGGAGGAGCCGATGCCGGGCGTGCCGGTGAAGTGGTCGGCCGACGCCCGCGACGCGCTCCGCGAAGTGACCGACGCCTACCTGCGCCGCCGGGCCAAGGCCCGGGTCGAGAAGTACGCGCGGTCGAAGAAGATCCCCGTGATCACCTGTGCGCTGGCCCTGCCCATGATCGAGGAGACGGTCGGCCGGGAGAAGCTCGGCGCCGGGTGGGACACACTGCTGGCCAAGACGAAGTTCGAGCCGGCGGCGGCGCCGGCAGCCGACACCAGCGGCGCGTTCGCCTGGACCGAGGAGGCGGCGGCCCGCCTCAACCGGGTGCCGGCCGGCTTCATGCGCGACATGACGCGCGAGGAGATCGAGCGGGTTGCCACCGACAAGGGTCTCACCACGATCGACCTGACGACCTGCGAGGAGGGGATCGGCCACGCGCGGGAGACCATGAACGAGGTGATCGCCGGGTACGTGTCGAACAAGAAGCCCCGGTAGGCGTCGCGGTGGTCGGCGCACCGGGGTCTGGGGTCGGCGTGGGGTCCGGCGACCACGAGCGCGGCGGCGTTGGTCGCGTCGCGTGATCCATACGATGGTGTGCGCGCGGTCATCCTCGCCAAGAAACGGGTCGGCGGACCCCACGCCGACCCCAGACCCCGACGCCCCGACACCGCAGCGCTGCCCGCGGTCTTCCTTCGACCCTCGCCAACGCTCTCAGCATCATGGCTGATCCGTACACCGCGTACAGCGTGTCCTGGAACCTCACGCAGCGGTGCAACCTGGAGTGCGCGCACTGCTACATGTCGGCCTTCGCCGGGGCCGACACGCGCGGCGAGCTCGGGACCGCGGAGTGCCGACGGGTCATCGACGAGATCGCGCTCGTCAACCCCAACGTCTTCCTGATCCTCACCGGCGGCGAGCCGCTGCTGCGGCGGGACATCTGGGACATCGCCGCCTACGCCGCCGAGAAGCGCTTCACGACGGTCTTGGGGACGAACGGGGTGCTCCTCGGCGAGAGGGAAGCGCAGCTGATGCGCCGGCACGGCGTGCTGGGCGCTTCGATCAGTCTCGACTCCACTGATCCGGCCCGGCACGACGCCTTCCGCCACCTGGCCGGGGCGTGGCAGGGAGCGGTCCGCGCGACGAAGGTGCTCGCGGAGGCGGGGCTCGACTTCTCTCTGCACATGTCCGTCACCGACTGGAACGTGAACGAGGTCCCCGCCATGATCGACCTGGCCCGGGCGCTGGGCGCCCAGGTGCTCAACCTCTTCTTCCTGGTGCGCACCGGGCGGGGCCGGGACCTCACCGACATCGACGCCGCGGCCTACGAGCGGATCCTGACATACCTGGCCGAGGCCCAGGGGACGGGGGCCCGGACGGGCTTCGAAGATCCCTGGTCGGCGCCGGTGGGGCGGGCCGACGGCCTGTTGATCCGCGCCAAGTGCGCGCCCCACTTCCGCCGCATCCTCTGGCAGCGGAACCCCGAATCGCCGCTGCTCCGGAACTACGCCCACGGCTCGTGTCCAGCAGGCAAGTACTACTGCCGCATCACGCCCGAAGGCGACGTGACACCGTGCCCCTACATGCCCGTGGCGGCCGGCAATCTCCGCCGTCAGTCATTCGCCGACCTCTGGCGCCAGGCCTCCGTCTTCGCCGATCTCCGAGAGCCGAAGCTGGGCGGACGCTGCGGCGTCTGCGAGTTCTCCAAGATCTGCGGGGGCTGCCGCTGTCGCGCCTACGCGACCTCCGGCGATTATCTGGCCGAGGATCCCGCGTGTGGGTACCAGCCCGGCGCTCTCGGCGGGAAGGTCATCGAGCTGCCGGCCACGCTCACGTTCGGCCTGCCGGTCGCCTACGAGCTGGCCTGGGAGGAGGCGGCGCGCGCGCGGCTTCAGGCGATCCCGTCCTTCGCCCGCGGGATGGTGGTGAAGGCCGTGGAGGCGTACGCCCGCAGACGCGGCGAGACCGTGATCACGCCCGCGCTGCTCGCCGACGTGCGCGCGCGCTGGGGTGGTCGCTTCCGGCCCCAGGCATGAGTGGGACCGATCGGTTCCGTCTCGCCGCGCGGGCCTACTTCGCCTACGGCGTCGTCTACTGGGTCGGCGGGGTCTACCTCCTCGCTCACGGCGTCGGCGTGGCCGGCGGTGCCGCGGCCGGGCAGAGGGCCTCCCTCGGACTGTGGGCCGTCATGGGGCTCGTCCTCGTCTTCCTCGTCCCTTTTCTCTTGCGCCATCCGCGCGCCTGGTTCGAGCGCTGGATCGTCTCGCGCCGGGACTTCGCCCGGATCCTGGCCCTCTTCATGGCCTTCCGGGCCTTCAAGGTGGGCGAAGTCGCGCTCCGCTCCGGTGGCGGGTCGGTGGCGGCGCCCTGGGGTGTCGTCACGTTCCAGGCCGGGGCCGTGGTCTTCTTCTTCGTGACCGTGGTGGCGCTCGTCTGCGTCGCGCTGGCGGCCTGGGGGGACGAATGAAGCGCTACAAGGACGTCGCGGGCGATGGCGGCTCGAACGTCGTCGGCCAGGTCGCCGCGCAGCAGGAGCGGCTGCGTCAGCGCTTGGC
The DNA here is from genome assembly GCA_001917535.1 of Candidatus Rokubacteria bacterium 13_1_40CM_69_27. Classification (GTDB taxonomy): domain Bacteria; phylum Methylomirabilota; class Methylomirabilia; order Rokubacteriales; family CSP1-6; genus MNEF01. The sequence continues at coordinate 81,128 of MNEF01000094.1, forward strand.
TGGGGTCCGCTCGATCCTGGCCGTCGTTTCGGGCAAGGGCGGAGTGGGCAAGTCCACCCTCACCGCGGGTCTGGCCGGCTGCTTCGCCGCCGCCGGCTGGCGCGTGGGCGTGCTGGACGCCGACCTCAACGGCCCCACGATGGCCAAGATGCTCGGCGTCCGCGGCCGCCGGCTGGTGATGGCCGGCGACGCCGTCGAGCCGCCCGTGTCCGCGCGGGGCATCAAGGTGATGTCGATGGACCTGCTGCTCGCCTCGGACTCGACCCCGCTCACGTGGCAGGCGCCGACGCAGGAGGAGGCGCACACCTGGCGCGGCAGCATGGAGGCGCAGGCGCTGCGGGAGTTTCTGGCCGACACCAACTGGGGCGGGCTGGATGTCCTGGTGATCGACCTGCCGCCCGGCACTGACCGGCTGGCCACCGTCGCTTCCCTGGTGCCCAGGCTGGCTGGAACGATCGTCGTCACCATCTCCTCGGACGTCTCGCAGCTCGTCGTCAGGAAATCGATCACGGTGGCGCGCCAGGCCCAGGCGCCCGTGCTCGGGCTCGTGGAGAACATGGCGGGGCTCTTCCCGGGCCCCGACGCCGCTGTGCTGGCCGAGGAGGCGGGGATCCCGTTCCTGGGCAGCGTGCCCTTCGATCGCGCGCTCGCCGCGGCGACGGATCGGGGCGATCCCTTCATCGTCTCGCACGCGGGCAGCGAGGCCGCGCGTCAGCTGACCGCGATCGCCACCAAGATCCGCGCCGCGATCACGCATCCCGCGAGCGTCTGACCAGGACCGGGGACTGAGGTGGGGGCCATCCCGCTCGACCACGCTAGCGACACCGCGCGAGCCCCATCTCCTGCGCGCGATGCCACGACGCCCAGAAGCCACGGGTCTCGCAGGATGGCACCTACCTCAGTCCTTGCGTTCAGCTCGGTGCTCGCCGGCGCGTGACCGCGAGGTTCTGCATCAGGTGCGGCCAGCGGCTCGCCACCGTGCGGGAGGACGGCCACCGGCGGCGACGTTGCCGCGCCTGCGGGTGGACCTTCTACAGCAATCCGGTCCCGGCGGCGGTGGCGCTGATCGAGCGTCGCGGCCGCGTGCTCTTGACTCGCCGTGGCCGACCACCCCACGCGGGCACCTGGGACCTCCCCGGCGGCTTCCTGGAGGCCGATGAGACCCCGGAGCGCGGCCTGCGGAGAGAGCTCCGAGAGGAGCTGGGAATCGGCGCGCGTGGCCTGCGCCTGCTGGGGTTCGCGACCGATCGCTACGGTCCGAAGGGGTTTCCGCTGCTGACGCTGGTGTTCCGGGTGAGGCCGGCGCCGGGACCGATCCGCGCCGGTGACGACGTCACCGAGGCGCGCTGGTTTCCCAAGGGCCGAGTGCCTTTCGGGGCGATCGCCTTCCGGTCACTGCGGAGACTGTTGCGCGACGCTCTCCGGCGGGGGCTTCGAGGCAGTTGAGGTGAGCGCCGTTTGAGCGCCGGCTGTGCCGGCGCAACCCTTCCTGGGGGAGGGTTCGGAGGGGGCCGTCGAGGCCCCCTCCGACTGTTTAGCGGGGGCAGGTGACGCCCTTCTCCATCTCGTAGTTGGCGACCTTGTAGGTGGCCACGAAGTTGTCGTCCCAGGCCGTGAGCTTGAGCTGGCCCAATCCCATCTCGCCGTCCCAGCCGAGCACGCGGGCCCCGTCGGCGAGCTGGCCGATGGAGGCGCGGCCGGCCAGATAGTCCACTGTCGCCGACTTCGCGATGAATACCGCCATCGTCTCGTGGACCGGACGATCGGAGGCGGCGCGGGGGCCCTGCTTGAGCCACTCGAGAATGATCGTGAAGCCGTCGAGCGACGCATCGGCCATCAACGCCTTGTCGGCGGCCATCCGTTTCAGCAGCGGGCCGACGTAGCGGGAGAACATCGCCGAGGCGCGCTGCTCCACCTTGAGGTTAGCGAACTCCGGCGACGGATCCTGCTCGATGTAGACGCGCATCGAGAGGTACCGGTCGTCCTGCGTCGCGCCCTTCGGGCGGAAGAAGCCGATGGACTGCTTCTGCACCTCCAGCCACGGCAGGCAATGGTAGACCGTCCCGTTCAGCTCGCTGAGCGCGCGCGCATGGTTCGTGGCCAGCTGCCGCGCCTTGTCGGAGGTGTACTGGTCCGTCGGGAGAATGCGGTCTTCCGGGGCCGCCCCCCAGGCCCCGGGCGCGGCCCAGAGCCCGACGAGCGCGATGAGCGCGAAGATCCTCTTGGCAGGGCGGAGGCTGTAGGTGATCATGAACGCGTCGCGCTGCACGGAAAATGCCAGAAATCAGACTGTCGCGATTTTGCCCGGTTGAGGGCGCGGCGCTCGCCGCCCGATGCCATGGATGGCGACAAAATGACCCGGCCTTGACCGCCCGCGTCCTCCAGCCCTGCGACGTGATAGACTCCCTGGGGCAAGGAGCCTCGATGGACCCGCTGAAGATCCACGCCCTGCCGGGAAGCTTCCGGCGTCCCGTCCTGGTCATGGCCTTCACCGGCTGGAACGACGCGGCGGAGGCGGCCACGACGGCGGCGCGCTATCTGACGGCGTCGTTTCACGCCGAGCGGTTCGCCGAGATCGAGCCCGAGGACTTCTATCACTTTGGGCTCACACGGCCGAATGTCCGCTTCAAGGCCGGCTCGCAGGTCGAGCGCGAGATCGTCTGGCCGGCCACGGAGTTCTCGATCGTTCAGTCGCCCACGCTCGGGCGCGATGTGATCGTCGGCGTGGCCCCTGAGCCCCACCTGAGGTGGAAGGCGTACTGCAACACGGTGTTGGGGCTGGCACGGGTGTGCGAGGCGACCCTGGTGCTGACCCTGGGCGCGCTCCTGGCCGAGGTGGCGCACACGAAGCCCGTCCGGCTCGTCGGTGGCGCCTCCGACCCCGAGCTGGCCGCCCTCCTGGGAATCCGGCCCACCAGTTATGAGGGCCCCACGGGCATCGTGGGCGTACTGAACACCATCTGCCGCGAGCGGGGTATGCGGACGGCGAGCCTCTGGGCCAACGTTCCCCACTACATCTCCGGCATCGAAAACCCCAAGGCGTCGCTGGCGCTGGTACGGCGGGCGCTCGGCCTGCTCGGAGCCAGCCTGGACCTGAGCGATCTGGAAGAGGCGGGCCGACAGTTCGACCAGAACCTGGCGGAGGTCGTCGCCCAGAACACGAAGATTGCCAACTACGTGGCCAAGCTCGAGGCGCGGGAGGCCGACGAGGAGGAAGGCCGGGGTCGGGAGGAGAGCGATCTGCCGCCCGCCTCGGAGCTCGTCGCGGAGATCGAGCAGTTCCTCCGCCAGCAGCGACCGGAGTGACGGCCGCCCGCGCGCTCGTCGCCCTCGCCACGCTCCTTCCCTTCGCGGCTGGCGCCTTCGGTCCTGCGGTCGCCGCCGCCCACGTCCTTAAGGTAACCTGGCAGCCGGCGCGTCCGCACGTCGGCGATATCGGCTGGGTTTCCGTGCAGGGCGCCCCGGATGACGCCACTCTCGAGGGATCGGTCGGTGGGCACCCCCTGCGCTTCTTTCCCTACGCGGGCGGTCACGCCGCGGTCGTGGGGTTCGATCTGGAGACGAAGCCTGGTTCCCACACCTGGCGGCTGGCGGTGCTCCGGCCTGGACAGGAGCCGCAGACGGCGCAGGGCCGGATTCACGTGCAGCGGCGCGACTTCCCCGTGCAGCGGCTCAGCGTGCCCCGGCCGATGGTCGACCTGGACCCCGAGACCGAGCGTCGAGCGGTCACCGAGGCGGAGCGCCTGCGCACCCTCTACCGCATGGTGACGCCGGAGCGGCTCTGGCGGGGTCGGTTCACGCGCCCCGTCGGAGGCACCGAACCCGGGAGCGGCTTCGGGGCTCGCCGCATCATCAACGGCCAGCCGCGGTCACCCCATGCCGGCATCGACTTTGCCGCGCCCCGCGGCACGCCGGTGGTGGCGACCAATGACGCACGGGTGGCGCTCGTCGCCGACTACTTCTTCCCCGGGCGGCTGGTCGTGCTCGACCACGGTCTGGGGCTCTATACGCTCTACTTCCACCTGGACGACGCCAGGGTCGTGGAAGGCGAGCGCGTGAGCCGCGGGCAGCCGATCGGGGCAGTCGGGGCGACCGGCCGCTCAACGGGGCCGCATCTGCACTTCGGGGCCCAGGTGGGGGCAGCCAGGATTGACCCAGCGACCCTCCTGGAGCTCACCGTCCGCGATTAGCGGCGCCGCCGCGCCTTCGCCTTGCCCTTCCGGCTGGCCTTGGCCTTCCCCTTGGCCTTCCGCTTCGCCTTGGGCTTCGCCTTGGCTTTTGGCTTGGGCTTCGCCGCCTTCGGCGCCGCGGGCCTCGGCGCCGCCGGCACGCTCGGAGTCGATGGAGGCATCAGGGGGGGGCTCGGCCGCGGGGGGCTGGGGGGTGGGGGTGTGCTCGGCATCCAGGACTGCGTGTCGCCGTAGGGTCGCTCCATCGTGTCCTCCCTCTCCGGGATGAATAGGCTGCGCTGCTTTACGGTGCACATCGCGTCGCACGGGCGCAAGAGGGAATTTTCGTGCTATAGAAGTCACTGTGGCGCAGTGGCAGCGCGGCGTGGCTCCGCGCCAGGCGTCACCGAGCGTGGCCGCGCCCCCCTCAGAGGGCGATGCGTCGGCGCCGCCGCGCGGCCTCGGCGGCCAGCACGTCGTTCGACCACACCATCACCAGCGAGCGGGCGAGGATTGCGCGCACCTGCGCGCGCGGGATCTTGATCGGCGCGGGCGCCGCCAGGGGGTCGGAGTGCGCGGCCAGCTTCTCGATCGTGGCGAGGCCGATCAGCAGCGGCCAGGCACAGGCCAGGCGCATCCGCCACTCGAGACGCGGGATGGCCAGCGTGTATTGCCAGGCGACCGCGTAATGCTCCAGGGCGGCGATGAGCAGTCGGTGGACCAGCGGCCGGACGCGCGGCGTGGCTGACGGGTCGAGGAGATCGCGGGGCTTCAGTCCGAGCACCGCCAGCTCACGGCCGGGGAGATAGCACCGACCGTTCCTCAGGTCGCGCGGCACGTCGCGCAGCACGTTCGTCATCTGGAGCGCCTTGCCGAACCGTACGCCGCGCGCGCTCATCTCCTCGAGATTCCACCCCTTGAGACGCGGACGGTGGGCGACGTGGAGCGCCGTCCAGAACGGGCCGACGCAGCCGGCGACGAGATACGTGTACTGATCGAGCTCGGCGAGCGTCTCCAGCGCCGCCAGGCTCCCGGCGTCCTCCCCCGGGAAACGCGTCATATCGAAGAGCATGCCCGAGGTCAGTGTCGCCAGCACGGAGCGCGCCGCCGCGCGGTCCGCCGGCGGCAGGCGCTCCAGCCGCGCCACCGCCTCCCCCACGCGCTCGAGCAGCCGGCGCTCGGGGCCGTACTGGTGAGGCGCGGCGGCGAGGGCCACGGCGGTGACGTCGGCTGCCGTGCCGGCGTAGGCGCGGCGGAGGGTGTCGAGATGGGCGATGCGCTCGGCGCGCGCGATCAGGCGCGTATCGGCGACGGTGTCGGCGGCGCGGGCCAGGAGATACGCGAGGCCGATCGGCTCCCGCAGGCGGGCCGGCAGGATGGCGAGCGAGAGGTAGAAGCTCCGGCTGACCTGCCGCAGGAGGTCGCCGAGCAGGTCGTCGGACATCCTAGTCGAAGTCGAACGGTCTCCGCGGCGGGTCGGGCGTGTCTTTGGCCTTCTTCAGGCCTTCCTGGAACTTGCGGTCGAGCACCTTGCCCTTTTGCGCCTCGGCCTGCATCTGCTGGCGGAAGCGCTCCTCGCGCGCCTTGGCCTTCGCGCCGAGGGCATCCAGCGCGGAGCCGAGATCGTCCAGCGCGCGCTTCGGCGGCGGGGGCTCGTGGGCGATGACGGCCTGCAGCTCGGGGTCGATGGTGAGTCGGCCCTTGCAGCACGGACAGACGATCGTGAACGACTGCGGTGTCACAGCGCCCTCACGCTAGCAGGTCGGGGGGCCAGGCGCAACCCGACCTGGCGCGCGGTGGCTTGACCGCGCGGCTCTTGCTGCTAGACTCCGTAATGGACCTGACCGGCAAATACCTCACCGCGTCCATCGTCGATCAGCGCGCGCGGCTCTTTTTCTCGCTGCCACCATCCGCCGGCAAGCCGGACAAACAATGGACCTTCATCGGCAAGGTGGTGGATGATCACGGCCGTGGTCGCCGACCAAAAGCCGACGGATCTGCGGTCGATCGGTCTGGGGTCGGAAACGAGGGACAAGTCGACAAACCCGAAGACGTAGAATGCGGGGGATGGCCGACCTGGTGAACGAGTTCTCCTGGTCGCGGAGTCGCGACGGCACCTTCCAGGACTGTCGCCGGAAATACTTCTATCACTACTACGCATCCTGGGGCGGCTGGGAGGCGACCGCCTCCGAGGAGGTCCGCCGTCTCTACATCCTCAAGCAGCTCATGTCGCGCCAGCAGTGGGCCGGCCGCGTCGTCCACGACGCGATCGAGCTGGCCCTGCAGGGCCTGCGCAACGGCCGGACGGTGCCGGTCGAGCCCTTCATCGCCGACGTGATCGAGCGTATGCGGGGCGAGTGGCGCTCGTCGAAGGCGGCCCGCTACCGCGACAACCCCAAATCTGTCGCGCTGTTCGAGCACGAGTACAGCGTCGAGCTCTCGCCGGAGGCGTGGCGGGCGCTGAGCCAGAACGTGGCCACCTGCCTCCGCAACTTCTTCCGGCTGCCGCTCCTGGTCGCCATCCGCCGCACCTCGCCCGAGCACTGGTCCATCGAGCACTGGTCGAAGGTCTTCAACTTCGAGAGCACCCAGGTGTGGGTGGCGCCGGACTTCGGCTTCTGGACGCCGGAGGGCCGCCTCGGCCTGGTGGACTGGAAGACCGGGGGCGCCCCCGCCGAGGGCGCCGCCTTCCAGCTCGGCTGCTACGCGCTGTACGCCCGGGAGGTGCTGGGCGTGGCGCCCGCCCAGGTCGACCTCTACGAGGCCAACCTGCGCGAGCCGCTCGTCACCCCGCATCGCTGGGACGACGAACGCCTGGAGGCCGTCAAGGAGCAGCTGCGGCTCTCCATCCGCTCGATGAGGGCGTACCTCGCCGATCCGGAGGCCAACATCGCCGTCATCACCGACTTCGAGCGCACTGAGGATCTCCGCATCTGCAAGTGGTGCAACTTCCGCGCGGTTTGCCGCCCGGAGCTGACCTGATCCGAGACGAGGGGGGATCGCCGAGTGACGACGCACCCGTTCCGTCAGATCGTGGCCTCCGACCGGGAGCTGCGCGCGATCGTGGGGCTGCCGGGCGAACTCGCCCTCAAGAAACAGCTGCCGATGCTCGACGCGCACTGCCGCGCCTTCATCGCCCGCTCGCCGTTTCTGCTCCTGGCCACCGCGAACGCCGCCGGCCAGTG
>MNEF01000068.1 GCA_001917535.1 Candidatus Rokubacteria bacterium 13_1_40CM_69_27
CAGCACGTTGTGGGCCACCACGTTGTCGCCCACCTCCGTCGTCCCCTGGTTGCCGATGCCGATCAGCGCGTGCCCGGCGTTGCGCATCGTGTTGGAGAGAATCCGGTTGCGGCTCGCCCCATAGACGAGCACCAGGGAATCGCCCGTATTGGTCGCCTCGCTGCCGAAATTGGTAATCGTGTTCCCCTCGATCAGATTATCGTTGCTGGCGGTGATATAGACGGCGGTGGCGTTCAGCGTACTGTTTCTCAAGACATTATGATTGCCCCCGTCGAGATAGACGGAAAAATACGTGCCATTGGTAATGGTGAGGCCATCCAGGATGATATACGCCCCCTGCAGCCAGGCCGTGGTGCCGCTCACGTCCCCGACGTCAATCACCGCCGTTTGCCCGCTCGCATTCTTGAAGGTGATCGGCTTGGCGGCGGTCCCGCTCACCGCGGGACGGAGGGACTGGCCCGAAAAGGTCCCTTTGAGATACACGGTATCTCCCGGCTGGACCGCGGCGTTGGCCTGGGCCAAGGTTCGCCAGGCGCTCGTGAGGCTCAGCCCGCTGTTGGCATCATTGCCCCCGGTGGCGTCCGCGTAGAGAAGCCGATTGAACGTCTCAGGGTTCGCGACGCTCAGGGCCAGGGGGGCTGAGGCCACGACGCTCCCATCGCTGTACCGGACTTCGGCGGTGATGGTATGGCCGCCATTGGCGGTGCTCGCCGCGCTCCACGTGATTTGATACGGGGACACGGTCACCAGGGCTTCGAGCACGTAGCTGTCTAGCTTGAACTGCACCCCGGTCAGCCCCGTCGTGGCGGAGACGATCGCCGTCAACGTCACCGCTCCGCTCACCGGCGACGCTTGCGACGCGCTCACGGTGACGCTCGGGAGTGATTGGGCCAGGGCAGGTGTGGTGAGCGATGCGGCCAGGAGCACCGCGCACGCCTGCCGAACCGCCCACCCGGTTCCCGGAAACATATGGTCCCCCTTCGCGGAAGACCACCATGTCCCGGGGAGGCTGCATCCCCCTCCTTCGGCAGCCCGGCTGTCAGGCCTTCCGCCTGACCCGTGGCTTTGCGTCCCCGCCTCGCGACGGGTTTGCCCTTATCGGGAAGAGGTCTTCCCTCTGCGACAGAACTAGTGCACGGCGGATGCCAGGCAGCGGCTGCGTCCGAGTCAGGGCGCGTGAATATCTGGAAATCACGGAGACTCGAGAGGCGCGGAGAACCGATCAACGGGGTCCAAGCGGAACGCACGAGTGACATCGTGGCGTCAGGCTCGACGGTGAGCGTACGGATTCTTGACTCTGGTGCGCTCACCATGGTGGGCGCACCAGAGTTGCTCTGCAGCTCGGGCGTCTGGTCAGGGCCGCGCGATTCGTCGGTGCGCAGAGCACACCGCTCTCGATCACGCACCGCCTGAGTCGGATCCAACCCGACGACGTCGGCAACGGTGAAGGTCGGGCGGTGCCGAACCTCCTCGAGGACACGGCCGACGGCGGCTGGACAAGGCAAGATCCACAGCCTATTCTCCCTGGCGCGACGGGGGTGCCGGCATGAAGGGACGGGTCGCGGTGCTCAAAGCCTACGGCGGTGACTTCGAGCTGCGCGAATACCCGGTGCCGGACCCCGAGCCCGGCGCGATCCTGGTCCGGCTGACGCGCGCCGGCGTCTGTGGCTCCGACCTCCATATCTGGCGCGGCGAGATGAAGGAGGTCTACGGCTCACCGCCGCGCGACCTCACCTTCGGCCACGAGATGTGCGGACGCGTGGAGCGTCTCGGTGAGGGCGTCACGGTGGACTCGGCCGGCCAGCCGCTCCGTGAGGGCGACCGGATGACCTTCCTCTACTTCTTCCCGTGCGGCCGCTGCCCGGTGTGCCTGCGGGACGAGGTGGGGAGTTGCCCCCGCAAGGCGCGCCCGTCCCGCGTGGCCGGGACCCGGCCCTTCTTCAACAACGCCTACGGCGACTACTACTATCTCCGCCCCGGCGGCTTCCTGTTCCGGATCCCCGACGAGGTCTCCGACGACGTCGCGACCCCGGCCAACTGCGCCCTGGCCCAGGTGATCTACGGGCTCGCCCGCGCCGGCCTGCGCCCCGGTGACACGCTGGTGATTCAGGGCGCCGGGGGGCTCGGCCTCAACGCCGTGGCCGTGGCCCGCGACACGGGCGCCGACCGTGTCATCGTGCTGGACCGCGTGGCCTCGCGCCTGGAGCTGGCGCGCGCCTTCGGCGCCGACCACACATTGAGCCTGGCCGATCTGCCGACGCCCGAGCGCCGCATCGAGGCCGTCATGGACCTGACCGGCGGCTTCGGGGCCGACGTCGTGGCGGACTTCGTCGGCTACCCGGAGGTCGTGCCCGAGGGCCTCCGGATGCTGCGGGGCGGCGGCTGCTACCTCGAGATCGGGTCCATCGCGCCCGGCAACGTCTTTTCCTACGACGCGACGGCCCTCGTCCGCGGCAACGCGCGGCTGGTGGCCGCCTCCAACTACTCGCCGTGGGCGCTGGCCCGGGCGCTCGGCTTCCTGCGCCGCAACCTCGGGCGCTTTCCCTTCGAGCGCCTGGTCTCCCACGTCTTCCCGCTCGAGGACATCTCCGAGGCGTTCCGGGAGGCCGACTGGATGCAGCGCGGTGGCGACGGCCTTCGCCTCTCTCGCGCCGCCCTGTCGATGGCCGACTGACCCATGGACCTGGGGATCTTCGATCATCTCGACCGTCGCGAGGTGCCGCTCGACGAGTTCTACGAGAGCCGCCTGCGCCTGCTGGAGCGGTACGACGCCGCCGGGTTCTACTCCTATCACCTGGCCGAGCACCACGCCACGCCGCTGGGGCTGGCGCCGGCGCCCGGCGTCTTCCTGGCCGCCGCCACCCAGCGGACCCGGCGCATCCGCCTGGGGCCGTGCGTGTACTGCCTGCCGCTCTACGACCCGCTCCGGCTCATACGAGATCGCGTACTTCGACCTGCACCACCTGGAGACCGAGGAGATCTACCGGGAGGCGCTCGAGGTCATCCTGCAGGGGTTGACCAGCGAGGTGCTCGACCACCGCGGGCCCCGCTACACCTACCGCAAGGTGCCGATGGTGCTCCGGCCGTTCCAGCGGCCGCACCCGCCGCTCTGGTACGGCCTCGGCCACCTCGAGGGCGTGGAGTGGGCGGCGACCAACAAGGTGCACGTCATCACCAACCAGACCTGCGAAGGGTCGAAGCCCCTGTTCGAGCGCTATCGCGAGGTCTGGCAGCGCAAGCACGGCGAGGCGCCGCTGCCGAAGCTCGGCATGTCACGCCATGTCGTGCTGGCGCCCACCGAGGCCCAGGCCGAGGCGCTCGTTCGGCCCAACTATGCCGTGTGGTACGCGAACCTCACCAAGCTCTGGCGCGACTTCGGCTCCATTCCCATCCGCTTCGCCCGAGATTTCGACGAGGCCCGCCAGCGCGGCCTCGCCATCGTGGGCACGCCGGCCCGGGTGCGCGAGGAGATCGAGCGTCAGGTCGCCGCGAGCGGATGCACCTATCTGGCCTGCCGGATGATGTTCGGCAACATGAGCGAGGCCGAGGCGTCGTCGTCGATCGACCTCTTCACCGCCGAGGTCATGAAGCACCTCACCGCGCTGGCTGAAGCCGGAGGGAAGCCATGAGCCGACGGAGCCTTGCACTCGGGTTCGTGTTGTTGTGGTGCGCCCTGCTCGGGGGCGGTGTCTTCGAACCAGCGGCTTCCCAGCCCAAGCCGGAAGGAGAGATACGCTGGGCGCTCTACGTGACCCTGTCCCCCCTGTGGTTCGATCCGGGAGAGGTGGTGGGCCAGATCACGCCGTTCTGGGTGCTGCTGGCCCTCCATGACGCGCTCGTCAAGCCCATGCCCGGAAACCCGATGGCGCCGAGCCTGGCGGAATCCTGGACGATGAGCGCGGATCAGCGGGTCTACGAGTTCAAGCTGCGCGAGGGGCTCAAATTCCACAACGGCGATCCCTTCACCGCCGACGACGTGAAGTTCAGCTTTCAGCGCTCCAAGGGCAAGATCCTCCACGAGAAGGTCCGGGAGGTGGAGGTGGTCGGTTCCCACCGGGTGCGCTTCCATCTGCACGACCCCTGGCCCGACTTCATGACCTTCTACGGGACCCTCGTGTCCGGGGCCGGCTGGGTCGTGCCCAAGAAATACGTCGAGCAGGTGGGCAACGAGGGCTTCAAGAGGCATCCCGTCGGGCTGGGGCCGTACAAGTTCGTGAGTCACACGCCGGGCGTCGACCTGGTCATGGAGGCCTTCGAGGGCTACTGGCGCAAGGTGCCCTCGGTGAAGCGGCTCGTGTTCAAGAGCGTCCCCGAGTCCACGACGCGAATGGCGATGCTGAAGAGGGGGGAGGTCGACATCGCCTACCTGCTGGATGTCCCCCAAGCCGAGGAGGTGAGGCGCGATCCCGCGCTCAAGCTCGCCTTCTCCGGAGGGATCGCGGTCTTCTTCCTGGACTTTCTCGATCAGTGGGATCCCAAGTCTCCCTGGCACGACAAGCGGGTGCGGCTGGCCGCCAACTACGCCCTCGATCGCCGCGCGCTGAGCGAGGCGGAGACGCTGGGCGCCTCCAAGCCCGCCGGGAGCTTCATTCCCCCCCAGTTCGAGTTTGCGCTGCCCTTCGAGCCCTATCCGTACGACCCCGCGAAGGCGAAACAGTTGCTGGCCGAGGCGGGCTATCCCAACGGCTTCGATGCCGGGGAGCTGCATCAGCTGCCGCCGTATTTCTCGCTGGGGGAAGCGATCGTCGGGTATCTGCGGGCCGTCGGGATCAAGATGAAGATGCGGCCGATGGAGCGCGCGGCGTACTTCTCGGCGCTGGGGACGAAGAAGCTGAAGGGGCTGTGTGTCTGCACCAGCGCGCTCTATGGCAACGCCGCCTCGCGGATGTCGGAAGTCGTGCCCAGTGACGGGGCCTACGCCTATGGCGGCTACCCCGACATCGACGACCTGTACAAGCAGCAGGCCCGGGAGACCGACCGGAAGAAGCGCGAGGCGATGCTGCACCAGATCCAGCGGTTGCTCCAGGAGCGGGTGAGGTTCGGGCCCATCTATGAATACATCTGGCCGAGCGGGGTGGGGCGGCGGGTGGCGGAGCCCGCGCTGATGCTCATCAACCCCTGGCCCTGGTCGGCGCCCCTGGAAGAAGTGCGTCTCAAGAAAGACTGAACCTCTCTCGGCGAGGACAACGTGCATGAGGCTCAAGGGAAAGACCGCGCTCATCACCGGCGCCAGCCGCAACATCGGCCGGGCCATCGCGCTGGCGTTCGCCGCCGAGGGTGCGGACCTCGCGCTGAACACCCGCGTCAACCGCGAGGAGCTGGAGGCCGTCGCTGCCGAGTGCCGGAAGGCCGGCGTGCGGGCCCTCCCTCTGCTGGCCGACATCGCCGACGCCGCCGCCGTGGCGGCGATGGTCGCCCAGGCCCTCACCGAGCTGGGGGCCATCGACGTGCTCGTCTGCAACGCGGCGGTCCGGCCGCACAAGGCCCTCACCGAGACTTCGCTCGACGACTGGCACCGCGTGCTCGCCGTTAACCTCCACTCGGCGTTCTACCTGGCCCGCGCGGTGGTGCCGGCGATGAAGGAGCGTGGGCGGGGCAGCATCATCGCGCTCGGCGGCATGTCCAGCGTGACCGGGCGGCCCAACACGGCTGCCGTCACGACGGCCAAGACCGGGCTGCTGGGCCTGGTGCGGGCGCTGGCCGCCGAGCTGGGGCCGTTCGGCATCCGCGCCAACATGGTGGTCCCCGGCTTCATCGACACCGAGCGGCGCTATGCCGAGTGGTATCCGGAGTGGCGCCAGGCGCCGCCGGGCGCGCCGACGCAGCTCAAGGAGATCCCGCTCGGCCGGCTCGGCCGGCCCGAGGAGATCGCGGAGGCCTGCCTGTTCCTCGCCTCCGACGCCTCCGCCTACGTCACCGGCGACACCATTCGCGTCATGGGCGGGCGCCTCATCGGTTGACGAGGCGGTGCTTCGGCGCGCCGAGCCTGGCGGTGGCAGTGTCCGGGTTTCACAGGAGCGTTGAGCTCATGACCGTCGACTACGACCAGATCGAGAAGGAGTCCAAGAGCCTCAAGACGCGGTTCAACGAGATCTACCAGTAGGCCGCGGCGCCGGGAGCCCTATCCCGCCCGGCCGATCGCGATCGTGGTCGCGTTTCTCCGGTGACGGCGTCGAGGCTGGGCGGCCGGGCGAAGGCGACGGCAAGACCGAGGACACAGAGCAGAGATGCCTTCACGGATGGCATCGCTCAGCCGCCCGGCTTGAAGATCTCCCGGAACAACGAGACGTAGCCGTCGAACTCGTCCATGGCCCGGGCCTCGAACGGCAGGAGCCGGTAGGGCTGAAGATAGGGGACGGTCACGTCCGGCCGTGTCGGAACGCGATGCCGCCGCTTGATCGTTTCCATCCCGGTGCGGGAAAGGATGAAGTCGTAGAACAACGCGGCCGCATGCGGGCGGCTCCCCGTACTGGTGAGAGCGATGCCGATCCTGTGGACCGGGATCACCCCGTCGAGGGCGGTCCAGTCGACCGGCGCTCCGTGGGCCTTCAGCCGCTCCACGGCGTGCACCTGCAGCTCGGCGGCCAGGGGGAACTCGCCCGCCGCCAGGAGCTGGGCGATGAGGGAATGCCCCTTCCGGAACTGGATCTCCTGGCGCGCGAGCTTCTTGAAATACTCCAGGGCGGCGTCCCGCCCGTCGCGCTTGTCCAGATACCGGAGCGACGTGGCAAACCAGGAGAAGGCCTCGGTATCCAGGGCGATCCCCCCCTTCCAGCGAGGATCGAGGAGGTCCCGGTACGTCCTGGGCGCCGCCTCGCGGGGGACGAGCTTCGTGTTGTAGGCGAGAACCCACGCCGAGATGTACATGCCGTTCCAGTAGCCGCGAGGATCCTTCATCTCGAGCGGGTAGGCATCCTGTTCCGGCGACTCGTAGCGGGACACGAGATTCTGCTTGGTCAGGATGTTCAGCTCGATCTCCGGCAGGGAGATGACGTCGGCCTTGAAGGCTTTCGCCCGCGACTCCATCAGGATGCGCTGCAGCACCTTCTCGCTGGGGGCGCGGAAGTGCTCGACTCTCAGGAAGGGGTACTGCTCCTGGAACTTCTGGGTCAGCGCGAGCGCGTCGTCCGCGTCGGCGCTCGAGTACCAGACGAGCCCCCCTTCCTTTCGCGCGCCGCCGAGGAGTTTGGCCTCTCGCTCGCCTCCCCGGAGCCTGGCGATCGCTTGGAGCGTCGCCTCCCGGGTCTGCGCCGGCGCCAGGCCGGGGAGCAGACCCAGCAGGATCAGGAGAACCGCAGATACGCGGACCATGGCGCTAGAGCCCGAGCAACCGGGCAGCGTTCTCCCCGAGAATCAGCCTCTTGTCCCGGCTGGTGACGTCCGACCGCTTCGCAATGCCCGCGACCGTGTGCGGGTACTCGGAATCGAAGTGCGGGTAGTCGGTCGCCAGACAGATGTGGTCGGCCCCGATCTCTCTGATCGCGACCGGCAGCAGCGTCTCGTCGGCCTCACAGGTCACGTAGCAGTTCCGCTTGACGTATGCGGACGGCGGCATCGTGATCCGGTCGGCCCCGGTCAGGGTCGGGAGCTTCCGGGCCCACTCGTAGTCATCGTCCATGCGGTGCATCCAGTAGAGGATCCACTCGGCGCTACACTCGAAGAAGACGACCTTGAGCCTGGGAAACTTCTCGAGGATCCCGCCCAGCACCAGCGCGACGAGGGCGGCGGTGCAGTTCAGGGGGCGGCCCAGGACGTGGAGCTTGAAGAAGCTGTCGAACCGATCGGTGAGGTCGCCGTCGCTGTTCGGATGGCAGAAGAGCGGCACCCCGAGCTCCTGGGCGCTCTCGTAGTACGGATAGAACACCGGGTCGTCCAGGTTGCGGGGCCCGCAGTAGGCGACCAGGTGCCCGGCCTTCATGCCGAGCTCCGTGATGCATCGCCGGAGCTCGCTGGCCATCTCGTCCGGACAGCCGGCCGGAGCCATGGCCACCGGCAAGAACAGATCTTCGTAGCCCCTGACGAGGTTCCGCACCCAGTCGTTGTAGGCGCGGCACAGTGCGACACCCAGGCCACCCACGTTCCTGGTGGGGATGCCGATGCCGGTCGGGAAGATCACCTGCTTCTCGATGCCTTCCTTGCGGACGTCCTCCCGCCTCCGCTCCATGTCGTAGCCCCCGGCCTGGCGCTCGGCCAGCTCGGGGTCGAACGTGGGATCGTACATGTACGGGTGCTTGAAGCACACGCGAGCCCTGGGGTCGCCGATCTCGAGGGCGTGGATGAAGCGTGTCTGGTGATGGCGCCCGTTCCCCGCCTTCACCGGCGTGTACCTGGCGTACGGTCCCTCGAGCCGGTACACCTCGTCCAGGAGGTAGCCTTCCCGCAGGTGAGAATCCAGATCGATGATCATCGGGTCTTCCCCTCACTCCGCGTGGTGATGTCCTTCCGGCGGCCGGTCAGCCCCAGAGCCTGAGAGATCCGTTGCTCAATCGCTCGATAGTCGGTCACCGTGATTCTCCTTGCTTCCATCGCTCTGGCGGAGGGCCCGCCACACCCGCTCGGGCGTGAGCGGAAGGTCGCGCACCCGGACTCCGGTGGCCCGGGCCAGCGCGTTGGCCACCGCGGGCGAGACGCCGACGATGCCGCCTTCCCCCATTCCCTTGGCGCCGTACGGCCCGGGGCCGTCCCCGTTCTCGACCAGCAGCGCGACGAACTCCTCGGGGAGGTCGGTGAAGAGAGGAACGCGATAGTCGATCAGGTTGGGGTTGACGATCTGGTCGTCCTCGTAACGGATCGCCTCGAAGAGGGTGTGGCCGAGTCCCATCATGGCCGCCCCTTCGTCCTGCCCCTCGCACTCCCTGGGATTGATCGCCTTCCCCACGTCGGCGGCGGACACGTAGCGACGGATCGTCAGTTGGCCGGTCTCGCGATCCACCTCGACGTCGGCCCCGCCGATTCCGATCTCCCAGAACACGGGATTCACCGGCTTCCCTCCGGGCGGCCGCACGTAGCCCCGCCCCACCAGCTCGCCGCCGGGAAGCCCGAAATGGCCGGCGATGACGTCGGCGTAGCTCATCACCTTCCGCCGTCCGGCCGAGAGCGTGCCGTTGCGGACCTCGATGGCCCTGGTCGGGGCCCGGAGAAGCTTGGCGCCGATCTTCACGAGCTGATCTCGGACCTCCCGGGCCGCGCGCTGGACGGCCAGGCCCATGAGCGTGGTCGAGCGGCTCGACCCGGTGGACCGATCGAAGGGCATGGCGTCGGTATCGCCGCGGGCCACCGTGACCTCCGAGAGAGGAAGGGCCAGCTCCTCGGCCGCGATCTGCGAGAGCACCGTGCGCGCGCCCTGGCCGATCTCGGTCGTGCCGACGAGGAGCGTCGCACTACCGTCGGCGTGCAGCCGCACGATGGCGATCGAAACCGGGAAGGCTCCGGCGTTCATGAAGCCGCAAGCGAGTCCGAGTCCGCGTCCGTCTGCTCCCGGGCGCCGGCGCCATCCCAGAGCCTCGGCCGTCTTCCGGAGCCCGACCGAGATGTCCCCATCGAGCGGCTTCATCCCGGTCCTGACCAGCTCTCCGCGCTTGAGGACGTTCTTCAGGCGCAGCGCCAGTGGATCGATTCCGAGGCGCTCGGCGATGATGTCCATCTGCGACTCACAGGCCCAGATGGATTGGGGAGCTCCGATGGAACGGAAGGAGCCCGCCGGGACGGAGTTGGTGTAGACCGCGTAGGCGTCGATCTGGAGGTGAGGGATCCGATAGGGGCCGATGACTCGCTGGGCCGCGCGATTGGCGACTTGGGGGCCGTTGTCGGCGTAGGCGCCCGTGTCGAGGTGGATCGCGCAGGCCTTGGCCACAAGGGTGCCGTCGCGCTTGACGCCGGTCTTGATCCGGCAGGTGACGGAGTGACGCCTGGTCGTGTGCATGGACTCGCTGACGCTCTGGGCGACGCGCACGGGGCGCCCCGCCTTCCGGGCCAGCGCGGCCACCAGCGGCTCGATCTTCGTGTAGGACTTGCTGCCGAAGCCTCCGCCCACGAACGGAATGATCATCCGCACCCTGGCCAGGGGAAGCCGGAAGATCCGGGCCAGTTCGCCTCGAACCAGGAACGGGTGCTGGGCCGACGCCCAGACGGTCAGGGCGTCCTTGTCCCAGTGGGCCACGACGGTGTGCGGCTCGAGCGCGTAGTGGTACACCATCGGGAACGTGAAGGTGTCCTCGACGACCAGATCGGCCTCGGCGAATCCCCGCTCGACATCCCCTCGGACCAGCCGCTCGTGGTGGCAGATGTTCGTTCCGGGGATGGGTTTCACCGACAGGCGCTCTTCCCCGGCTCGGTGCGGTCCCTCGTGGATGCGAGGAGCGCCGGGGGCCAGCGCCGCAGCGACGCCGACCGCCGCCGGCAGTTCTTCGTACTCCACCAGAATGCGGGACGCGGCCTGTTCGGCAGTCGCCTCGCTCTCGGCCGCCACCGCCGCGACCGGGTCTCCGGCATAGCGGACCCGGTCGAGCGCCAGGAGGGGTCGGTCCTGCACGACCGGGCCGTAATAGGGATCGATGTCCTTCAGATCGTCCCGGGTCAACACGGCGACCACCCCCGGAACCTGTTCAGCGCGGCGCGCGTCGATCGCGCGAATCCGGGCGTGCGGGTGCGGAGACCGGAGGACCTTTCCGTGGAGCATCCCGGGCAGCACGATGTCGCCCGTATACCTGGCCCGCCCGGTCACCTTCTCTACCGCGTCGACCCGGGGGACGGAGGTTCCCACGACGCGGAAGCCGGTGCGGTTGGCCACGTTCTTACCGATAGAGCTGGTCGATGAACCCGCTCTCATCCAGCTTCCTGAGGAAGCTCGGATCGATGTGCGCCTCGAGGGACACCTGCGAGAGCTGCGGGAACTCCGAGCGGAGGGCCTCGATGAGGGCTCGGGCGGCCTGGATCGAAGGGTACGGCTTCTTGACGACGTAGAGCGAGGTGGTCAGAGTGTACGCGAGCTCGAGGTCCTCCGGCCGATCCAGCTTGAGCTGCCTGGCCAGAATAGGCAGCACGGCCTGCTTGTTCGCCGTGTTCAGGATGAAGGCGTTGGCCTCCAGCAGTCCTTTGAGGAGCGCCTCCACCACCTCGGGGTTGCTTTTGGCAAATTGCCGCGAGAGAAGGACGACATCGTGATCCCACGGGATCTCGAGCTTCCCGAGGTCGCTCAGCACGGCCATCCCGAGGCGTTCGGCGAGAGCTCGCTGCAGCGAGTCGAGGGCCGTCGCGTCGACGCGCCCCGCCGCCAGCGCCTGCACGCGCTGCGCCTGGGTGCCGGTCACGATGAAGCTGATGCCGTCCCGTTTCGGGTCCAGGTTCAATTGCTTGAGCGCGAGGAGCTGGGCAACCCGATCGCTCGAGGGGCCGACGGAGGAAACGCCGAGCTTCTTGCCCTTGAGGTCGGCCGGCGAGCGGAGCTCGGGTCTGGCCACCAGGAGATAGGGCATCTGAGGCCCCAGGCTGGCGATGGAGATCAGGTCGGTGCCAGCGGCGGCCGCCAGGAGCCCCTGGGCCGGCGCTCCCAGCATCACCTGGGACGACCCGGCCAGCAGCGCCTGCACCGCCTGGGTGGAGCCCTGGATGTTGGTGATGTCGACGTCGAGGCCGTACCGGGCGAACGTCCCGCGATCCCGGCCGACCCAGAAGCCGGCGGCGGCGGGCGCCACGAAGGCCTGGCCGACTGCCAGTTTGGTCGGCGAGGCGGCCTTGGCCAGAGGCGGGCCCATCGCGGTGGAGAGTCCAGCGATGAGACCGGCCACGCCCAACCTGAGCGCGGCCGCCGCGACGCAGCCCAGCTCCTTCTCGGCCATCTGACGGGACCCTTGTAGCATGAATCAAGTAGGATAGGGAGCCCCGACGTGCAGGGAGGACGTGAATGTCGCGCCTGAAGCTCAGCCTGGCGTGTGGCCACTACGATCTGCTGAGGCCCTTGATCGAGGGCGTGGTGACGTCTGCGGGCGTCGATCTCAACGTTCTGACCATGGTGTCAAACGAAAGACACGGGCGAATGCTGAGGCACGAGGAGTTCGACGTGTGCGAGCTATCGCTGGCGGCATATCTGGTGGCTCGCGACCAAGGACGAGCCTTGACCGCGATCCCGGTTTTCCCCCATCGACGCTTTCGCCATGGGTACGTGGTGAAGCGGATGAATTGCGGAATCGAGAAGCCGGCGGATCTCAACGGGAGGAGAGTCGGTCTGGACACATTGCAGAACTCAGCGGGCCTGTGGATGCGCGGTATTTTACAAGACCACTACGGGGTGGATCTCAGGAGCATCGCGTGGTGGTGTCAGGAAGACGAGGACATCCCCTTCGAGCCGGCCACGTGGATGAGAGTCCATCGCGTCCCCCCCGGCCGGAACATCGATCAGATGCTCGTGGACGGCGAGCTGGAAGGGGCTGTGTACCCCGAGACCCTCCCGTCGATCAGAAGCGGTTCTCCCCAGGTCGGCCTTCTCTTCCCGAATCCCAAGGAAGCCGAAGTCGACTATTACCGGAAGAGCGGGATCTTTCCGATCATGCATACCGTCGTGATCAAGAACGCCATCGTAGAGAAGGACCCCTGGGTTGCCGTGAGTCTTCTGCAGGCTTTTCAGAGATCCAAAGCGGTCTGCTACGAGCGCATGAACGACCCACGCTATCTTGCTTTGGTATGGGTGAAAGAACTTCTGCGGGAGCAAGAAGCCGTGTTCGGTCCCGACCCCTGGCCCTACAATCTTGAAGACAATCGCAAAGCGTTGGAGGCCGTCCTCCGCTACGAGTCCGATCAAGGAATGATCAAACAGGCGCCGAAGATCGAGGATCTTTTTTTCCCGGCCAGCCTTCAGGTCATTCAGGAGTATGTCTAGCTGTTGGCGCACTGTATACTACGCGCGCACCTCGCACCGCCGAAAGGAGCCGAGCATGATCTACGAGATCCGGACCTACCGCATCGCCGCTGGCAGCCTGGCCGAGGTCGAGAAGCGCTTCGGCGAGGCCTACGAGTACCGCAAGAAGTACTCCGAGCTGACGGCCTTCTGGCACACGGAGATCGGGCCGCTCAACGAGATCGTCCACGTCTGGGGGTACCGGGACCTCGTCGAGCGGGCGCGCATCCGGGGTGAGGCGGCGAAGGACCCGAACTGGCCGCCCAAGATCGGCGAGTTCGTCCGCGCCATGCGGTCCGAGATCGTGGTGCCGTTCCCGTTCGTGCCCGAGGCCCGCCCGGGCAAGGTCGGGCCGATCTTCGAGCTGCGCTACTACACGCTGAAGCCCGGCATGCTCGCCGAGGTGGCCAAGGGCTGGGAGGCGAAGGTCCCCGAGCGCATGAAGCTCTCGCCCATCGTCCTCGCGGGCGGCGTCGAGTTCGGTAAGGCCAACGGGTTCGTTCACGTCTGGGCCTACTCGAGCCTCGATCAGCGCGCCCAGGTGCGAGACGAGGCCAGGAAGAAGGGCGTCTGGCCGCCGCCGGGCTCGCCCGATCGCTTGCTGACGCAGGAGAACAAGATTCTTCTGCCCGCCGCCTTCTCGCCGCTCCAGTAGCGCGTCTCCAACACCACGGGGCGCCGGCGATGCGGCCGGCGCCCCCGTCACGGCCTATATGAAGCAGAGCCGGGCCATCGACCCCGAGGAGCGCCGCCGCTGGGTGCGGGACTTCGAGCGGCGCCTGCTCGACGAGGAGGCGCACTACCTCTACACGCTCACCCCCAGCCACTACCTCAACAATCAGCTCGATACGGTGTGGCTGGCCGAATAGCAGGGAGGGTCGGAGATGAAAGCCAAGATCACGGTCCTGAACCCGGCGGGCTTTCCGCCGAAGGTGACCCGCAAGGAGCTGGCGCCGCGACTGCCCACGCTCGAGGGCAAGACGGTCTACCTGGTCGACTGCCGCTTCGACGACTCGGACGTCTTCCTCAAGCAGATGCAGGCATGGTTCGCCGAACACATGCCCGGCGTCCGGACGATCTTCAAGCCGATCTCGAGTGTCTACCTCAACGACGACCCGGCCACCTGGGAGGAGATCAAGGCGAGGGGAGACGCCGCGATCGTCGGCGTCGGCCACTGAAGCACCTGCGCGCCGGCGGTCGCCGCGCACGCGATGACGATCGAGTCGAAGTACGGCGTCCCCACCGTGGCCCTCCACACCGACAAGTTCGACCGCGTGGTCCACTCGGTCGCCGCCACCAACGGGATGGGCAGGCTGCGGCAGGTCTTCGTCCCCCAACCCGTCATGGGCAAGTCGGCCCGCGAGCTGCGCGCCTACGTCGACGGCAACGATCCCCTCACCGGCCGCCAGGTCATGCTGGAGGTCGTCGAAGGGCTCACGCGGCCGTTCGACGACGGAGACCTCGGCCCCGCCGAGTTCGACCGGTCCACGCCGCGGCTCGTCGAGCCTGACACCGAGGAGAATCTCCACCGCCTGTTCCTCGACAACCACTGGACGGACTGTCTACCGATCGTTCTCCCGAGCGAAGAGCGCGTGGCGGCCATGTTGGCGGGGACGCGCCGTAAGCCCAACGAGATCGTCGGGCGCATGCGGCCGACCCACTTCCGCGAGGCCTGGGAGTACACGGTCGAGAAGGTCGCGGTGAACGCGGTGATGGCGGGGGCGAGGCCGGAGTACTTCCCCGTGATCCTGGCGCTGGCGGCCACCGGCGTGAGCGCGCGGGGCAGCACGACCAGCTCCATGGCGGCCATGGCCGTCGTTAACGGGCCGGTCCGCCACGAGCTGGGGATGAACGCCGGCACCGGCGCCCTGGCGCCCTACAACCACGCCAACGCCACCATCGGCCGCGCCTACGGCCTCCTCTCCCAAAATCTCCAAGGCGGTTCGGTACCCGGGCTCACCTACATGGGCTCCCAGGGCAACAACTACGCCTACAACAGCGTCACCTTCGCCGAGAACGAGGAGCGGAGCCCGTGGGAGCCC
The DNA here is from genome assembly GCA_001917535.1 of Candidatus Rokubacteria bacterium 13_1_40CM_69_27. GTDB lineage: Bacteria > Methylomirabilota > Methylomirabilia > Rokubacteriales > CSP1-6 > MNEF01. Next base: position 14,935 of record MNEF01000068.1, read on the forward strand.
TTTCACGTCCAGCACGGCTTCCGTCGGACCGACAGCGCCGTGAGCGTTTTCACCGGCTGCCGCTCGACCGCCTTCACGCTCGGGCTGCGGGAGCGGCACTGGCGCGAGCACGTCGGCAACATGCTGCGCGGCATGGACCCCCACACTCCACCGACCCTTCTGCTCGATCCCATCACGGCCCGGCAGTTCATCGACCGGGGCGGGTTCCTGAAGATGGACGCGCTCATCGACTGGCTCTACGACACGGCCCGCATGCCCGCCGGCGAGTACTGGGACTATCAGCTCGTCCAGAACTACATCTACCCGCGTGCCACCTTCGGCGAGGAGCCGTGGGCCTCAAAGCTCAAGGCCGCCCCCGACGAGCTGATCCCGATGTTCCGGCGCGAGGACATCCACGTCGTGGTCGTCGGCGGCGAGACCAACGGCTACTGGCGCATCATGGGCTGTACCTACCAGAAGACCGTCTCCGTCGACGAGTGGCGGTAGGGGCGGTGAAACGCCCGACCGCCACGATCTCAGCCACGGTGCCTCCGGGGGCGCGAAACTTGATCGGGATGACACCCGGATCGCTGATGATCTCGCAGCCGTGCTTCCTGATCTCAGTGGCGTATTTGCCGACGTCGTCCACCTCGATGGCAAAGTGGTGGATGCACGGGCCTTCGCCCGAAGCCTGCGACTCCTTGGACGTCGTGCCCGCGTCGTACTTGATGAGCGTGAAGTCGATCGCACCGTCCGTGAGGTGGCGCGATAGGTGGTCCCGTGTCCTGCGGGTCTCCACCTCCCGGAAGCCGAAGACCCTCTGGTAGAACTCCGTCGTCTTTTCAAGATCCTCGACCTTGAGCGCCAGGTGAACAATGCGATTCATGGGGTCCTCCGTGCGCCGGTCACACCGGCGCGGTGCAGTGAATGAAAGCGTCATACGGCGAAGGCGTAGCGAGCCACGCCGGCCCCGAGTCATGCGTAGGCGCTCGTAAGGGCGGCCGCGAAGCGTTGACAGGGGGAGATACGGGCCGGGTATTGAGCCGCGAAATCCATGACTCACTCCGGGGTGCCGACGCCGTGGAGGAAGGCGGAAGGCCACATCGGCGGTGCCGATATCGCGAGGCGCCGACGGACCCTGCGCGGTCAGAGACCCTGCGCACGTACTCAAGCACCGCGAACGGGAACCGGGAGATCCCGCTTCGTCTGTGGCCGAGGGGGCCGCAGACCGCATCGGGAAGTCCAAGGACACACGCCGATGATGGACGAGCGCGGGAAGTCGGACAGCCCCGTAGTACCGGGGAAGCCGCCGAACAAGGCCGAGGAGCCGGCCGCGGAGGCGGGGGAGGGAAGGGGGCTGGCCAAGGGGAACTCGCCTGAGCGTATCGCGCTCCGGACACCGGGCCGGGCAGGCGCGCCGAGCGCGCTCGAGCGGGTGCGCCAAGCAGCCGAACGGGACAGGAAGCAGCGGTTCACGGCGCTCCTGCACCACGTCTACGACATCGAGCGGTTGCGCACCGCGTACCACGCGCTGAAGCGAGACGCGGCGGCGGGCGTCGATGGCGTGACGTGGGAGCACTACGGACAGGGGCTGGAAGAGCATCTCCAGGACCTGGCCGGACGGCTCAAGCGAGGGGCGTACCGAGCGAAGCCGGTCCGGAGAGCGTACATCCCGAAGGCGGACGGGCGGCAGCGGCCGCTCGGGGTTCCCGCGCTGGAAGACAAGCTCGTCCAGCGCGCCGTCGTCGCGGTTCTGAACGCGATCTATGAGGTCGACTTTCTCGGGTTCTCGTACGGGTTCCGGCCGGGGCGCAGTCCGCATCAGGCCGTGGATGCGCTCGCGGTGGGGATGACGACGAAGAGGGTGAACTGGGTGCTCGATGCCGACATCCGTGGGTTTTTCGACACCCTCGACCACGGGTGGCTGGTGAAGTTCGTCGAGCATCGGGTGGCGGACCGGCGCGTCGTGCGGCTCATCCAGAAGTGGCTGAACGCCGGCGTGCTGGAGGAGGGCAAGCGGGTACGGAGTGAGGTGGGGACGGTCCAGGGCGGGAGCATCAGCCCGCTGCTGGCCAACCTCTACCTGCACTACGTATTCGATCTCTGGGCCCAGCGGTGGAGGAAGAAGCAGGCGCGCGGCGATGTGGTGGTCGTGCGCTTTGCGGATGACTTCGTCGGGGGATTCGAACATCGGGAGGAGGCCGCGCAGTTCCTCACCGAGCTGCGCGAGCGGTTCGCGAAGTTCGGGCTGACGCTGCATCCCGACAAGACGCGCCTGATCGAGTTCGGCCGCTTCGCGGCGGACCACCGAGGGCGGCGAGGCGACGGGAAGCCGGAGACCTTCAACTTTCTCGGCTTCACGCATAGCTGCGGGAAGACGCGGAGGGGACGGTTCACGGTGCTGCGACAGACGGTGCGCCAGCGATGGCAGGCGAAGCTCAAGGCGGTCAAGGCCGAGCTCCGGCGACGCTTGCACGAGCCTCTCTCGGCGGTGGGAGCCTATCTGCGCTCGGTCGTACTCGGGCACGTGCGGTACTACGGCGTGCCCATGAACGGGAGCAGCATTGGCGCCTTCCGCACGGCCATCGGCCGGCTTTGGTGGTGGGCCCTCAAGCGCCGCAGCCAGAGCCATCATCTGCCGTGGGAGCGGATGAGACGCCACATCGACCGGTGGCTGCCGCCCGTCCGCATCTGTCATCCCTATCCCCTCGTGCGCTTCGGCGTTGTTACCCAAGGCAAGAGCCGGATGCGGTAATGCCGCACGTCCGGATCCGTGGAGGGGGTTATGAGCAATCATCAATCCCTACTCCGACTCATCCAGCGCGCGAGGTCGGGAGCGCGAGCCGCGCCGGGCCTGGTAAGAATCGCCGAGAGCGAGTAAGAATGTCTAGCCGCACGCAGCCCCCGGGAGGCCAGCGGGTCAGGGCCCCTGGGACAACCAGACCCTCTGCCGGGTGAATGACGGGGTCGTGCGGCTCGGTGTCCTGCAGGGAGAATTCCACTGGCACAAGCACGACCGGGAAGACGAGTTCTTTCTAGGTGGTGGACGGCCGCTTCGGGGTCGACCTGGAAGGCCGCACGGTCGAGCCCGGCGATTGGGCTCGAGGGGCCCCGCGGGCGCCCTCACTCTCGATAGTCCAGCCCCGCCTCAGCGAACTTGGCCTTGAAGGCCGGCCGGGCGAGGAAGGCGATGAAGGCCCGGGCCGCCTCCGGCGAGGCGCTCTTGGCGGGCAGGCCGGCCGAATACACCGTGAGCTTCTGGAGATCTTTCGGCAGCGGCCCCACCAGCGTGACGCCCTTGACGGGGATGATCTCGCTGATCTGGTGCACGACCATCTCGGCCTCGCCCTTGGCCACCAGCTCGGCCGGGTAGCCGCCCGGCACGAGCCGGGTCTTCGTCTTCACGGCGTCGGCGATCCCCAGACGCTGCAGCACGCTGGCGAAGTGGATGCCGCTGGTGGCGCCCTGGGCCGGGTCGACGTAGGTGAGGGACTTCGCCGCCAGCACGGCCTGCTTGAAGGCCTCCGGGGTCGAGATGTCGGGCCGCGGCGCGCCCTCGCGCACGCCCACGCCCATTCCGGTCCGGGCGATGTCCGTCCGGGTGCCGGCGACCACCAACCCCTGTTCGGCCATCTGGTCGATGGCCACGTCGGTCATGATGACGACGTCGGCCGGCTCGCCGGCCGTGAGCTTTTGCCGGACGACCCCCACCGTTCCGAACGTCAACGTCACCGTGTGCCCGGTGTCCTTGCGGAACGCCTCGGCCAGGTCCGTCACGATCGACCGCACCGCCCCCGCGCTCAGCACCTTGATCTCGACGGCCTCGGCCAGACCCGGACCCGCCCCGCCCTCCACGATCATGAGGAAGAGACCCAGCCATCTGCCGACCCTCGTCGTCGCCATACGCGTCACCGACCTCCCGGCCCCGCTGTCGCGGCCGCGTCAGATGTCCTCGCCCGGAGCGAAGCCGATGTCAAGTCCGCTCTCGGTCTCACGCGATTCGAATGATGCCCGGGTCGACCGGCTTGAACCGCTCGGCGACCTCCGGGTCGTGGCCGGCGACGATCAGCCGCTCGGCCCCGGCCAGGGCGTGGATCGTCTCGAAGGCCTGGAGCATCTCGGGCAGGCTGGTGATGATCTGGACGGGCTGGCGCGTCTCCACGTTGCGGTAGAAGTGCGAGGCGTCGGAGGTGAGGACGACCGTTCCGCGCTGGGTCTCGACGGTGACGATCTGGAGCCCCGCGGTGTGGCCGCCCACGCGGTGCACGCGGACGCCGGGAACCACCTGGCGGTCGCCCTCGATGATGCGGACGCGGTTCGCGTAGTTCAGCGTCACCAGCCGCGCCAGCGCCCCCGGGTTCGCCGATGGCCGAAAGGCCGGCGAGCGGCCGAAGGGCCCCGTCCAGAAGGCCACCTCGTCCTTCTGGATCCAGTACTCCGCGCCGGGGAACAGGCTGTGCCCGGCCCAGTGGTCGTAGTGGAGGTGGGTGATGAGCGCGATGGGCACCTCGCCCGGCTTCACGCCCGCGCGCTCGACCATCGCCGCCGGGCTCACGTAGTTCCTGATACCGCGCTCCCGCGCGTCGTCGTCGAGGAACCCGGTGTCCACGAGGATCGGCTGGGGCCCACCGAGAATCAGCCAGACGTAATAGTGGAGCGTGATCGGCGCGTGCGAGGCCTCGCGATAGAAGAACTGGCAGGCCGTCGTGTCCCGCTCCGCGTACTTGAGCGCGTAGACTTCGTGCATGATTCACCTCACTGGCGCCGAAGTGTACCCTATCATTGCCCCAGCGGAGAAAGGACCTCGACGACGGCAGAACGGACGACCGGAATCCCGAGCACATCGGCGCAGATCTGACGCCGCACGGGGTTCTGGGCGCCGCCGGCCAGGCAGATCGTCGTTTGAGCGATGCCGAGCTGTCGACGGCGGTCCAGGCCGTAGCGGAGGCCGAGTGTCACTCCCTCCCGGCGAGCTCGTCCCCCATCAGGCCGAGCCACCACAGCGGCGATTTGACGGACAGGGACTGTGCAACGGCGTTACCGGATGGACGAGCGGGCGTCAACGGGCGCGAAGCGGTGACAGCCGGCTCAGCCGGCGCGGTGGCGGGCGGCGGCGGCGCCGGGGGCGTGCGGGCTTCTCGCGCCGCTGGGCCCCGGCCAGCGCGGCCGCGAGCGTGTCGGCCTCCCGCCGGATGTGGTCTTCGAGCCGGGCGCAGGCGCGCCGGCCGTCCCCGCTCACGAAGGCGTCGAAGATCTTCTGGTGCTCGGCTTGGGACCGGTCGGGGTGGCGGGGCAAGCCGATCACGAGGAGCTGGTAGCGCCGCATCGAGAGCTTGATGAAATCGTAGAGGCTCTTGAGCTGCGCGTTGCCGGCCGAGTCGATGATGGCGTCGTGGAACCGCTGGGAGGACTCGTACCAGGCCTCGACGTTGCGCCGAGCCAGGGCGCCCCGGGCCTCGGCCAGCAACCCGCGCATGTGCTCGACCTGATCGCCGGCGCCGCGCTGGGCGGCCCGGGCCAGCGCGAACGTCTCGAAGAGCGTGCGCATCTCGGAGACGTCGCGCAGCTCCTCGATCGAGATCGGCCGGACGGCGGTGCCCCGCCGGGGGCTGATGGTCACGAGGCCTTCGGTGGCCAGCATGCGGAAGGCCTCGCGCAGGGGGGAGCGGCTGAGGGCGAGCTCGCGCGTGAGGCGGAGCTCGTACAGCCGCTCCCCGGGTGAAATGGTGCCGTCGAGGATCCGCTCGCGGAGGTGGGCGGCGACCTCCTCCACGAGCGTCCGCGGCTTGGCAAACCTACGGACGACCACCACCCACCCCCGCGGGGGTCATGCCCTCACCTTAGCACGTCGCTCGCCTCCGCCTCGCTGATCAGCCGCGCAGCATCCGCGGGCAGGAGCAAGCGCTGGCCCACCAGCCGGTTGGTCGCGGCCCGCACGGCGGCCACGTACCCCGCGTGGGCGCCATACCGCTCCTCCAGGGAGGGACGGGGGTCGCCGACCAGCATGCGCTCGGCCCGGGTCTCGGCAAAGGGAATGAAGCTGCCTGACAGGGAGCATAGATGGTTCGGCCAGCGGTCGGCCCGGCCAAGGTTCCACCCCGTGTAGGTGCCCAAGGGCGCCTGGAGGGTGGGGGAGCGGACCCCGCCCAGGTCGTCGCCGTCAGCGTCAACCTGAGGAACCAGGATCATGTACTGCCCGGTTCCCACGACCTGCGGCGGCTCGATGGTGATGATCCCCGACTGGTCCTCGCCATTGAACAGCGGGCCCCGGTTCCGGACCCGCAGGGGGTTGGCCAGGGCCAGGAACGTGACGGCCGGCCGGCTGATCTGCTCGTAGTTGTTGGCCGGGATCGACGGGAAGTTGACCTGCGGGGGCGGCACGAGCGTGCCGTCCCGCAGCCGCGGCACCGCGCTCGGCGGCGGCTGGACGTCGTCCTTGACCCAGTCGGTGAACGCCTTCCAGGGGGCCCGCATCGTCTCCCGCTGGGGGTTTGGGTTGGTCTGCTGGTAGCACTCCCCGAAGGGGCCTCCGAGCGAGGGCGGCATGGTCGTGGGGGTCGCCGAGCCGATCTCGCAGCATGTGGCGGTGTCGAAGCAGATGCACTCAGTCGACCCCACCGAGACCGCGACGCGGAACGGCGCGTCCTGCGCCCTTTGCGGGCGCCGGCCAGAGCACGAGAACCGCGGCGACGACGCAACTGGTCGGGCGAAAACGGAGTATGCTACGCAGGGCGGCGCGACGGTGAGGCGTGGTGAGACACCTGAGCTGAAATGAACAGTGTGTCGATTGTCATCCCGGTTTACAACGAGATCCGGACACTCGCCGAAATGCTGGATCATGTCCGCATAGCCCCGACGGCTGGCCTCAAGAAGGAGGTCATCGTCGTTGACGACGGCTCGACGGACGGCTCGAGGGAGTACCTCCAGCAACTCGACGAGAACGGCGTGTCCTGCCTCTTCCACGAACGCAACCAGGGCAAGGGGGCCGCGCTCCGGACAGGCTTCGCTCGCGCAACCGGAGATGTCGTGCTCGTTCAGGACGCGGACCTCGAGTACGACCCGGAGGAGTACCCGAAGCTTCTCCGCCCCATCATCGACGGCAAGGCGGATGTCGTCCTGAGTTCACGGTTTCTCGGCGACGAGGCGCATCGTGCCCTCTACTACTGGCATGCCGTGGGGAACAAGTTCATCACGACTCTCTCGAACGTGTTCACGAATCTGAACCTCACCGATATCGAGAGCTGCTACAAGGTCTTCACCCGGCAAGTCCTCACGCGGATCCGTATCGAGGAAAACCGCTTTGGATTCGAGCCCGAGATCGTGGCGAAGGTTGCGCGCCTGCGGTGTCGGGTCTACGAGATCGGCGTCTCTTACGCCGGCCGCACCTACGACGACGGAAAGAAGATCACCTGGAAGGACGGCGTCCGCGCCCTCTGGTGCATCGTCAAGTATTCCCGGTGACGCGCCACACGTGCTTGACATTTTCCGACGATCGCCCGTCGAAGGAAGCGCGGCTCCTGTCCGTGGGCAGGAAGATGGCCGAGGTGCCACCGAGAGCTTGCCGTGTCCCCCACCGGACTCCGAGTCCACGAAGGTTGCGGCTCTCTCCTTCGGAGCACGAGATTGGCTCTTCATCGCCGCGTTGCTGGCCGCGGTCGTCGTCGTCTACCGACCGGCCTGGAACGGTGGGTTTCTCTGGGATGACCGTGCCCACGTAACCCACCCCGATCTCCGATCCTGGCACGGCCTCACGCGTATCTGGTTCGACCTGGAAGCCACCCAGCAGTATTACCCGCTCGTGCATACCGCCTTCTGGGTCCAACACCGGCTGTGGGGAGACACCCCGCTGGGCTATCACCTGGTGAATATCCTCCTGCATTTCGTCGCTGCCGTGATGGCGGCTCTGACCCTGCGCCAGCTTTCCATCCCCGGAGCGTACCTGGTCGGGGCGGTGTTCGCCCTCCATCCGGTGCACGTGGAGTCGGTGGCGTGGATCACCGAGCTCAAGAACACCGTGTCGGCCGTGTTCTACCTCGGCGCGGCGATGGCCTACCTCCGCTTCAACCAGAAGAGCGAAACTCGGCTGTATCTGGTGGCGCTGACACTCTTCGTGCTCGCGCTGTGCAGCAAAACGGTGACAGCGACATTGCCGGTGGCACTGCTCCTGATCCGCTGGTGGCAGCGCGGCCGGCTGTCGTGGCGGCGTGACGTCGCGCCCCTGGTTCCCTTCTTCGTCCTGGGCGCGGGGGCGGGACTGTTCACGGCATGGGTCGAGCGCAAGCTCATCGGCGCGGAAGGCGCGGCGTTCGATCTCACGATCGTAGAACGCGGCCTGATCGCCGGGCGCGCGACGTGGTTCTACCTGGTCACGCTCTTCTGGCCCACGAATCTGACTTTCATCTATCCCCGATGGCACATCAGCCAAGCCGTCTGGTGGCAGTACCTGTATCCTACCGCCGCGCTTTTGGTCCTGGCCGTGTTGTGGATCGTGCGGAGGCGGTGGCGCGGGCCGCTCGCGGGAGTGCTGTTTTTCGTCGGGACGCTGTTCCCGGCGCTGGGCTTCTTCAACGTCTACCCGTTTCTCTTCTCGTTCGTGGCCGATCACTTCCAATACTTGGCCAGCCTCGGGATGATCACGCTCGCGGGCGCCGGCATCGCCCGGATCCTGGAGCGATGGCGACTGTGGTGCCGGCCGTTCGGATATGCGCTGTGCCTGGCCGTGCTGTCGACGTTGGCTGTCCTGACCTGGAAGCAAAGCCATCTGTACGCCGACGTCGAGACACTCTACCGGGCGACGATCCGAAGCAATCCCGAGTGCTGGATGGCCTACAACAATCTGGCCGGTTCGCTGATTGCGCGCGGAGCGACCGACGAAGCTAGGGGTCTTGTCCAGAGGGCGCTGAAACTCAAACCCGACTACCCCGAGGCGCACAACAATCTGGGACTCGTGCTGGGCAGCCGTGGACAGGTCGACGAGGCGATCGCCCACTACGAGAAGGCCCTGGATCTCAGGCCCACGTATGCGGAGGCGCACAACAACCTCGGCTTCGCCCTCGCCGGCCGCGGCGAGATCGACCAGGCGATCGTCCATTATCAGCAGGCATTGGAGAGCGACGCCGGATATGCCGGGGTCCACTACAACCTCGCGATGGCTCTCATCGCCCGGGGAGACGTCGATCAGGCCGTGGCTCATCTTCGGAAGGCTCTGGAGCTCGGGCCGGAGTACGCCGAGGCGCACAATAGCCTCGGAATCATCCTGGTCAACCGCCGACGGGTCCATGAGGCGGTCGTCCACTTCCAGAAGGCCGTGGAACTCAGACCGCAGTACGCCGAGGCGCACAACAACCTCGGAATCGTGCTGGCCCGTAGCGGCCGAGTCGACGAAGCGATCGCGCATTTCCGGAAGGCCCTGGAGATCAACCCCGCGTCCACGGAGGTGCGCAATAACCTCGGCATGGCACTGGCCATCCGCCGGCGCGTCGACGACGCCACCGCTCCGTACCCGCAGACGCTGCCAACCAAATGAGGACGCGGTGCGTGGCACCTGCTACGCCTGCGTCAAGTGCGAGCGCGTCGTCGAGCTCCACGACCCCGGCGCGCAACTTCGAGGACCTGGCACGGGCCTTCGGGACGTGAGCGCCGACGTCAGCTGACGCCAGGCGCGCGCAGATCGCTCGCGGCGACGCCCCTCACGACGCCGCCCGCCCTCGGCGGGACACGCCTTCGGCCCATCGCGCGCCGAGGCGAACGGCGGCGATCGCCAGGAGGATGCCCGCCACCCAGCGGGCGAGCACCGTGAGACCGGCGGCGTCGAGAGCGGGCCACTGGACCTTCCAGAGCACGTCGGCCCGCTCCGCCATCCAGTGCCAGCCCGTATGAGCGGCGAGGGCCGACAGGATGATCGTGCCGACGCGCCCGACGAGCACGTGCCTGAGCAGCAGAGCGAGCGCGGGCAGCACGACCGCCAGCACGAGGATCTGCCCGATCTCGATGCCGACGTTGAACGAGAAGAGCGAGACGAGCAGGTGCCGCCCGGCGAACTGGAAGTTCTCCTTCAGGCCGTACGAGAAGCCGAAGCCGTGGACGAGGCCGAAGAGCCCGGTGACGAGCCAGCGCCGTCCGAGGTTGGGGCCCACGATGTTCTCGAGGGCCATGTAGACGATCGACGCCGCGATGACCGTCTCCACGAAGGGAGGGAACCACGCGCCGGCCGGAGCCAGGTCGTAGGCCGAGCCGAGGAGCGTGATCGAGTGAGCGACCGTGAACGCGGTGATGATCGGCAGTACCTGCCGCAGGCCGCGCAGGGGGATGACCAGGCACAGCAGGAAGAGCAGGTGGTCGATGCCGCTCAGGATGTGCCCGATGCCGAGCATGATGAAGCCGAGCGCGGCCTGGTACCAGGTGGGATTGAGCGCGACGGTCCCCGAGCGGCTCGTGATCACCATCGCCCGGCTGTCCTCGCCGAGCGGCAGGTAGCGGATCGCGAGCTTCAGGTAGTCCTTCAACCAGAGAGTGACCGTCGTCCGGATCGTGAACTGCGACGCCGGCGAGACGATCGGATACGTCAGGTGCGCGTCGAGGAAGCCCTGGTCGATGTAGATCGTCGTGCCCGGATCGACGGGGCGCGCCACGTGGGCGACGGCCTCCTCGTAGCTCTCGAAGGACCGGTCGGACGGCAGCGTCAGGCGCCCGATGGCCGTCGCGGGGACGAGGGAGCGGCCGTTTTCCCGGATCTCGATCTCCTTCCCCAGCCTGGCCAGCGCCCGTTCGATGGCCGGTCCCGCCCGGGCCAGGTCCAGCTCGCGCCCGATGGCAGGAAAACTCGTGGCTCCCAGAACGTGAATGGGCACGCGGATCACGAGGTGAGCCTGCCCCGGCTCGAGCTTGACGAACGCGTTCATCAGGCTCGCCATCGTGAATTCGTGGGCGAGGGCAGAGCCCGGGATCACCGCCGCCTGAACGAGGAGGACGAATCCGGCGACCTTGAGGCGGCTGCGGGCCGTCATGTCCGTCTCCACCGGGGATGGGGGACGGCCGGGAGCGCTTGCGCTCCCGGCCGCCCGATTGCGGTGCTAGTCGTCGTTGTCGCCCTTGACCGGATCGTAGTGAGGAAGGCTAAGGCTGGGGGAGCCGTTCGGATGGAGGATTTCGAGCTGGTCCTCCGGCACGTTGCCGTCACGCTTGAACCTCTGGACGCGCCGGCCGTTGATCGTCTCCCCCGTGTAGAGGTTGCCCTTGGAGTCGACGGCGAGGCTGTGCAGGAACGTGAACTCGCCCACCCCGTGGCCGGGACGGCCGAAGCCGCCCAGAATCGTGGCGGCCACCCGATCGAAGATCCAGACTATCTCGTTGCCGCCATCCGACTCGTACATCTCCTTCTGCTTCTTGTCCGCCGAGAAATCGACGTCCCAGGCCGACCCGGCAGTGCCCAGAGCCGTTCCCGGACAGACGGCGCTCCCGCTAACCCCAGTACACGGCACGACGGGAATAATCCGCACGGGCTGACACACGGGCTCACCACCGAGACCGGTATTCGCGCAACTCGTCGGGTGCTTCTCGAAGACCTGGATCCGATCGCTGCCGCGATCGCACGCGTACACGAGCCCGTCAGCGCCGAGCACGACGCAGTGAGGATGGCCGCCATCGGCGGGCTGGAACAGACCCGGGCCGGTGCCCACGCTGCCCCACTGGCGCAGGAAGTTCCCGTTCTTATCGAAGACGACGACGCGGTGGTTGCCGTAGCCGTCCGCGACGTAGATGTCACCGTTCGAGGGATCCACCGCGATGTCAGGCGGCTGGTTCAGGAGCGTATGACTCTTGTTTGCGAGAGCGTTAGTCCCCGAGTTGCCGCAGGTGTTGGCTGGCGGGTTGTCGCACACCCCCTTGGTGCCGATCTGCAGCAGCAGGTGGCTGCCATCGTGCGACCACTTCTGCACGATGCCGTCACCGTTACCGCCGATCCAGACGTTGTCCTGAAAATCCACGAAGCAGCCGTGGATGCTATTCGGCAGGACGCTCCGGTTGCCCCAGGCGTTCACCACGTTGCCGTCCTGATCGAACTCGATGACCGGCGGGGCGACGGTCGCCACGAGGGTCTCCGGCGAGACCAGGTTGCCCCGGTTGACCGTGAAGAGGTGATCGTTCGAGTCGATACAGGTTCCGGCCATCTCGCCGGTCACCCATTTGTCGCGGAGCGGCTTGGGATAGAACGGATCGGCCACGAACCTCGGGACCTTCGGCTTGTCGGCGTTGGCGCTTTTGACCGCCGGCTGCCAGAATCCAAGGGCGACGACGAGCGCCGCCAGGATCATGCCTACTGAGACGTACCGCAGACGCTTCATAGGGCCTCCCTTCTCTTCACACGAGGACTACGCCTCAGACACTCGAGAGCCGCTCGGGCTCCTCCTTTCTTCCCGTCAGGGCCGCAGACGCTGCCTCGGGCGCCCGAAGCCGGATCAGACTGCATCGCTATCAGTCAGAGATCGGCCGGGGTCGTCATTTCGTACGATCGTTGACCGCGCATCCTCCTTTACTGCCCCGCTCCTCGTCAGTTGTCATTCTTGCCGGTCGGCAGCCCCTCACGACTTTCTTGTACTCGCCGCGGCGTGTCGGCCATGAAAGGGACGTGCCCCGGGTAGAGGTCGTTGCAGGCCGACGGCTCCGGTCTGGGCGGACCAACCTCTCCCCTGTGCTGGGCACCATGGACGGGCCGGCGCCACAGCCTCGGGCGCCGGCTACGGGAGGACCGCCGCGTCAGGCGCGGCGGTCAGCTGTGAATGGTGCGGTCGGCTCCTGAGCCCGGGAGGCGCGTCGCGCGCGGCAGGAGGGGGAAGGAGCGTGGAGCAGTCCTCGACGATGCGGTGCGCATGACCATCGGCCTCCCTGCTTGGCGAGCCGTATAGTCGATTGTCGACAACCCACTGTCAAGATAAATCTGCCACCACCCGGCCGGCCTTACCCCTGCCTGGTCTCCTGGCGTGACGGATAGGCGGTCGGGATGCTACCAGCGCCCGCGACTGCGCGTCAAACCGGGGTCCGCACACGGTGGCCCCGCCCGTTGACAGCGCGCGGGGCCGCTGTCTAGATTCCTGGGTCACCGCGCTGACGCCGAAGCGTACTCATCATCGCGCCCTCAGAGAAAGGAGTGGCCCGTGAGCACACCGCCATCCGCATCGTCTGCCCGTCACGAGGTCCGGCAGGTCGCCCCCAAGCTCATCGAGCTCAGCGAGACCGTGCTGTACGCCGATGTCTGGGAGCGGCCCGGACTTTCCAAGCGCGACCGGAGCCTGATCACGGTGGCGGCGCTGACCGCCATGGGCCGCGCCGACCAGCTCCCCGTGCACATCGAGCGCGCGCTCGCCAACGGCGTCACCCGAGAGGAGATCGGCGAGCTCATCACCCACATCGCCTTCTATGCGGGCTGGCCGGCGGCCATGACCGCGGGCCGCATCGCCAAGAGGGTCTTCGACGGGAGCAAGCCATGAAGATCGGGTTCATCGGGCTCGGCACCATGGGGCGGCACATGGCGTCCAACTTGATCAAGGCGGGCCACGGCCTCGTGGTCCACGACGTGCGCCGGGAGGCGGCGGCGCCCCATCGGGAGGCCGGTGCGCGCTGGGCCGAGACGCCGCGGGCGGTGGCGGAGGCGACGGACGTGGTGTTCACGTCGCTGCCGGGCCCGCCGGAAGTGGAGGCGGTCGCGCTCGGAGAGCAGGGGCTCCTGGCCGGGCTGGCGGCGGGCAAGGTCTACTTCGACCTCACGACCAACGCGCCGGCGCTCGTGCGCCGGATCCACGGGCTGTTCGAGGCCCGCGGGATCCACATGCTGGACGCGCCGGTGAGCGGCGGCCCTCGAGGAGCCGAGACGCGCAGGCTTGCCCTCTGGGTCGGGGGAGACGAGGCGGTGTTCGAGCGCCACCGGCCCGTGCTCGATGCCATCGGAGATCAACCGTATTATGTCGGCCCCATCGGCGCCGGCTCGATCGCGAAGCTGGTCCACAACTGTGCCGGCTACGTGATCCAGACGGCGCTGGCCGAGGTGTTTACGCTGGGCGCCAAGGCGGGCGTCGATCCCCTCGCGCTGTGGAAGGCGGTGCGCCAGGGCGCGGCCGGGCGGCGCCGTACATTCGACGGCCTGGTCGATCAGTTTCTGCCTGGCCGGTTCGAGCCGGCGGCGTTCACCTTGCGGCTGGCCCACAAGGACGTGACGCTGGCGACCGCCCTCGGCCGCGAGCACAAGGTGCCCATGCGTCTGGCCAATCTCGCGCTCGAAGAGCTGACCGAGGCGCTCAACCGGGGCTGGGGCGAGCGCGACTCGCGGGTCGCCATGCTCTTGCAGGAAGAGCGCGCAGGCGTCGAGATCCGTGTACCCGACACGGCGATCCGCCAGGCGCTCGAGCTCGACCAGCACACGGCCGGCCACGTCGGCCGGAAGCGTCCTCGTCCTCGTCGTCGATGACGATGTGGACGCGCGCGTCTTGCTCACCCTGGTCCTCGAACAGTGTGGCGCGCGCGTCACCGTCGCCGGCTGCGTCGGCGAGGCAGTGGAAGCCGTCGAGCGGCTCCGGCCCGACGTGCTGGTCAGCGACATCGGGATCCCGGGCGAGGACGGGTACGCGCTCATCAAGCGCGTGCGGGCGCTCACGCCCGAGCGGGGAGGAAGCATTCCGGCCGTGGCGTTGACGGGCCACGCGAGACCAGAGGATGCGGTGGAGGCGCTCCGGGCGGGGTTCCAGGTGCATCTCCCGAAGCCCGTCGAGCCTGCCGATCTGGTCCGGATGGTCGCCCAACTCGTCAACGGCAGGCGGGAGCGTTAACGGCTGGCGCCCGATCCCGCCCGCAGCTTGTCCTTGAACTGCTCGACGGTCAGCACCCAGGCGATCGAGCGTGCCATCAGCTCGAGCGCCATCCAGTGGTGGTCCTTGCCGCGCATGCTGGCCACGCAGTCGGAGATGACGACGGTCTGGTAGCCGCGGTTGGAGGCGGAGAAGGCGGTGGAGTAGACGCAGGTGTCGGTGTTGACCCCGCTCAGCACCACGGTCTCGGCCCGGTACACGCGCCGCAGCAGGAAGTCGAGGTCGGTTCCGAGGAACCCGTCGAGCGACTTCTTGGTGGTGACGTGCACGTCCTCGGGGGCGACCAGGATGGCCGGCACCTCGGCCTGCGGCGAGCCCTCCTGCCGGTCGGGAATGCGGCGCACGCCGGCCTGGGCGTTCTGGGAAAGCTGATGCTTGAGATTGATCTGGAAGGTCTGGCCGGCCAGCACGCCGCGCTGGAGCTCGGCCGGCCGCCGCTTGACGTAGACGTGGAGGACGGGCAGGCCCTCGCCCCGAGCGAAGTCCAGGAGGTCGCGGGCGTGCTTCATGACCCGCTCGGCCTCGTCGGCGGCCACCGGCGAGGAGGCGACCTCCAGATCGAGATAGTCGCGCTGCATGTCCACCGTGACGACCACCGTGCGGCGGGGCTCGATGGTGAGGAGCGTGTGCATCCGCTCCCGGTAGGCGCTGCGGTCCTGGAACTCGACGGGGGGCTTCATGGCGCGTTCCTCCTCGGTGAGCGGGCTCGACCCGACCTTATATAGATGGTCGCCGGGGCCCAACGCAACTGCGATCGGACGGCTGGCGCGGGGGTCCGGAACCTCGTACACTCTGGCCCATGTCAAGCCCGCCGGAGGTGACATGACGTGACGTTCCCGCTGGAGTCCGCCGCGCCATCCGCGCTCGGGCTGGATCCGAGGGCGCTGGAGCGCCTGCGCGAGCTGATCATTCGGCACATCGTGGATGGACGCTATCCGGGCGCGCAGATCGCCATCGCCCGCCGCGGCCGGCTCGCTCTCTTCACCACCATCGGCGACGCGCGGCTCGATCCCCAGCGAGTGGTGGCGCGCGACGACACCCTCTGGCTGCTCTACTGGAACACCAAGGTGATCACCGCTTGCGCCGTCGCGCTGCTGGCCGACCACGGCGCGCTCTCGCTCACCGACCGGGTCGCCAGTTACGTGCCCGGCTTCGAGGTCCATGGCAAGCGCAGGATCACCATCCTCGAGCTGCTGACGGACCAGGGCGGCTTCCTGGGCGCGGAGGTCCCGCCGGAGGCCTGGAACGATCACGAACTCCTCAGGCGGTGCGTGTGCGACTTCGCCCTCGAGTCGACGCCCACGCCGGCGTCTGCCCTGGCGGCGATCGATGCGCTCACCAGAACCGACTACCGCGCCTTCGTTCGCGCGCGCGCCACCTATTGGACGGCGGCGGTGCTGATCGAGGGGCTCACCAAGACCGACTACCGGGCCTTCATCCGCGAGAACATCATCGAGCCGCTTGGCCTGGCCGACGAGCTCTTCGTCGGCCTGCCGGACTCGCAGCAGGCGCGGGCGGCCGACTTGCACGAGCCCTCGTTCGACGGCGCCCGCCAGATCCGGCGCGCCGACGAGAACAACGCCGTGTTCCGTCGCGCCGGCATCCCAAGCAGCGGCGGCTACGGCACCGCGCGGGCGATGGCGGCCTTCTACCAGATGCTCGTGCAGGGCGGCACGCTGGCCGGCGTGCGGCTGCTCTCGCCGCGCATGGTCGCCTACGTCATCCGCGACTTCACGGGCGACCGCGTGGATAACCACACCGGCATGCCGATGCACCGTGGCCTGGGCCCCCACTCGCCGGGGACCGCCGAGACCATCCGGGGCCTCGGCTCGCTCGCCTCGGCGCGCACGTTCGGCGACGGCAGCGGGGGCTCCTCCTGCTGCTGGGGCGATCCCGACTCGGGCGTGTCGTTCGCCTATATCACCAACAGCCGCGTGCCCGATCCCTGGCACAGCACACGGGTCGACCTGGTCAGTAACCTGGTCCACTCCGCCATCGACTAGTGCGGCTCCGACGAACGTCGCCCGACCTCGCACCGTCGAGACGTCACCGCTCGCCTCGCGGCGCTCGTGCCTGCGGTAGCTCGGGCGCCGCTCGGCTCACACTGCGGGGCCTCGTGATGCTCGTTCGTCCGAGCCGCCCGGCCGGCCTGAACCTGGGCCGAGGCCAATCGATTAGCTGAGAGGCGGATGGCCCGGCGCGCCGTGCTGGTGACGGGCATGAGCGGGCTCATCGGCGGCGCGCTCCTCAAGCACCTGGGGAGCGCGTACGACTTCCGCGCCCTCAACCGCCGTCCCCTCCCGGGCGTCCGCTGCCACCAGGCCGACATCGCCGACCTCGAGGCCATCGTGCCGGCCTTCGCCGGCGTCGAGACGGTCGTGCATCTGGCGGCGATCGCCAGCAACAGCGCGCCCTTCGCGGACGTCCTCAGGAACAACGTGATCGGCACCTACAACGTCTTGGAGGCGTCGCGGCGGGCGGGGGTCCGGCGGGTGATCTTCGCCTCCAGCGGCGCCACCGTCAGCGGGTACGAGCGCGACATGCCGTACCGGGCCCTGGCGGCCGGACGCTACGACGAGGTGACCGGATGGGCGAAGCTGACCCACGAGAGCCCCGTGCGCCCGGCCGGACTCTACGGCGCCAGCAAGGTGTGGGGCGAGGCGCTGGCCCGCCACTACGCCGATACGCACGGGCTGTCGGTGATCTGTTTGCGCATCGGGCACGTCCTCGCCGAGGACCGGCCGCTATCGCTGCGGGACTTCTCGGTCTGGTGCAGCCAGCGCGACATCGCGCGGATGATCGAGCGATGCCTGGAGGCGCCGGCCAGCGTGGCCTTCGACATCTTCTACGTCGTCTCCAACAACAAATGGAGCTACCGCGACGTCGACCACGCCCGGGCCGTGGTGGGCTGGGAGCCCCAGGACGCCGCCGAGGACCATCGCCGATGAGCCCGCCCGCCGACGTGCGTCCGTCGCCGCTGGCCGGCGCCTGGTACCCGGCGGATCCGCGCGAGCTGGCGGCTGCGGTGGACCGCTATCTCGGCGCCGCCCGCCCCCCGGCGGCGGCCGGCGCGGTGGTGGCGCTGGTGGTCCCGCACGCGGGGCACCGGTATTCGGGGCCGGTCGCCGGGTACGCCTTCGGGACGGCACGGCAACTGACGCCGGGCCTCGTCGCCATCGTCGGCCCCATGCACCATCCATCCGACGGGGCCCTGCTGACCTCGGGCCATCGCGCCTACGCCACGCCCCTCGGTGAGGTCCCCATCGATGCCGATGTCGTGCGGGGGCTCGATGTCCACGTGCGGGACGAGCTGGGCCGCGGGCTGATCCCCGTCAGGAACGACCCGGAACACTCGCTGGAGATCGAGCTGCCCTTCCTGCAGCGCGCGCTCCCCGAGGCCTTCCGCCTGGTGCCGGTGATGGTGCACGACCAGCGGCGCGAGGTGGCGCGCGGCCTGGGCCGGGCGCTGGCGCGGACGCTGGCGACCCACTCGGCGCTGCTGATCGCCAGCACCGATCTCTCTCACTATTACCCGCAGCCGCTCGCCGAGAAGTTCGACGCCGAGCTCCTGCGGCGCCTGGAGGCCTTCGATCCGGATGCGGTGCTGCGCGCCGAGGAGGAGGGCACGGGCTTCGCCTGCGGGATCGGCGCCCTGGCGGCCGTGCTGTGGGCGGCCCGGGAGCTGGGGGCGGATCATCTAGAAGTTTTACGCTACGCGACCTCGGGCGACGCGACCGGCGATTACGCCCAGGTCGTCGGCTACGCCGCCGCGGTCGTCACGCGACGACGGGCGGGCGCCGGCTTCCCACCGCACGCCTGATCACCGGCCGTGGCCGCCGTCCGGCGGCGGAGTACATCGGGGCTCCGGCGCGGGGCGGATCATTCCCGGAGCGCGCCGGCCAGGACGCCGCGGACCAGGTAGCGCTGCAGGCCCACCACGATGACGACGGGCGGCAGGCTGGCCAGGATCGAGGCGGCGGCGATGTCGCCCCAGGGAACCTCGAACACGCCCGGAAAGAGCGCCAGCGCCACCGGCACCGTTCGGCTCGCCTCGGTGGCGGTGAAGGTGTAGGCGAAGAGAAACTCGTTCCAGCTCAGGAGGAAGGTCAGCAGGGCCGCCGATGCGAGCGCCGGCGCCACTAGCGGCAGTATGACGAAACGCAGCGTCTGCAGGCGGCCGGCGCCGTCGAGGGCGGCCGCTTCTTCGATCGCGTCGGGGATCTCGCGGATGAAGCCGGCCAGCAGCCAGATGATCAGCGGCAGCGCGAAGGAGGTGTTGGCGAGGACGAGCGCCGTCCAGGTGTCGCGCAGCCCCAGGGCGCGCATGAGCAGATAGAGCGGGCTGACGGTGGCGATCTGGGGGAAGGCCGTGCTGGCGACGATCCCCAGCATGAGCGCCCCCTTGCCGGGGACGGGCAGCCGCGCCAGCGCGTAGGCCCCGAAGAGCCCCAGCGCGAGCGCCAGCGCGACGGTGAGCGTGGCCACGCCCAGGCTGTTCAGGAGGGCGCGGGGGAGCAGGCTCTCCTGGAGGACGACCGCGTAGTGGGCGAGCGTCGGCCGCGTCGGCAGGAGCGGCGGAAGCACCAGCAGCTCGGCCTCGGGCTTGAACGACGTCAGGAGCTGCCAGAAGAAGGGCGTCGCGTAAGCGGCCAGCAGCAGCAGCACGAGGCCGTCGCGGATGCGCTGGCCGACTCTCACGCGGCCATCCCCTCGCGGCGCAGGACGCGCAGGTAGATCCAGGCGGTGGCCATGACGAGCGCGAACACGATCACGCCGATGGCCGAGCCGAAGCCGAGCTGGAGCGTCTGGAACAGGCTGCGGTAGGCGTACACGGTCAGCGTCTCCGTGGTGGAGGCGGGGCCGCCGCCGGTGAGCACGAACATGAGGTCGAACGCCCGCAGCGCGTCCAGCGTGCGGAAGAGGAGCGCGATCAAGAGCACCCGGCGGAGCAGCGGGAAGGTGATCCGCCCCAGCATGGCCAGGCGTCCGGCGCCGTCCACCTGCGCGGCCTCGTACAGCGCGGCGGGGATCGTGAGGAGCCGGGCGTAGCAGAGCAGCGCGACGAAGGGCGTCGTCCGCCACACGTCGGCGAGGATCAGCCCGGGCAGGGCCAGATGCGGATCGCCGAGCCAGTTGAGGGATCGTTCGCCCAGCAGGAAGTTCACCAGCCCGGCCGAGGGGTGATACAGCCACTCGAAGAGCTTCGCGGTGACCACCGACGGCAGCGCCCAGGCCAGCAGCAGCAACGCCAGCGCCGTCCGCCGTCCCCTGCGCTGCTCCGACAGGGCCAGCGCCACCAGGACGCCCAGCAGCAGCTCCAGGGCCACCGAGGCGCCGGTGAAGGCGAGCGTGACGCGGGCGGCGTTCCACAGGCGCGGGTCCCCGGCGAGGAACTCGTAGTTGGAGAAACCGACGAAGCGCGCCACGCCGAAGACGGGGATCCGGCGCTCGAGCGAGAGCCAGAGCACCCACACGCTGGGATAGACGGTGAGGAGGGCGAGGGCCAGGAGCGCGGGGGTGAGGAAGAGCAGCCCCGCCCGCCGGTCGGCGCGCCGGCGCGGCGTCATCGGACGTCGCGCAGCATGTAGCCGACGGTCCGCCGCGCCTGCGCGATGGCCTCGGCCGGCGTCTTGACCTTCACCAGGACCGCGGAGACCTCGGGCTGGAGCGTGGACGAGAGCATCAGGTAGTACGGCGTCACCGGGCGCGGCCGGGCGGCGGCGGTCAGCGCGCCGATGAGGGGCAGGCTGGGGTGGCTGCGCACGAGGTCGGCGTCGCGATAGAGCGCCGTGCGGGTCGGGTTGAGCGCCACGCCGGCGGCCATGGTCTTCTGGGCGGCGGCGCCGGCGAGGAAGCGAACGAGCGCGACCGCCGCCTCGGGATGCCGCGTGCGGCGGTCGACGCCGAGGTGCGCGCCGCCGGTGGCGCCGCTGCCGCGGGCGCCGTGGGCGTGCCGCGGCAGCGGCGCGATGCCCACCTTGCCGCGGACCCGGGATTCCGGCAGCTCGAAGAGGTCCATCGCATAGGGCCAGTTCCTGAGGAAGATGGCCCGCCCGTCGCCGAAGGCGCGCCGGGAGAGCTCCTCGTCGGCGGCGGTCACCCACGGCGGGCTCACGCCCGTGTCGATCAGCCGGCGGAGGAAGCCGAGGACCTCCTCGGCCCGGGCCGGATCGGGAAAGAGGCGTCCATCCTCACCGAGGAGCCGCGTGCCGTTCGCCCACAGCCCTTCGAGCAGATTCACGATCAGGCCCTCGTACTGCTTGCCCTGCCAGAGGAAGCCGTCGAGGCGAGCGTCGCCCTCGGCGGCCTGGATCCGCTTGACCTGGGCCACCAGCGCCTCGTACGTCTCCGGCGGGCGCAGACCGTAGCGGGCCAGGAGATCGGCGCGATAGTAGAGGAGGCCCACGTTCATGATCCACGGCATCGCCCACACGCGCCCGCCCCACGTCGCCGGCTCCACCGCGGCGGGAAAGTGAGCCGCCAGCTCGGCGCGCGGCAGCAGCTCGGTGAGGTCCAGCAGCCATCGCGCCTGGGCGAACTCGGGCACCCAGATCACGTCGAGCATCATCACGTCGAAGGCCGGGCTGCCGCCCTCCAGGTTGATGACGTAGAACTGGTGCTGTTCGTCCGTGTTCCAGGGGAGCGACTCGCTCTTGACGCGCACGCCGGGGTGGCGCGCCTCGAACTCTCGGACGAGTCCCGGTAGAGGATCGGAGGGGCCCAGGATCCTGGCGTGCTTGAAGACGAGCGTGACGGGCTCCGAGCGCGGCGGGGCGGGCTCGCACGCCGCCAGGAGCAGGAGGGCGGACAGAAGCAACGGAGCGGACACGATCAGGGGCGCGGCCAAGGACAGGTGTCGCATGGCGACCTATTGTCATCCTCCAGATCCTGGAAAGCACCCGTGACGGCGTCGCCAAACCGATACGTTGACTTCGCCCCGATTTGTCGGAAGTATCGTGTCCAGAGAGATCATGCCGGAAACCGATTCGCGTATGGCGGGAGGCCAACCGTCGGTGACGCTTGACGACGTGCTGGCGCGGCTGGCGCGCGAGGGCGAGCTCTACGAGCGCCTGCCCGAAGGGCGCGTGCGCTGCTACGCCTGCGGGCACCGCTGCCTGATCCTGCCCGGCCAGCGCGGCATCTGCAAGGTCCGCTGGAACGAGGACGGGCGGCTGATGGTCCCCTCGGGGTACGTGGCCGCGCTCCAGCTCGACCCTGTGGAGAAGAAGCCCTTCTTTCACGCCTATCCGGGCTCGCGCGCCCTCTCGTTCGGCATGCTCGGATGTGATTATCACTGTGGTTACTGCATGCTCGGCGAGACCCCAGTGCTCATGCCATCCGGAGTCGTTTCTATCCAAGCTGTCTTCGACGGCGCCGCCCAAGCGATCTTGACGTCTGACAGTGAGATCAGGTTCCCTCGCGGCATTCAGGTGATCACCGCATCGGGGCGGATGAGGCCAGTAACGAAGGCATTCAAGCACTCCTACAAGGGTCCAATTGCGGTGATCAAGCCGATGTACCTCCCGGCGGTCCGGTGCACTTCTGACCACCGCTGGCTGGCGACCACCGATCCTCGTCGCGGAACGCTCGAGGAGATCGCCGCACGCGAGCTCACCCCGAATCACTTCCTGGTTATTCCGAAGCCGTTACTTCCCGCAGAGTCGATTCACCTCGACGTGGGTGATCTTCTCCGCGACGTCAGTGTCACGTTCTTGATTCCCCGATCCCTCTCGGCCGAAGAGACGGCGGCGATCATGCAGGCCTCGGAGGAGGGAGAATCGTCACGTTCGATCGGGGCTCGCCTGGGTTTGGATCCGTCGTATATCCGGCACGTCCGCAGCAAGGTGCGCCGCGGGCGATGGGTGTACACACGAACCCAAGGCCTGCTGATCGAAGGCGATCGGGTCCGATTCCCGAACGAGCGACGACCCGGGATTCCGAGGGTTCTGCCACTGGACAAGAGCTTCGCCCGGCTTCTCGGCTTTTATTGCGCTGAGGGGTGCGTGACTCGTTCCAAGCGTCGGCCCAACAGCTTGAATCTCATGTTCACCTTCGGCCACAACGAACAGGCGGCTCTCCGAGAGGTTCAGGAATCGCTCGAGACGCTCTTCGGAGTCCATCCTCATGAAGTGCGAACACCCACCACCACGGTAATCGGGGTCGGTAAGGCCTCCCTCGCCCTCGTCTTTGCGACCTTGTGCGGGAAGGGAGCAGCGCGGAAGTGTGTCCCGGCTCCCCTGTTTGCCGCTGAGCCGTCAGTCCAGGATGCGTTCCTGGACGCCTATGTGGCGGGCGACGGCCACGAGTATCCTGGCGGGAAGGTCAGTGTGACGACGGTCTCCCGCGACCTCGCGTACGGCGTTGCCTGGCTCGCCCTCCGCCTGGGTTATTTCCCGTCGATCTATGTGAAACGGATGGAACCGGAGGGACGCATACTAGGCCGCATTGTTCATCGGCGGTCGGAGCAGTTCACTGTGTTCTGGTATCGCGAGCGCAAGGCCTCGCGGAAAGTCCACGAGCTCGACGGGTATTTCTTGATTCCTCTGAAGTCCGTGACGACCGAGCCGTTCGAGGGTGACGTTTTCAACCTCGAGGTCGAGAAGGAGCACTCCTACACGGCGGGACTTTGCGCAGTAAAGAACTGCCAGAACTTTCTGACCTCCCAGGCGCTCCGCGATCCCAAGGCCGGCGTCCCGCCGGAGATCGTCACGCCTCAGCAGATCGTCGACCTCGCCTTCCGACACAACGCGCGCATCCTCACCTCGACCTACAACGAGCCCCTCATCACGAGCGAGTGGGCCGTCGAGGTCTTCAAGGAAGGCACGGCGCGCGGCCTCGTCTGCTCGTACGTGTCCAACGGCAACGCGACGCCGGAGGTGCTCGAGTACATCCGCCCCTGGGTCGACCTCTACAAGGTCGACCTCAAGGGCTTCGACGACAGGCACTACCGCAAGCTCGGCGGGTTGCTCAAGACGGTGCTGGACTCGATCCGTCTCCTCCACGACAAGGGGTTCTGGCTGGAGATCGTCACGCTGATCATCCCGGGGTTCAACGACTCCGACGAGGAGCTCAGGGACATCGCGCGCTTCCTGGTCTCGGTGTCGCCCGACATCCCCTGGCACGTCACCGCGTTCCATCCCGATTACAAGATGAGGGATCGGGATCACACGACCGCGACGACGCTCATTCGGGCCGCCGAGATCGGCGTGGCCGAGGGCCTGCGCTACGTCTACGCCGGCAACCTGCCTGGCCGCGTCGGGCCCTTCGAGAACACCCGCTGCCCGTCCTGCGCGACGCTCCTGATCGAGCGCAGGGGCTACACGATCCTCGCGGATCGGCTGACGCCGAATGGCGGCGCCTGCCCGTCCTGCCGGACGTCGATTCCCGGCCGCTGGCGCTGACGGGCAGGATCAGGCCGTTTCGGGACCGATGAGCTCCGCCCGGTGCACGGGCAGTCGCCCGTCCCTGCGAGCACGCGCGGGCGCCGGGGACGCGGTCCAGTGGAGGAGCTCTTCGATAACGAGCCAGAGCGGAAGACCCAGCGCGATTACGTAGGTGAGAGCGGTCTCCAGTGCCATCGCCATTGCCCTCCTGACCAGGAAGACGAAGGCACGGGCCGTGCCAGACCGCGGTCGTACGAAATCCCGGACTTGGCGCGCGGCCGCCGGCCCGGGTTCGGGCAGGTCGCCCGATCCGGCGCCAGGCGAGGGCAGGACGCCGGCTTCAGCGCAGCTCGCGGAAGAACGCGCGGATGTCGGCGGCGAGCGCCTCCGGCTCCTCCAGCGCGGCGAAGTGGCCGCCGGTGGGCATCTTCGTCCAGCGCCGGATGTTGTAGACGCGCTCGGCGAGGCGCCGCGGCGGGTGGAGGATCTCGCGGGGGAACTCGGCGTAGGCGGTCGGCACCGTGATGGGCTGGGCTTCGGGGATCGGCCACGGCCCGTGGAAGCGGTCGTAGTAGGGCCAGAAGGACGAGCCGATGGCGCCGGTCACCCAGTAGAGCATCACGTTGGTGAGCAGCAGGTCCTTGCCGAACCGGCGGTCGACGTCGCCGCCGCAATCGCTCCACGACCGGAACTTCTCGACGATCCAGGCGGCGAGCCCGACCGGCGAATCCGTGAGCGCGTAGGCGAGCGTCTGGGGCTTGGTGCCCTGGATCCACTGGTAGCCGCTCTCCTCGCGCAGCCAGTGCGCGAGCTCCTGCTCGAAGGCGCGGTCCTCGTCGGTCGGCTGCGGCGGCGGCGTGAACTCCCGGCGCACGGCCAGCAGGTTCACGTGGATGCCGACGAGGCGATCGGGATGGGCGAGGCCCAGACGCGACGTGATGAAGGCGCCCCAGTCACCGCCCTGGGCGGCGAAGCGCCGGTAGCCGAGCACGTCGGACATCAGCGCGGCGAAGAGATCGGCGATTCCGACGACGCCCAACCGGGGCTGGTGGGGGCGAAAGGAAAACGTGTAGCCCGGCAGCGAGGGGGCCACCACGGTGAAGGCGTCGGCGGGATCGCCGCCGAAGCGCGCCGGGTCGGTGAGCATCGGGATGAGCCGCTGGAACTCTACGATCGACCCCGGCCAGCCGTGCGAGAGCACCAGCGGCAACGGCGCCGGACCGACGCCCGGCTCGTGGATGAAATGAAGATCGATCCCGCCGAGCGCGACCGTGAACTGTCGCAGGCGGTTGAGCTGGGCTTCGTGGATCCGCCAGTCGTACTTGTCCCGCCAGTAGGCCACCAATTCCCTGAGATACGCGAGATCGGTCCCGTAGCTCCAGCCGGCGCCGGGGATCTCGTCGGGCCAGCGCGCGCGCCCGAGACGGGCGCGGAGATCGGCCAGCACCTCGTCGGCGACGCGGATCGTGAAGGGGCGCGGCGTCATCGGCTCACCCCGCGAACGACAACCGCGGGTCGGCGGCGGGGATGGGGACTTCGGGCAGCTTCAGCTCGCGACGCACGAGGTTGGCGCCGAGGTTGATGGCCACGCACTTGTAGAAGGCGATCCGCCGGGCCAGCCCCTCGCGCCCGAAGCCGCAGTCGGTGGAGAGGATCAGACGCTCCGGTGGAACGTGCTCGAGCGCCTTCCGGATCAGGGTCGCCACCACTTCGGGCGGCTCCACGGCGGTCATGGTGTGGCTCACCACGCCGATGGCGATCTTCTTGTCGGTCCGGTATTTCCCGAGGAGCGGGAGATCCTTGCCGCCGGTCGACGCGCACTCGAGCGTGATGACGTCGGCGTCGGTCTGGAGCAGGTAGGGGAGCGCCCGCTCGTACGACGGGCGCTCCCAGTGGAGCGGCTGCTGGTTCGGGTTGCCCCAGCAGGTGTGCAGCCAGACCTCGGTTTCCACGCCCTTGATCTCGCGGTTGATGGCGTCGGTGAAGAACTGGAGATCCTTGTCGGTGGCGCTGCCGTCGGCGCCGGAGATGTGATGGCGCGGCTCCTCGACCTGGAGCACCGGGCAGCCGGCCGTGGCCACCGCGCGCAGCTCGGCGTTGAAGACGTCGGCGAGGTCCAGGATCAGCTCGCGCTCGGAGGCGTAGTGCTTGTTGACGAGCATCTTGGCCAGCGTCTGGGCGCTGATGGCGCCGAACTTCACCGGGCGGTCGGCGAAGCGCTGGGCGACCTTCCAGAGGGAGGCGTAGTCGAGCGGGCCGGCGCCGATCTTGTCACCGACGATCGCCGGCTGGTAGGCCTCCATCACCTCGTAGAGGATGTGCCCGGGCCGGAGGGTCGTCCAGCCGCCGGCGGTCGAGCGATCCTGGTGGCCGGTGAGGCCGCGCAGCCGCTCGATCGGATAGTAGAACCACGACTTGCCCCCGACCGTGAGGTCGAAGCGCGAGTCGCCGTCGGTGACGATGTCGAGCCCCGCGCGCTCCTGCTCGCGGATGAGACAGGTGACGGCGTCGAGGTACTGCTCGCGGAAGATGGAGTCGCCCAGCGCGTCCTTGAAGGCGCGCCCCCGCAGCACTTCGGTGAACCACTGGGGCCGCGGGTAGGAGCCGGTGATCGTCGTGGGCAGGATCTTGTCGCGCGTCGCCTGGAACATCGCGGCTAAGCTACCACAACCTTGACAGGCCGGAAGGTCCGGCTTAGAGTCCGGCCACATCCCTCCGCCTGGCAACGACGCACGAGAGGAGATCGCCCGTGGCCAAAACATCGTGGCGCATCAGCGGCGACTACTTCGAGACCTGCAGCTGCGACTTCCTGTGCCCGTGTATGCCTTCCAATCTCGCGGCGCGCCCCACCCAAGGCCATTGCAACTTCGCCTTCGTCTTTCACGTCGACCAGGGGCACTACGGTGACATCGCGCTGGACGGGCTGAACTTCGCCGTCGTCGGCCACGCGCCCGGCGTGATGGCGCAGGGCAACTGGTCGGTCGGCGTCATCGCCGATGCGCGGGCGAGCGCGGACCAGCAGCAGGCCATCACCGCCATCGTGAGCGGCCAGGCCGGTGGTCCCATGGCCGCCGTCGCCCCGCTCCTGGGGAAGTTTCTCGGGGTGGAGAGCAAGCCCATCCGCTACTCGAAGGACGGCCTGAAGCGGTCGGTCTCGATCCCCGAGATGCTCGATCAGGCGGTCGAGGGAGTGCCCGGGGCCAAGGCCGACGAGCCGCTCTACATCGACAACACCATCCATCCCGCCAACTCCCGCTTGGCCCTGGCCAAAGCGGTGCGGAGCCACGTCCACGCCTTCGGCATCACCTGGGACACCACGAGCGGGCGGAACAATGGTCACTTCGCTCCGTTCGCGTGGCAGGCCTAGGAGACGACCATGACGCTCCCCACCCGAAGCCTTGCGGTCCTGCTTCTGGGGGTCGTGCTGGGCGTGGGCCTCATCGCCTCCGGCGCCGCCGCCCCCTCGGGCCCGCCGGTGAGGATCGGCGGCACGCTGGCGCTGACGGGACCGCTGGCCGCCACGGCCTTGGTCCACAAGATCGTGGGCGAGATCTACGTCGACAACCTCAATCGGAAGAAGGGGCTGCTGGGGCGGCCGGTGGAGTGGATCGTGCTCGACGACCAGTCCAAGCCCGATCTGGCCCGCACGCTCTACGAGAAGCTCGTCACCGTGGACAAGGTCGATCTCCTCATCGGCCCCTACGCCACCGGGGCCATCCTCTCGGCCATGGCGGTTGCCCAGCGCTACCAGAAGATGCTGATCCACCACACGTTCGGCATCCCCCACCTGGCCAAGTACGAGATGCACTTCCCCACCTGGGCCATCGGGCCCGAGCCGGGCCGGACGTTCCCGGGCCTGCTCCTCGACGCGCTGGCCGCCTCGCCGAAGCCGCCCCAGACGATCGCCATCGTCACCAGCAAGTTCCCCTCGGTGCACTTCATGTCGGTCGGAGCGCGCGAGGTGGCGGCCAAGCGCGGGCTCAAGGAGGTGCTCTACCTCGAGTTCGAGTTCGGCACGCGCGATTTCGGGCCCATCGCCGCGCGCGTCAAGGACGCCAACCCGGACTTCCTCTGGATGGGCGCCATCGGGCTTGAGGGCAACCAGCTCCTGGAGGCGCTCCGGAAGCTCGACTACCGGCCGTCCCTGCACTTCTATCTCTATCCGGCGCCGGGCCCGATGGCGGTGTCACCGGACGCCCAGCACGCGCTCTCCACCACCATTTTCGAGGAGCACCCGCCGTTCACCAACCACCCGGTCGCGGCCGAGTTCGCCAAACAGTTCCGCGAGCGCGCGGCCAAGGCCGGCCTGCCCTATCAGGCGGTCGACATCCAGGCGGCGGCCTCGTACACGGCCTGGCAGCTCCTGGAGGCCGCGGTGACGGCGACCAAGAGCCTGGACGACCGGGCGCTGGCGCAGTGGCTCCGGGCCAACCGCGTGGACACGATCATCGGCAAGCTCCGGTTCGATGGCCCCAACAACTACGGCGACGACCTCAGCAAGGTGAAGCAGGTCCAGGACGGCAAGTGGGTCGTCGTGTGGCCGAAGGAGTACGCGGCGCCGGGGGCCAAATTCCTCGTTCCCTGAGCTGACGCGACTCAGCGGCGATCCGGCGGCGACTCCGCGCAATACGCGCGTTTTCTCGGCGGCGCCCTCGGCGGTGATTTCGGGGCCTGCGCGGCCAGGTGTACATTCGACGCATGGCCCCGGCGGTGACGCTCCTGGTCGCGACCCTGGTGCTCGGCCTTGCCCCGACCGGCGTCACCGCGTTGACGCTGGACGAGGCGATCCGGGGGCTCGAGGGCGCCTACGGGCGCATGACCGACCTCCGGGCCGAGTTCTCGCAGACGGCGTTCAACAAGAGCCTGAACTCGACGATCCCCGCCCAGGGAGCCGTCTACCTGAAGAAGGGCGGCAAGCTCCGCTGGGAGTACAGCGAGCCCACCAAGCAGGAGATCGTGTCCGACGGCAAGACGCTCTGGGTCTACACGCCCGCGCTGAACCAGGTGAACATGGGGCCTGCGCCCGAGGCCCTGGCGGGCCCCGCCGGCTCGTTTCTGGCCGGGCTCGGCCAGCTGCGCGAGCACTTCGACGTCCGCTTCCTGAACCCGGCCCAGCCGACGGACGCCGAGGGCAACGTCGTGCTCGACCTCACGCCCAAGCAGCCGCTGCCCACTCTCAGCCGGCTCATCCTGGCCGTGGAGTCCCGCACCTGGGAGCTGCGCAAGGCCGTCGTCTACGACCAGTTCGAGAGCACGGTGACGATGCGCTTCACGAAGATCGCCATCAACAGCGGCCTCAGCGACCGCCTGTTCACCTTCGTGCCGCCGCCCGGCGCGGCCACGGTCCCCTTGCGGTAGACTGGGAGCCATGGCCGCGGAAAACTCCTTCGACATCGTCTGCAAGATCGACATGCAAGAGGTGCGGAACGCGCTCGACCAGGCGCGGCGCGAGATCGAGACGCGCTACGACCTCAAGGGCACGAAGAACGAGGTCCTGCTGGACAAGACCGACATCGTCGTCAGCGCGGCCGACGACATGAAGCTCAAGGCCGTGGTCGATATCCTCCAATCTCGGCTCCACAAGCGGGGGGTGCCGCTCAAGGCGCTCACCTACGGCAAGGTGGAGGAGGCCGCCGGCGGCCTCCAGCGCCAGCGCATCGGGCTCCAGCAGGGGATCCCCATCGAGAAGGCGCGGGAGATCGTCCGCCGCATCAAGGACACCAAGCTCAGGGTCCAGGCGTCGATCCAGGAGGACCAGGTCCGCGTCTCCGGCAAGAACCGCGACGACTTACAGACGATCATCGCCATGTTCAAGGAGCAGGACCTCGGCATCGCGCTCCAGTTCACGAACTACCGCAGCGTCTAACGTCCGCCGGCCGCCTGGTATACTGATGCGCCCGACATGAAGGTCCACCTCACCACCCTCGGCTGTCCCAAGAACCAGGTGGATTCCGAGCTGATGCTCGGGATGCTCACCGCGGCCGGCTTTCCGCTGGTCGATCGGCCGGAGGACGCCGAGTGCCTCATCGTCAACACCTGCGCCTTCATCGACCGTGCCCGCGAGGAATCGGTGCAGACGATCCTGGAGCTGGCCCAGCTCAAGGAGCGGGGACGCTGCCGCTCCCTCATCGTCACCGGCTGCCTCACCCAGCGCTACGGCAACGAGGTCATGAAGGAGATGCCGGAGGTCGACGCCATCCTGGGGACCTCGGGCCTCGAGAGGATCGTCGACCTCGTCGGCCAGGCCGCCAATCGCCTGGACTGGGCGACCTCGGCGCCGCCCGGGTACCTCTACGACGCGGCGACGCCGCGCCTGATGAGCGCGCGCGTCCCTTACGCGTACGTGAAGATCGCGGAAGGCTGCGACATGGGCTGCACCTTCTGCGCCATCCCCCAGTTCCGCGGCCGGCACCGTAGCCGGCCGCTCCGCGACATCGTCGCCGAGGTGGAAGGACTGGCCGGGCGCGGGATCCAGGAAGCCATCCTGGTGTCGCAGGACACGCTCGCCTACGGCCGCGACCTGCCCGGCAACGGCGACATCGGCGATCTGCTGCTGGCGCTCGGCGACACGCGCATGCCGTGGATTCGGCCCATGTACCTCCATCCCGCCCACGTCAGCGACCGGCTGCTGGCGAAGTGGCGACGCGCCCGCATCGTCCCGTACCTCGACCTGCCCGTGCAGCACGGCGACGACGGAATTCTGAAGTCCATGCGCCGCGCGGTGACGGCCCGGCGGATGAAGGACGTCGTGGCGGCGTTCCGCGACGCGGTTCCGGGTCTGACCGTGCGTACCACGGTCCTGGTCGGCTTCCCTGGCGAGACCGAGGCCGCGCTGCAGAACCTGCTGGAGTTCATCGAGGACGTCGCCTTCGACCGGCTCGGCGTCTTCACCTACTCGCCGGAGGAGGGCACGCCCTCGCCGGACTTCTCCGACCCGGTCCCGGCCGAGGTCGCCGCCGAGCGCGCCGGCATCGTGCAGGAGGCGCAGGACCGGATCGGCTGGGAGCGCGCCCGGGCCCTCCTGGACACCGTGCAAGAGGTGCTCGTCGATGGGCCCAGCGCGGACCCCGCCTTCGAGTGGGAGGGGCGCACCGCGGGCCAAGCGCCCGAGATCGACGGCCTCGTGTATCTCCGCGGCCGTTTCGAGCCCGGGCGCTTCGCCCGCGTGCGGATCGTCGAGGTCGAGGGCTACGAGCTGATCGGCGAGCGGGCCTAGTTCAATCGGAGGGGGCCTCGACGGCCCCCTCCGAGGCCTCCCCCAGGAAGAGATTGCGCCGGCTCCGCCGGCGCTCGAAACGGCGGGTGCCTGAGCGGTGACCCGGTGTCCTACCCCCAGAAGGCCGCTTTGCCACGTGTGGTTGCAACCGAACATGATGGACCGCGTGCAGTCGAAGCCGGTGCCGAGGTTCAGCGTGAAGCTGTCCGGCGTGAACTGGTCCCCGACGGCAGTGTAGCTGCCGAGCTTGCCGGGCGGGCTGGTGCTTTCGCGCGGGCGCACGTCCTCCAGGCCGGTCGTGAAAGAGAAGTCGTCCGTCAAATTGACTCGCGCGCCGGGCACGAACTCCGCGCGACCCGAGGTCTGCGCGTCCCCCCAGACGAAGATGAGAAAGTCGCGGTCTCTGGTGAGCGTGATCGGGCCGTGCCCGGTGAAGCTGAGGTTGCGGTT
This sequence comes from Candidatus Rokubacteria bacterium 13_1_40CM_69_27, assembly GCA_001917535.1. Taxonomy (GTDB): domain Bacteria; phylum Methylomirabilota; class Methylomirabilia; order Rokubacteriales; family CSP1-6; genus MNEF01. The sequence goes on from MNEF01000068.1 coordinate 46,818, forward strand.
GACGTCGCCGCGGAAGATCGTCTTGATGGACCAGTCGAAGAGATAGGAAGCCTCCATCGGGTCGGCGACGACCGCCGAGGGACTGAACGCCTGCAAGGCCCGCACGGGTGGTTTGCGTGCGCTCAAGCGCCCGCCATACCGTGCCTACGATCGGACCGGCCTGAACCGCCCTCCCCAGCGGCTGCAGCCGCAATCGCTCGTGTACAGTAGGCGCATGCCCGAGGCCGTCGTGCCCGCGTCTGTCCGGCGACCGTTGACCGTTCCCGGCCGCATCGCGCTCTTCATCGCCACGGCCGGAGGCGCCGGCTACGCGCCGATCGCGCCGGGCACCGTCGGCAGCGCGCTCGCCGCGCTCCTCCTCTGGCTGATTCCCTTCTCGCGCGAGGGGCTTCTGCTCTTCCTCCTGGCCGTCACGGTCGTCGGGACGTGGGCCGCGCACCGGGCCGAGCAGCTTCTGGGTGCCCGGGACCCGGGCGCGATCGTCATCGACGAGGTGGCGGGGATGACGCTCTCGGTCCTGGCCTTTCCGCTGACGCCGCCCGTGCTGGCCGTGGGCTTCCTGCTCTTCCGCCTCTTCGACATCCTCAAGCCCTTCCCCGCGCGCGCCAGCCAGAAGCTCCACGGCGGCGCCGGCGTGATGGTCGACGACCTGATCGCCGGGCTCTATGCGCTCGGCGCGCTGTCCCTTCTTCGAACGGTGACGCGGTGGCCGTGACACCGGTCGCCCAGATCGTGAGCGTCGGTGTCGCCGGGGGGGCCGCCGACGAGCAGGTGGCGACGGTAGCAGCGGCCCTGGCTCGCGCCGGCCTGCCCGCGGCGTCGCGCGTCTTCATCGAGGACGACGAGGCGGCTCTGGAGCGGGCGCTGCGGGCGGACGTCTCGCTCACGATCGTCCTCGCCGATCCCGGTGGCTCGGCGGGCGAGATCGTGCGGCGTGCGGTGGCCGGGACCGCGAACGTCCGGCTCGACGATCACCGGGCGTCGCTGCCCCGGGGCGCGGCCCTCTGGAAGGTGGCCGACGCCGAACCGGCGTGGGCGCTCGAGGCGGGGAGCCGCGCCTTCGTCGTGCTGCCCCTTGGGGGAAGCCTCGAGCGAACCCTCGAGGCCCACCTGGGACCGTTCGTCCGGGCGCGGCTCGCCGGTCGGGGCCTCGCGTTGCGCGTCCTCAGGGTGGTCGGCGTCGGTCTGTCGGCGATCGACGGGCGGCTGGCCGACTGGCGCGGCCCCGCCGGGCCCGCCGGCGAGATCGAGGTGAGCGCCGTGCCGGCCGAGGGCGAGGTGTGGGTCAGGCTGCGCGCGCGCGGGGCCACGCCCGCGGCGGCGGCCGAGACGCTCGCCTCGGCGGAGGGGAAGATCAGCGCCCTCCTCGGCGACGACTGCTACAGCTGTGACGACGAGTCGCTCGAGCGCGTGGTCGGGCAGCTGCTCGCCGCTCGCCGGCTGACGCTGGCCGTCGCCGAGTCGTGCACGGGCGGACTGCTCGGCCACCGGCTCACGAACGTGCCGGGCTCGTCGATGTACTTCGAGCGTGGCGTGGTGGTCTACTCCAACCGGGCGAAGGAGGAGCTGCTCGGCGTCCCCGCCGCGGTGCTCCGCGCCCACGGCGCCGTGAGCGGCCCGTGCGCCGAGGCGATGGCCAGTGGCATCTGCCGGGCGAGCGGGAGCGACTGCGGCCTGGCGATCACCGGCATCGCCGGCCCCGAGGGCGGGACGCCGGCCAAGCCGGTTGGAACCGTCTTCATCGGGCTCGCCGTCCGGGGAGCGGTTACCTCGCGGCGCTTCCAGTTCGCGGGCGACCGCGCGTCGGTGAAGTGGCAGTCGGCCCAGATGGCCCTGGACATGCTGCGACGCCGGCTCCTGTCCGACGGGCCCCCCGGCGCCGAGTCCCCGCGCCCGGTCCTGGACCCGCCCCGATAGCCCCGATTCGCTCGTTCGTCGCGATCCTCCTCCCCGACGCGCTGCGGGCGCGGCTCGGCGCGGAGATCGAGCGCCTGCGCGCCCGCGCGCGCGGGGTCGGTTGGGTCGCCCCGGAGAATCTTCATCTCACCCTGAAGTTCCTCGGCGGCGTCGAGCCCGCCCGCCTGGAGCACGTCGCCGCCCTGCTGGGCCGAGTGGCGTCGGCCGGCGTCCCGTTCGATCTGGCGTTGCGCGGGCTGGGGGCCTTCCCCGGGTCGACGCGCCCCCGCGTCCTCTGGGCCGGCGTCGGCGCTGGCGCTCAGGCGGCCGTCGACCTGGCCGCCCGCGTCGACGAGGCGCTCGCCGCGCTCGGCTTCGCCGCCGAGGCGCGTCCGTTCTCGGCGCACGTCACCCTGGGGCGCGCGCGCGAGCCCCGTCGCGACCCGGCCCTGGGCGCGGCGCTCGACGCGGCGGCGACGCTCGACTTCGGCCTCTTCACGGTCGATCGGATCGCGCTCATGCGCAGCGATCTCTCCCCGCGCGGCGCGCGCTACACCTGCCTCGAGTCCTGGTCTCTGGGACAGGCGCCGAACCGCTGACCGTCAGGATCTCCCGGGGAGAAAGTGGCCGCGTCGGCCCCTCATAGCAGTGGTCGCCTGCGGTCATGGAGACCCTGGTCAGCGAAGCCCCCACCCACGAAACAGCCTGGAAAATCGCCGCGCTATCGAGGCCTCCGCACGTGGAGCGCCACGCGCCGGGGGCCCGCCTGTCTTTGGCAAAGCGCTTGCCTTAGGTATGGGCGGAGGTTCGAATCGGAATGGACCGATTGGTGGAGACGGTGGAGATGGTGCTCCTCAACGACACGTTGATCGGGTGGGTCGACACGCTGCTCCTCTGCCTCGGCCTCACCTTGACGGCGGCCTCGGCCATCCCCGCGCTCCAGTCGCTGCGCGGCTCCCGGGAGAGGGCATAATCGGAGGACGGCACCGCCTCGGGCTGGTCACCGCCCTCGTGCTCACCCTGCCCATCGCCGTCACCGTCTGGGCGGCGCCGCCACCGACCGACCAACTTCGGAGATCAATCGACCAGGTGCTCAGCGTGCTCGAGGATCCCGAGATGAACAGCGCGCTGCGCGCCGGCGAGCGGCGGGCGGCTCTCAGGAAGATCGCCGGCGACATCTTCGATTTCGCCGAGATCACCAAGCGCGCGCTGGGGCCCCACTGGCAGGCGCGCACGCCGGCCGAGCGCGGGGAGATCGTCCGGCTCTTCAGTAACCTCCTCGAGCGCTCCTACGTCGCCAAGATCGAGCTCTACAACGGCGAGCGGATCGCCTTCACCGGCGAGTCGGTGGACGGCGAGCTGGCGATCGTCCGCACCCGTATCGTGACCCGGCAGGGCAGCGAGATCCCGGTGGAGTACCGGATGCTGCGTCGGGGCGACCGCTGGCTGACCTACGATCTCACGATCGAGGGGGTCAGCCTCGTCTCCAACTACCGGGGCCAGTTCAACAAGATCCTCCAGAGCGGCTCCTATAGCGACCTGGTCAAGCGGCTCCGCGAAGCGGTCGAAGATCGTAGCGAAGAGGGCAGCCCCAAGCTCCGGCGCGCGTCACAGCGGTAGCCGCTCCTCCTCCCTGTCTCCGTCCCAAGACATTGACGCCATCCACGCGCTACTCCTAGAATGCTGGAAAGGCACTTTAAGGAGACGCGCATGGCAGAGGTCAAGAGCGACCGGCGGCAGGCCCTGGACCTGGCGATCGCGCAGATCGAGCGACAGTTCGGCAAGGGTGCCGTCATGCGGCTCGGCTCGGGGGCCCCGCTGGAGGAGGTCGCCGTCATTCCCACCGGCGCGCTGTCGCTCGATGCGGCCCTCGGCATCGGCGGGCTGCCCCGCGGCCGGGTCACGGAGATCTACGGCCCGGAGTCGTCCGGCAAGACGACGCTGGCACTCCACGTGGTGGCCGAGGCCCAGCGCCTGGGCGGCATCGCCGCGTTCATCGACGCCGAGCATGCGCTGGATCCCATCTACGCCAAGAAGCTCGGCGTCAACATCGACGAGCTCCTGATCTCCCAGCCGGACACCGGCGAGCAGGCGCTGGAGATCGCCGAGACGCTGGTCCGCTCCAACGCCGTGGACGTGATCGTCGTCGACTCCGTGGCGGCGCTGGTGCCGCGCGCCGAGCTGGACGGCGACATGGGCGACTCGCTCCCCGGCCTGCAGGCGCGTCTCATGTCCCAGGCCCTCCGCAAGCTCACCGC
>MNEF01000080.1:0-19680 GCA_001917535.1 Candidatus Rokubacteria bacterium 13_1_40CM_69_27
CTTTTCCAGTTGGTTCGCCATGCCGTCCGTGCTTCCATGGACTATGGCCTCAGACGCTCCTCACCGTGGCCCGCGGCTTCACAGCCCACGATCGATCTACGCGGCCCTGGCCGCCCTCCTGCTCGTCGTCTTCGTGCTGTCGGCCGTGTTCTTCGCCAGGGCGATCAGGGTCGAGGAGGGCGAACGCCTGGCGCAAAACGACGCTATCGCCCGCAGCGTCGCTGCCTCGATCGAGGCTCGTGAGCAGGGTTACCTGAACCTCTTGCGCTCCTATGCGGGACGCTTCCGGTTCCGCGAAAGCGTCAAGCGGCAGGATCGACAGGAAGCGCTGGTCCACTTGCGGCAGCTCCATCAGGGCTTCCCCGAGCTCGACCGCGTCTTCCTGGCCGATCGGGCGGGAATCGTCTGGGCCACCGAGCCCGAAACACCTGAGATCCACGGCCGCAGCTACGCCTTCCGGGACTGGTACCAGGGTGTCAGCCGGTCCTGGCAGCCGTACATGTCCGAGGTGTACCAGACCGATCTCGGCCACACGCTGGCGGTGGCCCTCGTCGTGCCGATCCACGACGTCGACCAGCAGGTCATCGGCATCCTCGCCTCCGTGCAGCGCCTGGACGTGCTGCGGGCGTGGCTCCTGCCGATCCAGATCCCTGCTGGCGACGTCTTTGTCGTCGACCGCAAGGGCCAGCTCGTGTTCCACCGCACGCGGGCCGGCGCGCAGCACCTCGCGGACTACGTCAACCTCCCGGTCGTTCGGCGTCTCCTCGAGGGCCGCCACGGGATGGAGGAGCTGGAGAATCCCGTCGACGGGGAGGTGAATCTCTCCGCCTATCGCTGGCTGCCAGCGCTCAGCTGGGGTGTCGTCGTCCATCGCGCGAAAAACGTCGTCCTGCAGCGGACGCGCACGCTCGTTCTCGTGTCGGCGGGGGTCGGGCTCGTCTTGAGCGCGATGCTGGCAAGGCTCGGGGGGCTCGCACTTCGAAACGAGCGGCGGATCGCGTCCGCGCTGGCCAAGTCCACTGAACGTCTCCAGCTCTTGCACGAGATCGATCGAGCGCTCATCACGGCGACGGCGCCGGTGGAGATCGCTGAGGCGGTCCTTCCGAAGTTGCGGGATCTGCTGGGAGTCCCGCGGGCCATCGTGAACCTCTTCGACTTGGCGGCCGGCGAAGTGGAGTGGCTGGCGGCGGCGGGGCGCCGTCGTCTCCATGTCGGGCCGGGCGTTCGGTTTCCGCTGGCGCTGATGGGCGACGTGGAGGCCTTGCGACGCGGGGAGCTGCAAGTGATCGATACCGGCTTGCTACCCCACGATGCCCACACCGAGGCCCTCCTCGCCTCGGGCGTTCGCACATATATGGTGGTGCCCATGATCGCGGGGGGCGAGCTCATCGGCGCCGTAAGCTTCGGGGGAGCGCCGAGCGAGTTCTCCCCGGAACAGGTCAGCATCGCGCAGGAAGTGGCCGCTCAGCTCGCCATCGCGCTCGAGCAGGCTCGGCTCCTGGAGCGTGTAAAGCGTCAGGCCGAGGAGCTCGAGCAGCGGGTGCAGGAGCGAACGCTCGAGCTGAGCTCCGCCAACGAACAGCTCCAGCGAGAGATCGCGGAGCGCCGCCGAGCGGAAGAGGAAGCCGATCGTGCCAACCGGGCGAAGAGCGAGTTCCTCTCGCGCATGAGCCACGAGCTGCGCACGCCCCTGAACGGGATCATCGGGTTCGCCCAGCTCTTGGAGCTGGAGGCCGACGGGGCTGAGCAGCGCGAATCTGTCGAGCACATTCTCAAAGGCGGGCGCCACCTCCTCAGCCTCATCAACGAGGTCCTCGACATCGCGCGGATCGAGTCGGGCAAGCTGGCGATCTCGCTGGAGCCGGTCCTGGCCAGCGACGTGCTCCGCGCGGCGCTCGACATGATCCGGCCCCAGGCGGCGGCGAGGCGCGTTGAGGTTCGAGAGACCGTGCCGGATGATGGGTACGTCACCGCCGACCGTCAACGACTCCAGCAGGTCGTCCTCAATCTCCTGTCGAACGCGATCAAGTACAACCGCGAACGAGGCAGCGTCCACGTCTCGTGCGAAGACGGCCCGCAGGGTTGGGTCCGCATCCTGGTGACCGACACCGGTGTCGGCATCGCGCCCGAGATGATGAGCCGCTTGTTCAGACCCTTCGAGCGGCTCGGCGCCGAGCAGACGACGGTCGAGGGCACCGGGCTGGGGCTGGCCCTCTCCCAGCGCCTCGTTGAGGTCATGGGCGGCACGCTCTCGGTGAAGAGCACGGTCGGCGAGGGCACGACGTTCACAGTCGAGCTGCGGCGCGCCGAAGCCCCGCCCGTGCGGGACGAGCACGCGAGCGGAGGCGACGCAGACCAGGCCCGCCCGCCGGGCATCCGCGGGAAGGTGCTGTACATCGAGGACAATCTCTCCAACCTCCGACTGCTGGAACGGATCCTCGCGCGCCGGCCGTCGCTGACGCTGCTCTCCGCTATGCAAGGCCGCCGCGGCCTCGAGCTGGCTCGGGACCATCGTCCAGACCTCATCATCCTGGATCTGCACTTGCCGGATCTGTCCGGCAGCGAGGTTCTGGCGAGGCTATCGGCCGATCCGACGACGAAACATATCCCCGTGGTGATTCTGAGCGCCGATGCAACGCCAGGTCGGATCACCCGGCTACTCGAGCAGGGGGCCTGCGCCTACCTGACCAAGCCGCTCGATGTCAAACAGCTCCTGGGGGTGATCGACGACGCGCTGGGGAAACCGAGGGACGAGGATCGTGGCCAAACTCACTGACGCGCGGATTCTCGTTGCCGATGATGAAGCGGCGAACGTCCGGCTCCTGCAGCGCCTCCTGGAGCAAGCCGGCTACCGGAACATCCGCACGACCACGGATGCCCGCCGCGTCCTCGCGCTGTACGAGGAGTTCCAGCCCGACCTCATCCTGTTGGACCTGATGATGCCGCACCTCGATGGAGTCGCTGTGATGGGCCAGCTCAGGATCCCTGAGGCGACGTATCGACCGATCCTCGTGCTGACCGCCGACGTCACCCCAGAAGCGAAGCAGCGGGCGCTGGCCGCGGGCGCCAAGGACTTCCTGACGAAACCCTTCGACCGCATCGAGGTGCTGCTGCGGATCAAGAACCTCCTGGACACCCGATTTCTGTACCTCGAGCTTGAGCGCCAGAACCGCTCGCTGGAGCAGATCGTCACCGAGCGAACCCAGAGATTGTTGCAGAGCGAGAAGGTGGCCACCATGGGCTCGCTGCTGGCCGGCGTCGCTCACGAGCTCAACAACCCGCTGGCGGTCCTCATGGGCCAGGCTCACCTTCTTCGCGAACTGGCCAAGGACTCCGCGCTGGTGCAGCGCGCCGAGAAGATCCACGCTGCGGCGGAGCGGTGCGCCCGCATCGTGCGCAACTTCCTGGCGCTGGCGCGCCAGCGCCCGCCCGAGCGGGGAGACGTGAGGCTCAACCAGGTCGCCCGGGAGGCCGTCGAGTTGCTGGCCTACGAGCTGCGCACGAGCAGTGTCGAGGTCACCTTGGATTTGGCGGAGGACCTGCCGACGCTGTGGGCGGACTCTCACCAGCTCCATCAAGTGGTGGTTAACCTCGTGGGCAACGCCCACCAAGCGATGCGCCATCTGGCCTCGCCACGGCGGATCGTCTTCACCACGCGACTCGATCCGACGCGACACCGTGTCCGCCTCGAGGTGGCGGACACCGGCCCCGGGATTCCGGCGGAGATTCGGTCGAAGATTTTCGAACCGTTCTTCACGACGAAGCCGCCCGGCGAAGGGACGGGGCTGGGGCTGTCGCTCTGCCGGGGGATCATCGAAGCGCACGGCGGCACCATCGAGGTGGAGAGCGAGCCGGGCCGGGGCACGACCTTCGTCATCGAGCTACCTGTGCTAACCCGCTCAGCGTCGGCGCGTGGCCCCGCCGACAGCGAAGTGTTGCATCCGATCACCTCGAAAACGATTCTCGTGGTGGACGATGAGCCGGACCTCGCCGCGACACTGGCCGAGGCGCTGCAGCGCGACGGCCATCAGGTGGACGTTGCGGCCCATGGTCTCATGGCACTGGAGATGCTGGCGCGGCGGTCCTACGACCTGGTGCTCAGCGATACCCAAATGCCCAATCTCGACGGTGAGGGCCTGTACCACCACCTCGAGCGGCGCTTCCCGGCACTGCTTCAGCGGCTGATTTTCGTGACCGGGGACGTGCTGGATCGGGAGAAGCGAGAATTTCTCGAGTCCACCGGGGCACCGTGTCTCGCGAAGCCGTTCGATCTCAGCGAAGTCCGGCGGGTGGTTCACCGTGTGCTCGCTGGTGCGAGTACGGCGAGGGCGCCCCAGTCATGAAGCCGATCCTGATTGTGAACGACGACGCCGAGATCGTCAGCCTGCTCAAGGAGTACCTCGAAACCCGCGCAACCGCGAACCAGTATGTCGTGAAGACGGCAGCGGACGGCCGCGAGGGCCTCAAGGCCGTCAGCCGGGATGGAGGCGCTCCGGGAGATTCGTCGCCAGGACGCGACCAAGGGTTGTTCTTGAGAGGCTCGGAGCGGTCTCGCCCGCGGCGAGGGAGCGAGCGTTGAGTTCAGCGGGAGGCCCGCGGAAGAAGGTGCTGGTCGTGGACGACGAGGCGGACGTCCGGGAGGTGTTCATCGAATACCTCGCGCTGCAGGGGTTCGAGGTGCTGGAGGCGGGGAACGGCCTGGAGGCGTTGCTCCACGTCAAGCACGCGCGGCCCGATGCGGTCGTGCTTGATCTCGGCATGCCGCGGCTCGGCGGGTTGGAGGCGCTGAAGCGGATCCGTAAGTTCGATCCAGCGATCGCCGTGGTGATTGCGAGCGGGCAGCTCGATGATGACGTCCGCCGGCAGGCGGTGGCCCTGGGCGCGCGTGCGGTTCTCCCCAAACCGGTGGTGTTGGTGGATCTGCTGGCCGCACTGGGGGGTGGCGGGAAACCTGCGCAGGGACCCACTCCTGCCCCGGAGAAGCGCCCGGCGCCGCCGGCGCCGCGCCTCGCGCCGGCCGGCTCCCAAGGCAAAATCCTCGTCGTCGACGACGATCCGGACATGCGGGCCACGCTCGAGGAGTTCCTGACAGTCAGCGGCTATCACGTGATCTCGGCGGCCGATGGCGTGGCCGGAGTCAGGGAGATCGTTCAGGGCGCGCCGGACGTGGCGCTGCTCGACATTGACATGCCGGGACTGAGTGGGCTCGAGGCCCTTCCGGCCATCAGGGCGGTGGCTCAGGATGTGGTCGTGATCATGGTCAGCGGAACGGCGAGCGTGGAGGTCGCCAAGCGCGCGCTCGCGCTGGGCGCGTTCGACTACGTCGTCAAACCCGTGGACTTTGCGTATTTGACCCAGAGCCTGCAGACCGCGCTGACGATGAAGCGGGTATCGATGTAGATTGTCGCGAGCTCAGCACGAGGCTCGAGCGTCCCCGGGGCCCCGCCAACTGCCAAAGCCAAACGCGGCCGCCTCGACGGCCACGGCCTCCTCGACCGGCGCCTAACGAACAGGGAGGGCGGGCGGAGTGTTCTGGCACGAGCTCGCGGGCACGCCGCCAGGTCGACCCGTTCGGCCCTGGTGGACCGGGCGACCGTCTTCTTCAAGCACGAGGAGTCGGGGACAGGTCCCGCGTTGGCCCGGCGGTTCGAGGCGCTGCTCGCGGAGTGATCGCCTCCGCGCCGGACCGCGAGCGGTTCAGCGGCGGCGCCGGTGGATGTCGGCGGGGCCGATGCGGCTCTGGGCCAGGGCGCCCCAGCTGGCGACGAAGAAGGGGACGAAGTACGTGAGGCCGATCTTGCCGACGATCGTGGTCGTCACCCTGCCCTGGAGCAGAACGTCTCCCTGGTTGATCACGGTGAGGATCGTGCCGACGAGCACGGCGATCTTCACCGAGCGCCGGAGCATCGGGCGGTGGCGGACCGCGCAGTGCCAGCAGCTCAGCGTCTCCTGCTCTTCTGACCGGAGGACGAATCCGGCCCCCGTCTCCCGCAGGTGGCGGCAGCGTCCGGCGGGGGCGTCGGTCACCGGTCCGGCGTCGATCCGCGCCCGATGCGCTCGAGGGTCCTGGCCATGTCGATCGCTCCCGACAGCACCGGCGCCAGAGGATCGCCGGACTTCTCGAACCGCGCCGGCGCCGTCTTGATCGTGAAGCGCTTGGGATCGAGCCGCGCGGTGACCTCCGCCCAGCGCAGCGGGCACGACACGGGCGCACCGGGCAGGGGACGCACCGAGAAGGGCGCGACGACCGTCTGGCCGTGGCCGTTCTGGCCCCAGTCGATGTAGACCTTGCCCCCCCGCGCGCGCAGCGGGCGGGCGATCGTGGAGATCCCGGGCTCCGCCTCCACGCCGAGGGTCGCCAGCAGGCGCGCGAAGGTCCGCACCTGCTCGTAGGAGTAGCGCGCGCCCAGCGGCAGGAGAATGTGCAGGCCGGTCGCGCCCGACGTCTTCACGTAGCTCGGCAGCTCGAGGCGCTCGAGGATGCGGTGCAGCGCGCGCGCGACCGTGACGACGTCCGTGAAGGGGGCGCCCTTGGGGTCGAGGTCCAGCACGAGCCAGTCAGGATGCTCGAGGGAGCCGACGCGGGAAGCCCACAGATGCAGGGGGATGGTCCCGAGATTGACGATGTAGCGCAGCGTCTCGACGTCGTTGACCACGAAGTAGTTGATGTCGCGCCGAGTGTCCTCCGAGTAGATGCGCTCGGTGCGCACCCAGGAGGGGATGAAGTCGGGCGCGTCCTTCTGGAAGAAGGATTTCCCGTTGATGCCATCGGGGTAGCGGGTGAGAACGAGCGGACGATCCGCGAGATAGGGAAGCAGCCACGGCGCCACGGTCTCGTAGTAGGTCACGAGGTCCGCCTTTGTGTACCCCTCATCCGGCCAGAACACCTTCTTCGGATTGCTGATCTTGACCTGATGCTCGCCCTCGCCCTGACGCTCGCTCTCGGCATGATGCGGCGTCTGGGGGTCGTCGGGGTGGGGGGAGGCTTCCGGGCGAGTCGCCTTTCGAAGCCCGGAGCCTCCCCCGGGCCCGGCGATCTCCAGGGGAGCTTCACGCCGGCAATCAGCAGGCCGCTTGTCTTCCCGGAGTCCGAGGAAGACGGGGGCGCGCAGGCCGCCGTCCAGCGTCCAGTCGGTGAAGCGCACCTCACAGACGAGGCTCGGCTCGACCCAGTGATGGCCGCGCCCGCGGGGTGAGCCGACGTCGAAGGGCGACGTGGGACGGGCCAGCGGCGCCAGTCGTTCCCAGACCATCTTGAGCGTCTTGGCGTCGAACCCCGTGCCGACCTTCGAGACGTACACGAGCCGGTCGCCCTCGAAGAGCCCGAGGTGGAGCGCGCCGAAGTGGCCGCGCGAGCCCTGGGGGTCGGTGTAGCCGCCGATGACGAACTCCTGCCGGCGCTGACATTTGATCTTTATCCAGTCCTGCGAGCGCCCTCCCACGTACCGGCTGTCGATCCGCTTGGCCACGATGCCCTCGAGGCGCTGCTCGGATACCGCCTCGAAGAACGCCTCGCCGTGCTCCAGGACGTGGTCGCTGTAGCGGATCACGCCACGGGGGGGGAGCAGGAGCGCCAGACAGACCTTGCGCTCCCCCAGCGGGAGGTGGCGGAGGTCGCGCCCGTCCAGCACCAGCGCGTCGAAGAAGAAGCCGGTGACGGGGACCGTCGCCCGCGCGCGCTCGATGTCAGCCGACCGCGTCAGATGCATGCGCGCCTGCAGGCGCTGGAACGACGGACGGCCGCTCTCGTCGAGGGCGACGATCTCCCCGTCGAGGACGAACCGGTCCAGCGGCAAGGCCCGCAGCGCCCGGACGATCTCGGGATAACGCGTGGTGAAGGCCTGGCCGCTCCGCCCGTAGAGCTCGACGGTCTGGCCGTCGCGGAAGGCCAGGATGCGGATGCCGTCGTACTTGACCTCGAACAGCCAGCCTTTGCCGGAGAAGGGGCGATCCACCAGCGTGGCCAGCATGAGCGGCTGGGCGCGTGGCGAGATGTCCCGCTGGGGGGCTCCCAGCCCGTCCAGGCGCGCGCGCAGCGTCGTGAGCCGCTGCGGGCCCTCGCGCAGCTCCTCCACGGTCAGCCCCGACAGCACCGACTCCGGGAAGCGCTCGGTGAGCTCGATATCGCCCGCGAAGGCGTCCGCCTTCTTGAGGAGGAGCCAGTCCTTGTCCTTGCCGCTCATGCGCGCCAGCGTCCAGGCCCCGCGCAGCTTGTAGCCGAAGAACTCCACCTCGAGCTTGCCGCGGGCGAGATGGTCGAGGGGATCGCCGGGCTTGAGCAGGCGATACCAGCCGCGGTCCCACACGATCACCGCGCCGGCACCGTAGTTGCCAGCGGGGATGACGCCCTCGAAGTCCGCGTACTCGACCGGGTGGTCCTCGACGTGCACGGCCAGGCGCTTGTCGTGCGGGCGGACCGACGGCCCCCGGGGCACGGCCCAGCTCTTCAGGGTGCCGTCGATCTCCAGCCGCACGTCATAGTGGAGACGGCGGGCCGCGTGCTTCTGGACCACGAAGAGGTTGCCCGGCGCCATGCGGCGGCCGCCGAACGGCTCGGGCGTTCGCGCCGGGTCGCGCTTGCGCTCGTAGTCGGCCAGCGTCCGCCGCTGATCCTCAGCCATAGAGCCTGCCCAGACAGATACCCGTGTAGCAGAACGACAGCCCCAGCGCCACGGGGTGGGTGGACGCGTCGGCGCAGCGGACGCGACGCCCCACGATGCGGCGGGGCCGCCCGACCCGACCACCTCGATCGGCGGTCGGTGGCGGCGGGCGCATGTGCAACGGGTTGCCTATGCAGGATAGCGACGATCGATGCGGATGCAGTCCGGGCCGACGATCATCCCCCTGCCCGGCGAGCGACGCCCAGCCTACGACACGCGGGGGGCGCCGCGACCGGCTCCACTACCGTTTGCGTTCGCCGCCGCATTGGCGAGCACGCGGCGCCGTGGTATCGTCCAGGTATGCCGCTACACTCGATCGGCTCGGGCACGATCTCGTTCGGGCTGGTCTCGATCCCCATCAAACTCTATCCCGCCACCGCGTCCGGCAGCGTGTCCTTCAACCTGCTGCACGCCAAGTGCGGCTCCCGGATCAAGCAGCAGACGTTCTGCCCCGTCTGCAATGTCGTGGTGGACCGCGCCGAGCTGGTGCGAGGCTACGAGTTCGCCAAGGACCAGTACGTGCGTGTCACCGACGAGGAGCTGAAGGGGCTGGAGGGGGAGGCCTCCAAGGTCATCGACATCGCCGAGTTCGTGCCGCTCGAGAAGGTCGATCCGATCTACTTCGAGCGGACCTACTACCTCGGCCCCGACAAGGGCGGCGAGAAGGCGTACCGGCTGCTGGCCGACGCGATGGCCAAGAGCGGGCGGGTGGCGCTGGCCAAGTTCGTCATGCGCGGCAAGGAGAGCCTGGTCCTCCTCCGCTCGGCCCAGGACGGCCTGATGCTCCACACCATGTACTTCGCCGACGAGGTGCGGAACTTCGGCGAGATCGACAAGGGCCAGACGGCGAAGATCAAGGGCGGCGAGATGGAGCTGGCCCAGCAGCTCATCGACGGGCTCACCAACGACGACTTCAAGCCGGAGCAGTACGAGGACGAGTACCGCCAGCGCGTCCTCACTCTCGTCAACCAGAAGGTCGAGGGCCAGGAGGTCACGGCCGCCGCGCCCCAGGTCCAGCGCGCGCAGGTGATCGACCTGATGGAGGCGCTCAAAGAAAGCCTGAACAAGCGCGTTCCCCCCGCCGCGCAGCGCGAGACAATCCGGAAGCCGCCATCAAAGGTCATTACGCGGGCCGAGCCCGTGCGCGCCGCCGCCAAGAAAGCCCAGGGCGGCAAGAAGTAGCGCGCTCGGCGTGGGCAGAGCGTTCTGGCTCGTCGCCCTCGGCCTCCTGATCGTCCTCGTTGCTACCCTCCCTTTCGCCATCCGTGCGCGCCTCGAGGGCTTCTCGGTGCCCTCGCCCTCGATGGTTCCCACGCTCCTGCCCGGTGACTATTTCCTGGTGGATAAGTCCTTCCGGTCGCCCCGGCGCGGCGACGTCATCGTCTTCCGCGATCCCCACGACGCCCACGTTCTCCTGACCAAGCGCGTGGTCGGGCTCGGTGGCGAGGAGCTGTCCATCGTCGGCCGCGACGTCTACATCAACTGCCGGCCCGGGTCCGCGGGCTGCGCGCCGCTCGCCGAGCCCTACGCGTACTTCAGTGGCGCGCCGCCCGAGCCGCGCGAGCGGGGGCCGTATCACGTCCCCAACGACGCCTACTTCGTGCTGGCGGACAACCGGAACAAGGGCGAGGACAGCCGCCACTACGGGTTCGTGCGGTGGGACCAGATCGCGGGCCGGCCGCTGCGCATCTACTGGTCGTGGGATCCCGAGGCGGGCAGCCCGCGCTGGGGTCGTCTCGGCCACTCGGTCCGCTAGACCCCGGGCATGCTATCGTCCTCCTGGCCGCCGGCGCGGGCGGCGCCGAGCCGGCGCTCAGGCTGCCGTTGGGTCTGCAAGAGCAGGCCGCCTACGTCCCGGACGACAACTGGGCCACGCCGGAGAAGATCGCCCTCGGCAAGCAGTTCTTCTGGGACAAGCGCTGGTCCAAGTCCGGGACGGTCGCCTGCGTGAGCTGCCACCCTCCCGAGCACGGCTGGAGCGACCCGCGCCAGTTCTCCATCAACTTCGCGGGCCAGCCGACGCCCCGCCATGCGCCCACCCTCGTCAACCGACTCTTCAGCGACCGGCAGCTCTGGACGGGGCTGCGGGCCTCGCTGGAGGATCAGGCGCAGAACGACTCCAACCGGAGCGACGAGGAGATCGGGCGGCGGCTGGGCGCAGTCCCCGAATACCAGGCGCAGTTCCGGAAGGTCTTCGGCATCGAGCTGAACCCCGACGGCGTGGCCAAGGCGATCGCCAGCTACGTCCGGACGATCGTGTCCGGGAACTCTCCCTATGACCGCTTCCGGGCCGGTGACAAGAACGCGCTGTCGTCCGCCGCCCAGCGGGGATCGGGAGAAGCCCGATCTCGGCCGGTTCACGACGACGAAGAACGAGGCGGACCGCGGCGCATTCAAGACCCCGACGCTCCGCGACGTCGCCAACCGCGGGCCCTACATGCACGACGGCAGCCTCCGGACGCTGGAGGAGGTCGTCGCCTTCTACAACCGGGGCGGTGTCAAGAACCCCTGGCTCGCCTCGGAGGTGCGGCCGCTCGATCTCACGGCGCCGGAGGAGGCGGACTTGGTGACGTTTCTCCGCGCCCTCACCGGCGAGATCGCGCGGGAGGTCGGCCGCCCGCCGCGTCTGCCCAACTAGCAATCTGTCGGCGAATGGCACGAGGCTACTGCGGCGACTGCTCGCCGTTTCGAGCGCCGGCTCCGCCGGCGCAGTCCCTTCCTGGGGGAGGCCTCGGAGGGGGCCATCGAGGCCCCCTCCGACTGAACGAGCCCCGACGCCGGCCGCACCTCGTCGTGCTAGTATCCGTAGCCGGCTGTCGCGATCCGAGACAACCCGTTCGCGCGGAGGAGGACCCCGTCCATGTGGCGTCGTCTCGCTCGTCGTGCCCTCTGGGTTCCGCTGGCGCTGTTCCTGGCCACGCTGGTCTTTCCCGCGGGTGCCGCGCTCGCCGCCGACAAGCTCGTCGTGTGGTGGAACAAGGGGTACTACCCCGAAGAAGACGCGGCGATGCAGAAGATCGTGAAGGAGTTCGAAGCGCAGCACAAGGTCGAGGTCGATCTGTCGTTCACGGCGCAGGAGGATCTGCTCAAGAAGATCACCGCGGCCCTCATCGCCCGCCGCGTGCCCGACGTGGCGTTCTGCTTCTTCAATGACTGGCAGGTCGTGCCCAAGTTCGGCTGGGACGACAAGCTCGCCGACACCTCCGACGTCATCGCCAAGCTCAAGCCCCGGTACAATGCCAAGATGCTGGAAGTCGCGTACGTGATGAACAACAAGACCAAGAAGCGCGCGTACTACGGCGTGCCCATCGAGGCCCAGACGATGCACATCCACTACTGGCGGGATCTGCTGAAGGAGGCCGGGCTGGAGGACGACCCCGCCAAGATCCCGATGAAGTGGGACGATTACTGGAGCTACTGGAAGAAGGCGCAGGACGCGCTGCGCCGGAAGGACCCGGCCAAGTACGGCAAGCTCTACGGCATCGGTATGACCGAGTCCACCCGGGCCAGCGACACCCTCTACAACTTCGAGATGGCGCTGCTCTCCTTCAACGGCGAGCTGCTGGACAAGGATGGCAAGGTCGTCGCGAGCCAACCGAAGAACCGCGAGGCGATCATCAAGACCCTCACGTGGTTCGGCGACCTGTTTACCTCCGGCTACGTGCCGCCCGACGCCACCAACTGGACCGACGGCGACAACAACGCGGGCTTCCACAGCCGGTCCATCGTGATGACGCCGAACCCCTCGCAGTCCATCCCGGCCGCCCAGTTCTTCAACAAGGACGATCCCCAGCGCGACAACTACTTCAACAAGATGGCGACCATCGAGTGGCCGAACGGGCCCGACGGCAAGAAGCCGCGGTACCTGTCGGCCGTCAAGACCATCATCATCCCCAAGGACAGCAAGAGCCAGAAGCTGGCCAAGGACTTCATCCTGTTCGTGCTCGAGCCCCCGCGCTTCCTGGAGTACATCAAGGCGGCCAACGGGCGCTGGTTCCCGGCCTTCAAAGACCTCTACGCCGATCCCTTCTGGCGGACGGGTCACCGGGGACCCAGGGGCGAGAAGGACAACCACGTCCCGGTGGCCACGACCATCTTCCTGGAGCGCGACAACAAGGTCTTCGAGCACTACAAGCACCCGGCGATCTCCCAGGTCTACGACGAGAACATCTGGGGCAAGGCCATGGCCCGCATCGCCGTCGAGAAATGGCCGGCCGACAAGGCCGCCGACGAGGCGATCGAGCGCATGAAGGCGATCTTCGCCCAGTACAAGTAATGCTCCGATGGCCCGCCTGACGCGCGCCGGGGTGCTGCCGGCCCCCGCGCGCGCCGGGCGCTCGGTCTTCCGCTCGCGGACTCTCCAGGGCTTCCTCTTCACGGCGCCGCTCCTCGGCATCTTCGCGGCCTTCGTCATCTACCCGATCCTGTTGGGCCTGTACTACGCGAGCGATCCCGACAGCTACCGCGCCATCTTCTCCGACCCGGTCTTCCGGGCCACGCTCGCCAACACCCTCTGGTACGTGGTGGTGGCGGTGAACGTGAAGCTGTTCCTGGCGCTCCTGCTCTCGGGGATGCTCGACTACCCGTACCCGTGGATCCGGCTCCTCAGCGCGCTCTTCCTGATCCCCTGGGCGGTGCCGGCGCTGCCGGGGATCCTGTCGTTCCGGTGGATGCTCAACTCGCAATGGGGCATCTTCAATCACCTGCTGACGAAGTTCGGCCTGGCCTCGGTACCGTGGCTGGCCCAGCCCGATACCGCGCTGGGCGCGATCATGGTCTTCCACATCTGGAAGTACCTGCCCTTCTGGACCATCATCTTCGTGGCCGGGCGCCGCGCCATCCCCGGCGAGCTGTACGAGGCGGCGGCGATCGACGGGGCCGGCGTCGTGAAGAACTTCCTGTACGTGACGTTCCCATTGCTCAGAAACCTTTATCTGATCTGCACGCTGCTCTCCATGGTCTTCACACTGGGCGACTTCACGGTGCCCTGGCTGATGACGGGCGGGGCGCCCGGCGACTCCACCCACGTGCTGGCCACGCTGGCCTATCGCTACACCTTCCACATGGGCCGGCTGGAGTGGGGCCTGGCCACCTTCACGGTGGCCCTGCCGGTGACGCTGCTGTTCATCTTCCTCCTGATGCGGTGGGTGAAGATATGAGGTTCTTCCTGAGCCTCCTGGCCATCGTCATCCTCGTCTGGACGCTCTTCCCCGTCTATCACATGATCTTGCTGTCGCTGACGCCGACCAACGACCTCTTCCAGCCCGGGCTCTACATCAGCCACCCGACGCTGAGGAACTACGTGTACACGATGGGCCAGGACAACCCCTTCGTGCGCTACTTCTGGACGCAGCTTTCCACGAGCCTGATCGTGTCGGTCTGGACCATGCTGGTGGTGGCGGCGGTGGCCGCCCTCGGCTCGTTCGCGATGGCGCGGATGAAGTTCCGCTTCCGCCGGTACGTCTCGGGGCTGACGCTCTTCACCTACGTCATCCCGTCGTCGTTCCTGTCCATCCCGTTCTTCAAGATGATGGCCGACTACGACCTCATCGACACGAAGCTGGCGCTGGTCCTGGCCATGGTGACCTTCGCGTCGCCCTACGCGCTCTGGGTGCTGTCGGATTACGCCCGCTCGCTGCCGCCCGAGATCGAGGAGGCGGGGGCCATCGACGGCGCCGGCACGCTGGCGACCTTCTTCCACCTCTACCTGCCGCTGATCGTGCCGCCCCTGATCGCCATCGGCACCTACGCCTTCCTCTACGCGTGGAACGAGTACCTCTACGCGCTCCTGCTGCTGACCGGCGAGCACAACATCCCGCTCCCGGTGGCGATGTCGAACTTCCTGACCACCGACAACGCGCCCTGGAACCTCTTGATGGCCGTGTCCACCGTGTACTCGATCCCGCCCGTCATCCTCTATTACACCTTCAAGCGCTATCTGGTGGGCGGCCTGGTCAGCGGCGCGGTGTCGGGAACCTGAGGAGACCGTGATGGTGAGAGCCGAGGACAAGACAAGACTCAAGGGCCGGGTGGCCCTGGTGACCGGCGGCGGCCGCAACATCGGCCGCGCCATCGCCTTGGAGCTGGCCGAGCGGGGGGCCGACGTCATCGTCAACACCCGCGCCAACGCCGGGGCCGCCGAGGCGGTGGTCGGGGAGGCCAAGAAGCGCGGGGTCCGCGCGCTGGCGCTGATGGCCGACGTCGGGAAGTCCGCCGAGGTCCGGCGGCTGGCCGACCGCGCCCTGGCCGAGTTCGGCCGGGTGGACATCGTGGTCAACAACGCGGCCATCCGCCCCGAGCGGCCGTTCCTGGAGCTCGGCGAGGAGGACTGGCACCGCGTCGTCGACGTGGACCTGCACAGCGCCTTCTACACCGCCAAGGCGTTCCTTCCCGGCATGGTGGCCCAGCGCTGGGGGCGCATCCTCAACCTCACCGGCATGAACGCGATCCAGGGGTACGCCGGCCGCGTCCACGTCTCCGCCGCCAAGCACGGGCTGTGGGGGCTCACCAAGGCGCTGGCGCGGGAGTTCGGTCCCCACGGCATCACTGTCAACGCCATCTCGCCCGGCCCCATCGAAGGCGAGCGAGACGATCCGGCGAGCGCCCAGTCCATCCGGTCCCAGCTCGGCCGCATCCCTCTGGGCCGGCTGGGAGCGCCCGCAGACATCGCGCGGATCTGCGGCTTCCTGGCCTCCGAGGATGGGGGGTTCATCTCGGGCCAGATGATCGCGGTCAACGGCGCCGCCGCCACTTGAGCCGGCGACAGGAGACTCGACATGGACTACAAGGACTACCAGCACCTCGTCTTCGAACGCCGGCCTCACGGCGTGCTGCTGATCACCATCAACCGGCCGGAGGTGCTCAACGCCACCAATGATCGGCTGCACTGGGAGCTGACCCAGATCTGGCTGACCCTCGACCGCGATCCCGACACCCGGGTGGCGGTGGTGACCGGGGCCGGGCGCGCCTTCTCGGCGGGCGGCGACCTCGAGATGGTGGAGAAGAACGCGACCGACCCCAGCCGCCTGGCCCGCACGGTCCGCGAAGCCTCCGACATCGTCTACAACATGATCAACCTCGACAAGCCCGTCGTCTCGGCCATCAACGGGGTGGCGGTGGGCGCCGGGCTGGTGGTGGCGTTGCTGGCCGACGTGAGCATCATCGCCGAGAACGTGCGCTTCACCGACGGCCACACGCGCCTGGGCGTGGTCGCCGGCGATCACGCGGCGATCATCTGGCCGCTCCTCTGCGGCATGGCCAAGGCCAAGTACTACCTGCTCACTTCCGACTTCATCGACGGACGGGAGGCCGAGCGGATCGGCCTGGTGAGCCTGTGCGTGCCGCCGGGGGAGCTCATGGCCAAGGCCTTCGAGGTCGCCGACAAGCTCGGGCAGGGAAGCCAGCAGGCGATCCGCTGGACCAAGCGCACGCTCAACAACTGGCTGCGCCAGGCGGGGCCGATCTTCGACCAGTCGGTCGCGCTGGAGATGCTCACCTTCATGGGCGAGGACGTCCGCGAGGGCCTGCAGGCGATCCGTGAGAAGCGCGCGCCGCGGTTCCCTTCGGCCCGCTGATCGGGGAGAATACCGCCCATGACCGAGACCTTCCGCGCGATGCTGACCCGTCTGGACAAGGACGGGGAGCTGCTGCGCCTGGGCCAGGACGTGGACGCGCGCCACCTCTCCGCGCTGATGGTCAAGGCCGACAAGCCCGTGCTCTTCGAGCACGTGCGCGGCTACGACATCCCCCTGGTCGGCGGCCTCTTCTGGACGCGCAAGCGCCTGGCCCAGGCCCTCGCCTGGCCCGAGAGCGAGCTGGGCACGCGCTTCCTGGCCGGGCTCCAGACCAGGATCGAGCCCGAGCTGACCGAGACCGCCCCGGTGCAGGAGGTCGTGCGGACGGGACGCGACGTGGATCTCACGGCGCTGCCGATCCCGTTCCTGGCCGAGAAGGACGGCGGCCCCTACATCTCCGCGGGCGTGGTGCTGGCGCGTGCGGACGCCGGGATCGTCAACGCCGGGGTCTATCGCCTGATGTACCGCTGCCGCGACGAGACCGGGATCGATCTCGTCACCGCCTCCGATCTGCGCCGGCTCTACGAGGCTGCCCTCGGCAGGAAGGAGCCGTTGCCGATCTCGGTCTCGCTCGGGGCCCATCCGGTCGAGCTGCTGAGCGCGGCCTACAAGGCCCCGCCCGGCCTGGGCGAGCTGACCATCGCCGGCGGCCTGCACGGAGGCCCCGTGCGTCTGGCGCGGTGCCGGACGATCGACGTGCCGGCGCTGGCCGACGCCGAGATCGTCCTGGAGGGCGCGCTGCTGCCGATCGGCTGGAGCGAGGATGAGGGCCCGTTCGGCGAGTTCGCCGGCATGTACGGCGACCTCAAGTGGAACCCGGTCTTCAAGGTGAGCGCGATCACCCACCGGCGGGACGCCGTGTTCCACGCCATCCAGATGCCATGGGAGAACGCCTGGCTGGGCGCCGCGGTGACCGAGGCTCAGGTGTGGGACGTCCTGCGGCGCGCCGGCGTCGACGTGGTGAACGTGGCGGTGACCGAGGGCAGCGCCTGCCGCTTCTCGGTGATCGCGGCCATCCGGAAGCGGGCGGGGGAGGGCAAGAACGCGCTGATGGCGATCCTCTCGCTGCCCGACACCAAGCACGCGATCGTCGTCGATCACGACATCGACATCTTCGACCCCACCCAGGTGGAGTGGGCCCGCACCTTCTGCGTGCAGGCCGATCGCGACGTCGTCGTCATCGAGGGCGTGCGGGCCAAGCACATCGACCCCAGCGTCAAGCCCTGGGAGCTGGGCAAGGGCGAGCTGCCGGTCACCGCCAAGATGGGCGTCGACGCGACGATCCCCGAAGGGATCCCGCGCCGGTACTACGAGCGGATCAAGCCCGCCTTCCTCGACGAGGTGAGGATCGATGCCGACCGCTGAGGACGTGGCCGCGCGCATCGCACGGCTGCTGGAGGACAAGCCCCGGACCTTCTACGAGGTGCTGCGCCAACTGGGGGACGTCGAGTACCGGACGATCCTTCAGGCGTGGGGCGCGCTGCGGGAGCGGAAGCGCCTCGGGCGCGACGCTGAAGGCTACTATCTCCTCAAGGGCTGAGCTGATGGCCGGGATGAGGTGATGGCCGCCAGCTTTCGCGCGCTGCTCGACGACCTTCGCGCGGCCGGCGAGCTCGTGGAGGTGAAGCGGCCCGTCGACATCCGTCACATCGCCACGCTGGTCGATCAGGCCAAGACGGCGCTGCTCTTCCGCAACGTCGTGGGCTACCAGATCCCGGTGCTCTCGGGGCTGACCAACAGCCGCCAGCGGATCGCCATCGCCATGGGTTGCGCCTACGGGGAGACGGAGGCCAGGCTGCGCCGCGGCCTCGATCACCCCATCGAGCCGGTCACCGTGAAGACGGGCCCGGCCCGCGAGGTCGTCCAGACCGGAGACCGGGTCGATCTCTTCGCGCTGCCGGTTCCGCTCTTCGCCGCCCGCGACGGCGGACCGATGATCACGGCCGGCGTCACGCTCGCCCGCGATCCCCAGCACGGCCTCAACGCCGGGATCTACCGCTTCCAGGTCAAGGAGCGGAACCTCACCGGCATCGACATCGTCACGCCCAACAACCTCCGCCACTTCGCCGAGACGGCCTACGCCGCCGGGAAGCCCTTGCCGATCTCGATCAGCATCGGCACCCATCCCACCGAGCTGATCGCGGCGACGTACAAGGCGCCCCTGGGGGTGAGCGAGCTCGGCATCGCCGGGGGCATCCGCGGCGAGCCGGTGGCGCTGGCGCCCGGCGCGACCATCGACCTGCCGTGCCTGGCCGACGCCGAGATCGTGCTGGAGGCCGAGATCCTGCCTAGCGGCTGGACGAAGCCGGAAGGCCGCTTCGGGGAGTTCACGCGCCTGATGGGCGGCCTCCACTGGAATCCCCAGGTCCGCGTCAAGGCCGTCGCCATGCGGCGAGACGCCATCTACTACGCGCTCCACATGCCCTGGGAGAACATCTGGCTCAGCGCGCCGATCTACGAGGCGGCGTTGCGCCGCGTGCTCAAGGAGGCGGGCGTGCAGGTGGCGGCCATCAACGTCACCCCCGGCGGCTGCTGCCACTGGCACGCCGTCATCGCCATCAGGAAGCGCCCCGGCGACGCCAAGAACGCGATCCTGGCCGCCCTCGCCGTCGCCGACATGAAGCACGTCGTCGTCGTGGACGACGACATCGACGTCTTCGACGGTACCGAGGTGGAGTGGGCGATGGCCACCCGCGTGCAGGCCGACCGCGACGTCGTCATCGTCTCCGACGCGCGGTCGAAGCCGCTCGATCCGTCGCTGCCGGTCACGCCCGGCCGGATTCCCACGACGGCCAAGTGCGGAGTCGACGCGACCCTCCCCGACGATGTGCCGCGCGAGCGCTACGAGCGCATCGCCTACGTCTGCGCCGGGCAGGTGACGCTACAGGATGTCCTGGCCGAGTCCGGCGGCGCGCCGCTCCCGGAGGCCCCGCCCGCGGATATCGCCGCGCTCAGCGCCAGCATCCGCGCCGCGCTCGAGCGGGAGCCTCTCTACTTCGCCGAGATCGCCGAGCGCTTCGCCCCGGAAGGATTCGCCGCCGTCACCCGCGCGCTGGGCGAGCTGCACGCCGCCGGAGTGCTGGGGCAAGACGCCGTCGGGCGCCACTGTCTGGCCGGGTCGGCGGGGGCCGCCAGTCCGCCGAGGGAGAAGTAAAGACCGCCCTGCGCGATCCCGTCGATTCGAGATCCACGACCTCGAATTCACGGATGTCATCCGGTTCGCCGGCGTAGACCACCAGGCTCACTGTCTCCTTGCCGATGAACGCGTGGCGGAGGGGCGGTCATTGACGGCCACCGAGCTGGCGTATCGCGCCGGAGTCTCCCCGCCGACCGCCAGCAGCCACCTGGCGAAGTTGGTCCAGGCCAAGCTTCTGGCCGTCGACGTCGAAGGTCGCTATCGGCACTACCGGCTGGCCGGGCCGAACGTTGGTCATGCCGTCGAGGCC
>MNEF01000080.1:19898-22491 GCA_001917535.1 Candidatus Rokubacteria bacterium 13_1_40CM_69_27
GCGCCGATCCCTCAGGCGGCGGTTCTCGATAAGGCCTTCCGAGATCTTCGTTCCCTGATATCGTAACAGAACGAGAGCGGAGGCCCCGCAGAGGCCGGAGGTGCCGCGTGGCCAAAGACGACAAGGAACGCGATCCCGCCTGGGACGAGGACGCGGAGACGGTCGACAAGCTCATCAGGCAGTTGCGGCCGGCCGCTCCGGCGCTCGCGGCGAGGTCGGCTGGCTCCCCCTTCGATCGGCCCGACGTCGACGCGAGGCCTCTCCCGATCGGGGGGAGGGGGCAGGCGGGCATCTGGGCCCAGGTAGGCCTCAGCGTTCTCCTCGGGATCGCGCTCACCCAGTGGCCGTATGGGCGCGCCTGCGGCTGGTCGCTCCTCTTCTATCTGGTCGCGGTCGCCACCCTCTTGGTGGCCGCCGGGTGGGGCGCCCTGTCCTCGTGGAAGTATCGGCTGGGGCTCGCCCACATCGTCGCGCTGGGCGCGATCCTCTGGGGCCTCGCCCTCACGACGCACGAGGTCCTGCCGCGCGTCGGCTACGCGAAAACTCCGGCCACGTGGAGTTGTATAGAGCCTCCGGCCGCGGCGCCGGGATCGCCTCAACCCTAACAACGTGGCTCCTGACAATGAAACGCGGCGCGGGACGTTCGCGATGGCCGCGCGACAATCTACGCCTAGGAGTGGCTGCGCCAAGCGGCTACCCTAGAAAAGAAATGAAACGCGCCGTGGCTGCGCTGGCGGTCTTGCTGTTCGTGCCCGCAGGGCCGTCGCCACTCTGCGCCCAGGGCCCGAAGCAGGTCAAGGTGATCTTCGAATTCCGCCAGTCGGACACCCAGAGCCGCGACGCGGTGCAGGGGAGTGGGCGCGTGATCATCACCGAGCGCGGGAGCGCCCGCCCATCCGGTCGCGTCGGGGTCGAGAGCAGCGAGCGCAAGGTTACGAGGACGACCGGCCTCTTCACGGTCGTCCAGGACGGCGGCGAGTCCACACTCATGGTCGCGAGCCAGGTCCCATATCCACAGGTCGCGTACTACCGCGACTACCTGACCGGCGCCGGCTACCTCGCTACCGGCGTTGCCTTCAAGGACGTCGGGACCTCCCTGAAGGTGCGGGCGACGGTGTTGCCCGGGAATCAGGTCAGAGTGCGCATGACGCCAACGATTAGCTGGTTCGCCGACGACCGGTCGGGGGTCACTGAGGTCAACGCGGCTTCGACCGAGCTCATTGTGCCGAACGGCCGTCCCATCGTCATGGGCGGCGCCACGGCGCAGCTGAGCGAGCTGACGCGTCAGATCCTGGGCTTCGCCGCGAGCCAGAGCGGGAGCGAGACGCTCATGACTCTGACGGCCACCGTCCTCGAATAGTCCGGCGCCGAGCACTTGCAGGTATGAAATGGCGATTCCCCCCCGGGTCGCTCGGTTTCAAAAATCCTTTTGGCGCCGCATAAGTTGCCGAGTTCAGAGTGGCCCTCAAGTCGTTAGTTCGCCGGTCAAAAACAGAAACTTCTGACAGCGCCCTTCGACAAGCGCCGGCGGGCCTCTCGAAAATCTTGGCGAAGCAGGCCTCCTTTCGTAATCTGGTAGTAGTGGACTCACCGAGAGGGGGTGACCTTATGGCCGACAAGCCGAAGGACCAGCCGAAGCCGTGGCAGCCGGGCGGCGGGCAGGGCAAGCCAGGCCAGCCACAGCCGAACCCGCAGCCGAACCCGCTGAAGAAGTAACCGCGACCAGTGGGGCTCCGGTGAGCCTACCGCCGGAGCGCCCACGTCAAAAGCTAATGATTGCGGATAGCGGCTAACGCGCCGGCTGACCCGCGGCCCGGCGGGCCGGGCCGTGTAAGAGCGTCGATTGCGCAAGACGCCGGGCCGGCGGGTCCAGCCTGAAGTTAGACGCTTCCCGGTGGCCGACGCCTGTCCTCGGAACCACACAGGTTCTGGTGTACGATGAGCCACATGGCGACATTGAATTCTGTCGTGCAGACCGATCCGGAGATCCTCGGAGGCACGCCCGTCTTCCGCGGAACCCGGGTGCCCGTGAAGAACCTCCTCGACTACTTGGCCGCCGGGGACAGCCTGGATCAGTTCCTCGACGACTTCCCCACCGTGAAGCGTGAGCAGGCCATCGCTGCGCTCGAACTCGCCAGAGACCTGCTGACTGCCGGTGCGCATCCTGCTCGATGAATCTTTGCCCCGGCCGCTGGCCCGGCTTCTGCCGGAGCACGAGGTCCGCACCGTCGCGGCGATGGGCTGGACGGGTATCAGAAACAGCGAGTTGCTGCAACTGGCGGCTGGGGAGTTCGACGCCTTCTTGACGGCCGATCAGAATCTGGGGCATCAGCAGAACCTCAGCGCCCTCCCGATTGCAATCGTTGTTCTCGTCGCGCCTACGAACCGCATTGAGTACCTCCGGCCTCTGATACCGGCGTTGCTGCGAACCCTCCAGACACTGGCACCTCGCCAGCTAGCCCGCGTCGGCGGCTAACGCGCACGATGACCTGCGGCGGCAGAGCATCGCGAAGCCGACGTCAGATCGATCGTGATGTTAGCCAGCCTTGTACAGGTCACCGGATGCCTCCAGGTGGCGAAGCCACGCCAGCAC
>MNEF01000090.1 GCA_001917535.1 Candidatus Rokubacteria bacterium 13_1_40CM_69_27
AGGCGCCGCCGACGTCGGGCACCACCAGCCGCAACCGCGACTGGGGGACGCCGAGCGACTCGGCCAGGATCGCCAGCGTCAGTCCGGGGCGCTGATCGTTCGTCCAGAACGTGTAGGCGTCCGTCCCTGAGTCGTGCTCGGCGATGGCGCCGAAGGTTTCCAGGGGAGTCGAGGCGTACCGCTGGATCTCGAAGCGCTCGCGCAGGATGCCGTCGGCGCGGGCGAAGGCGCCGTCCACGTCGCCGTAGGTGAAGACGTCGTGCCACAGCACGTTCGTCCCGAGCTCGGGATAGAGCAGGGGCGCGTCCGGCGCCAGCGCCCTCTCGGGATCGACGACGGCCGGAAGCGCCTCGTACTCGATGGCGATACGCTCGATCGCGTCCTCGGCGGTCGCGCGGTCCACGGCCGCGACCGCCGCCACCGGCTCGCCGGCGAAGCGGACGCGGTCGACGGCCAGGCAGAAGTCACGGAGCGGCACGGGCGTGGGGATGAGCGGGCGAATCGGCCCTGAGATCCTGGCCGCCTCGGCCCCCGTGAGCACGGCCAGCACACCGGGCATCGCTAGAGCCGCGCGGGTGTCGACGCTCACGATACGGGCGTGAGCGTGCGCGCTCCTCAGCATGGCGGCGTGGACGAGGCCCGGGCGCGACAGGTCGTCCAGATACCCGCCGCGTCCCGTCACCAGACGCGCGTCCTCTTTGCGCGGGATGGCGCTGCCGACCCAGGGACTCACGCGCGTTCCCCGCGCAGCGCGGCCGCCGCCCGCTCGACGGCGCGCACGATGTTGACGTAGCCCGTGCACATGCAGAGATTACCGGAGAGGGCTTCGCGGATGGCGTCGCGCGTGGGAGCCCGGTCCTCGGCCAGCAGCTCGTGGGCGGTCACGATCATGCCCGGCGTGCAGAAGCCGCATTGCAGCGCCGCGCAGTCGCGAAAGGCCGCTTGCAGTGGGGAGAGCCCGTCGCCGGGTGTGAGGCCCTCGATGGTCGTGACGGTCGCGCCGTCGAGCTGGGCGGCCAGCAGCAGACAGGAGCGGGCGCTCCGTCCGTCGACCAGGACGGTGCAGGCGCCGCAGACGCCATGCTCGCAGCCGACGTGGGTGCCGGTGAGACCCAGGTCCTCGCGGAGGAACTCGGCCAGCGAGCGGCGCGCGGACACCGTCCGCTCGACGGTGCGGCTGTTGACGGTGAGGCGGAGGGCGACGCTCACGATCCCAGGCGCGCCGCGCAGTCGAGCACGACCTGTTCGGTGAGCACGCCTACGAGGTGACGACGATAGTCGGCCGTGGCGTGGACGTCGTCGCGCGGCGTGCACTCGCGGGCAGCCACATCGCCGGCCGCGCGGGCGAGCGCGCGATCGATCGGCTGGCCGGCCAGCAGCGCCGCGGCGCCAGGCAGGCGAAGCGGCGTGTCGCCGGCGCCGAAGGCCACGAGCCGCGCGGTCGAAGACCTGCCCCGACCCGGCGCCGCCGGCGTGACGATGCCGGCGACGCCCGCGATGGCGAAGTCTCCCGCCCGGCGCGCCATCTCCGCAAAGCCCCAGCCGCGCTGCACCGGCCCGGGAATCTCGATCTCGGTGAGCATCTCGCGGGGCTCCAGCGCGGTGACGAGGGGCCCCACGAAGAAATCCCGCGCCGGGATCGTGCGTCGTGCCGCCGGCCCGACGATGGTCAGTGTGGCGTCGAGCGCGACGGCGGCGGCGGGAAGCTCGGCGGCGGGGTCCGCGTGGGCGAGGCTGCCGCCGACGGTGCCGCGATTACGGATGGCGCGGTGGCCGACGTGAGCGGCGGCCGCGGCCAGCAGCGGTGTGCGCTCGCGGACGAGCGGCGAGGCCAGTAGATCGGTATGACGGACGAGAGCGCCGATCACGAGCCCGCCATCGGGCGTTGGACTGATCGTGGCGAGACCGGGCAGGGCGTTGATGTCCACGAGCGTCGTCGGCCGCACCAGCCGCATGTTCAGGAGCGGGACGAGGCTCTGCCCGCCTGCCAGGAGCTTGGCGTCGCCATCGTCGTCGAGGCAGCCGAGCGCCTCGGCAAGACTCTTCGGTCGGACGTAGGTGAAGGGCGCCGGCTTCACTGACGCGCGGAGAGAGCGAAGAGGCACGCTGGATTGGTGTCGAGGATCGCGCGCTCGTTCGCCTCCCCCAACCCTGCCTCACGAACGCTCTCGACCGGCGTCAGGTCGCCGATGTCGAAGGGAGCGTCGCTGCCGCGCACGATCCGCTCGGCGCCGACGAGGTCGACGAGGTAGCGGAGCGCCCGCGGCAGGTGGGTGATCGTGTCGTAGTGGAACCACCGGAGGCGGTCGAGGGCGGAATGCGCGGGCTTGGGCGGCGGCTGCAGCGTGTACGGCCGCTCGAGGCGTCCCGCCCGATGCGAATAGAACCCGCCGCCATGGGCCAGCACGACGATGAGGCCCGGAAACCGATCGGCGATGCCGCCGAAGACGATCGACGCCGCGGCGAGCGTCGTGTCGGCCGGATAATCGACGACCCGGACCATGCCGTGGCGATGCATCCGCTCTTCTCCTGCCACGGGCCAGGGATGGAGGATCACGGGCACCCGCAGCGCCGCCGCCGCTTCCCGAAGGGATCGAGGCCCGCCTCGTCGAGGTTCCGGCCCAGCACGTTCGTTCCGACCTGCACGGCGCCGAGGCCGAGCGCCTGGACGGCGTGGACCAGCTCGGCGGCGGCGCGGGCGCCGTCCTGGAGCGGCACCGTCGCCGCCCCGCTGAACCGCCCCGGCGCCGCCGTCGCCCGCAGCGCTTCGGCGAGCGACTCGTTGTAACCCCGGCTCCACCGGGCGCCCTGCTCGGCCGGCAGCGCGTAGCCCACGGCGTCCATCCACGTCGCCACCACCTGGTGGCGGATGCCGGCGGCGTCCAGCGCCTTCACGCGCTGCTCGAGGTCGAGCAGCCCGGGCGGGATCGGCCGCGTCCCGTCCTGACCCGGGAAGAGAAACCGCATCCGGCCGTCGCTGGCCCGCTCGAGGCCGACGCCGTACCGGGCGGGCTCACGTCCGACCGCCTCGAGGAAGCCGGGCGGGATGTAATGCGCGTGGACGACGATGGGGCCCATGGGCAAAGTATGGTACCTCCTATGCCGACCGCGAACAAAGGCTCGCGGCCGAGTTGATGATGACGAAGCGCTCCCTGTCGAAGCCGGTCTCGGGCCGAGGCGCCCGACTGTCAAGGGGCAGGGGGGCGAGCCAGATCAGCAACAGCGGCGCGATGGCGACCTTCGCCCACACCGCCGACGGCGCCGGGACGAGGAACTCGGGGATGGCGAAGAGGCGAACGGACGCTTCGAGCGTGAACACCGTGGTCAGGGCGCGCCGCCCGCGCATACGTCCGGCATGATACAACTCTCGCCGCTCCAGGTGATCGTCTTCCCGGGCGGCTTCAACTGGCCGCTCTGGACGGCGCAGGCGCGGGGCTTCTTCGCCCGCGAAGGTCTGGAGATCACGCTCACGCCGACGCCGAACTCGGTCGTCCAGCTCACGCGCCTCATCGCCGGCGATTTCGACATCGCCATCACCGCCATCGACAACGTCATCGCCTATCAGGAGGGCCAGGGCGAGGTGCCGGTCGGGGCCGCCCCCGACCTGTTCGCCTTCATGGGAGGCGATCACGGGTTTCTCCGACTGATCGTGCAGCCGGAGATCCGGACCTACGCCGATCTGCGCGGCCAGGCGCTCTCGGTCGACGCCATGACCACGGGCTTCGCCTTCGTGCTCCGCAAGATGCTGGAGCTGGGTGGCCTCCAGGAGGGCGAGTACTCGCTCGTCCGAGCCGGCGGTGTCCGCGAGCGGTGGAACGCTCTCAAGGAAAAACGCCACGCGGGGACGCTCCTGCTCACGCCCTTCGAGCTCCTGGCCGAATCGAGCGGCTTGCGACGGTTGGGGAACGCCGTCGACGTCATCGGTCCCTACCAGGGCCATCTCGGCGCTACCCGGCGCTCATGGGCCCGCGACCACGCCGCGGAGCTGGTCGGCTTCATCCGGGCCTACCGCGCGAGCCTGGCCTGGCTCTTCGACCGCGCCCACCGGCCGGAGGCCGTGGCGATCCTCCGGCGGAATGCGCCGGACATGCCGGCCGAGATCGCCGAGCGCGCGTATGACGTGCTGCTGTCGCCCGGGCAGGGCTTCCAGCCCGAGGCGAAGCTCGACGTCGAGGGGATCAGGACGGTCCTGAGGCTCCGGAGCGAGTACGGACGGCCTCGCAAGGAGCTGACCGACCCGGCGCGCTACTACGACCTCACCTATTACGACCTCGCGAGCGCGAAGGTCTGACGAACCCTAGGGCAGGAACGACAGGTCCACCATCCTGTCCAGCGGTAGCTTCGTCTTCACCCAGCCCTTGGCGAGCGCGAAGTCCTGGAAGGTGAGCAGATCTTCGACGCGGGGGCGGCCGTCGGGATCGATGTAGAAGGGGTAGGCGGCCTTCACGGTCTCCACCGGAACGCGGGCGTGCTTGGAGACGATGGCGACGATCTCGGGGTCTTGCGGCCCTTTCTGGTTGTAGTAGCGTGCGCCCTTGACGTAGGCGGCCAGAAAGTCGCGGGCGACCTTCGGCCGTTCCTGCATGAACTTCCCCGAGTAGATGATGAGGCCGACCTGGAAGGTGCTGATGGCCTTGACCTGCTCGGGCCGCACGAAGCGCACGCCCACGCCCTCGGCCTCCGCCCGCGCGCCCCAGGGCTCCGGTCCCCAGAAGGCGTCCACCGCCTTGGAGGCCAGGGCCTTGACGCCGTCGGGGTAGGGCAGGTAGGTGATGTTGAGCGCGTCTGGCGGGAGCCCGGCGTCCTCCATCATCTTGGCCAGGAAGAACTCCATCGTGATGCCCTTGGCGCCGGTGGAGACCGTCCGTCCCTTGAGATCCTTCACCGACTTCACCTGGCCCGAGTCGACGAGATCCTTCCGCACGGTGAGCAGCGTGCCGTTGTAGCCGGGACGGATCTGGCCCTTGTCGGCCACGATCTTGAAGTTCATCCCGCTGGCGATGCCGTTGAAGAGGGCGGCCGACGGCGCGCCCGTCGCCACGTCGAGCTGACCGGTGGCCAGGGCCGGCGTCATCTTGGCCGCCGAGGCGAAGATCTCCGTGTCGATCTTGATGCCGCGCTCGGCGAAGTACCCCTTGTCCATCGCGACGTAGAGCGCGGCCGTGGAGAGCTGGGGCAGGTCGCCCATCTTCACCACGTCGTCCCCGCTGGCCGTCGCCGGCCCCAGGGTGGGAAGGAGAGCGGCGAGGACGATCAACGGTCGCCAGAGTCTCATGAGCCTCCCCGTCAACGCCACCGGGCGTAGTCCTCCGGTGGCCGGTGTCCGTTCGGTGGGCCGATACGTTACTATCGGTCCCCGGCGAACGCAATGGACACCCGACTCCTCGAGCTGCGCGACGTCACCAAGATCTGGTCGATCGGTCGCACCGGCGAACAGGTGCCGGCGCTCTCGTCGATCGACCTCGACGTGGCCCGGGGCGAATTCCTCATCCTCCTCGGTCCTTCCGGCTGCGGTAAATCGACGCTGCTCCAGATCATCGCCGGGCTGGAGGCGCCGTCGGGAGGCCGGCTCCGCTTTCTCCGCGGGGACGGCGGCCGCAAGCTCACCAGCATGGTCTTCCAGGAGTACGCGCTCTTTCCCTGGCGCACGGTCCTCGAGAACGTCGTCTTCGGCCCCGAGGTGCGCAAGGTCCCGCGGGCCACGCGCGACGTCGAGGCCCAGCGGCTCGTCGAGCTCGTCAAGCTCCGCGGCTTCGAGCACCGGTATCCGCACGAGCTGTCGGGCGGCATGCGCCAGCGCGTGGCCCTGGCCCGCGCGCTGGCCAACGATCCCGAGATCCTCCTCTTCGACGAGCCGCTGGCCGCTCTGGACGCTCAAACCCGGCGCGTGCTGCAGGACGAGCTGGCCCGCATCTGGGCGGAGACGGGCAAGACCTTCATCTACGTGACGCACAGCCTGCAGGAGGCCGTCCTGCTGGGCGGTCGCATCGTGGTGATGACGGCGCGGCCGGGGCGGGTCAAAGAGATCATCGACGTGCGCCTGCCGCGGCCGCGCAGCCTCACCGGCCGGCAGGAGGCGGAGATCCTCGAGCGGCTCGACGAGCTGCTGCGCGACGAGGTGAAGCGGACGATGGAGAGCGAGCGGTGACGCGATCGACTCTGCGGAAGGTCGGCTCCGCCCTGTTCATCCTGGTCGTCTGGCAGGTCCTGGTGCAGACGGGCAACCTCAACGAGCTGTTCCTGCCGGCCCCGCTCTCCGTGCTCGGCGCGATCTGGACGATGACGCTGTCGGGCAAGCTGCCCTGGGCCATTCTGGTGTCCCTCAACCGGGTGGTGCAGGGCTTCGTCTACGGCGCGCTGGTCGGGATCGTGCTGGGGCTGCTGGCCGGGGCCATCCGCTGGGTCGAAGACGTCCTGGATCCGTGGGTGGCGGCGGTCTACCCGATCCCGAAATCGGCGCTCTTCCCCCTGTTCATGCTCTGGTTCGGCCTGGGCGATCCGTCGAAGATCGTCACCATCACGGTCGGCGTGCTGTTCCTGGTCCTCGTCAACACCGTCACCGGCGTGAAGTCGATCAACCCGCTCCTGCTCAAGGCGGCCGTCGATCTGGGCGCCAGCCGATTCCAGGTCTTCCTGAAGGTGATCCTGCCCGGGGCGCTCCCGAACATCTTTACCGGGCTCCGCCTGGGCGCGGGGATGGCCCTGATCCTGGTCTTCATCACGGAGATCGAGGCCACCAAGGCCGGGCTCGGCTTCCTGCTCTGGGAGTCCTTCCAGCTGCTGGAAACCAAGGACGTCTTCGCCGGTGTGGTGATGTTCGGCGTGCTGGGCGTCGCCTCCACCTGGTTCCTCCAGTGGCTCGAGCGGGTGTCCTGCCCCTGGGCCCGGCGCTGATCCTGCCGCCTGGGCAACCGCGTGCAGCCAGCCCCGTCGCTGGCGTCGCATTTGCTACATCCAGGCTCGGGAGGATCGCGCCATGAAGACGATTGCAACGATTGCACTGGCCGTAGCGCTCGGCCTGGCCTGGGTCGGAGTCGCCATTCCCGCCACGGCGGCCGAGGTCAAGGAAGAAACCAAGAGCAAGGCCGAGGACGTCAAGGACAAGCTGAAGTCCGCGGGCGAGAAGATCAAGGACAAGGCGGTCGAGGTCAAGGACAAGGTCAAGGAAAAGGTGCAGGGCAACAAGGGTAACAAGGAAGCGGCCGGGTCCGAGCGCGTCAGGTCGGCCCAGGAAGCTCTCCGCGACAAGGGCTTCGATCCCGGTCCGATCGACGGGGTGATGGGCCCCAAGACCCGGGCGGCGGTCACCAACTTCCAGAAGAAGGAAGGACTGAAGGCCACGGGACGACTGGACGTGGCCACGATGTCCCGGCTGGGCATGGACACCACGACCGGCGCCGCGGAGCCGAGCGCGCCCAGCGCGTCGCCGACCACCAGCCCGCCGCCAGCCGCCACGCCGTCCAAGCCGGAGGCGCCGAAGCGCCAGCCGTCGCGGTGAGTCCTGTGCGAGCCCGAGCGTCGCGGAGGCCGGGAACGATCCCGGCCTTTCGCTTTTCCGGTACAATAGACGCACGCCGGCGCGGCCATGCCCAGAAAGGTCCTCGAGCCCCGGTTCTCGGTCGAGTACCTGTCGATCCTCGACAGCGACGGCAATCTCGACGCCGCGCTCGAGCCCGAGATTTCCCCCGAGCAGCTCCAGACGCTCTACCGCGCGATGCTGCTGGGTCGTCGCCTGGACGAGCGCATGGTCCGGCTGCAGCGCCAGGGGCGCGTGGGTACGTTCGCGCCCATCAAAGGGCAAGAGGCTTCCCAGATGGGAAGCGTTTTCTCCCTGCGCCGCACCGACTGGATGGTGCCCTCCTTCAGGGAAACCGCCGCCATGCTCTGGCGTGGCTGGCCGATCGAAAAGCTTTTGCTCTTCTTCGCCGGCCATCTCGAGGGCGGCCAGCCGGCGCCGGACCAGCGCGACCTGCCGATCACGATCCCCGTCGCCACCCAGCTGCCCCACGCGGTGGGGCTCGCCTACGCGGCCCAGTACCGCGGCGACGACGTGGTCGTCATGGCCTTCTTCGGCGACGGCGCCACCTCCGAGGGCGATTTTCACGAGGCCCTGAATTTCGCTGGCGTCTGGCACGTGCCGATCGTCTTCGTCTGCCAGAACAACCAGTGGGCGATCTCGGTGCCGATCAAGAAGCAGACCCACTCGCGCACGCTGGCCCAGAAGGCGCTGGCCTACGGCCTGCCCGGCATCCAGGTGGACGGCAACGACGTGCTGGCCGTCTACGCGGCGAGCCGCGACGCGGTCGAGCAGGCCCGGGCCGGTGATGGGCCGACGCTGATCGAGTGCGTCACCTACCGCCTCGGCGTCCACACGACCGCCGACGATCCGACCAAGTACCGCTCCGAGGAAGAGGTCCAGGAGTGGGAGCGGAAGGACCCGCTCACGCGCTTCGCCGCCTATCTTCAGAAGAAGAACCTGCTTCCGGAGGGCCTGGAGCAGGAGGTCGACGCCGAGATCGCCGCCGCCGTCACCCGGTTCGAGGCGG
The DNA here is from genome assembly GCA_001917535.1 of Candidatus Rokubacteria bacterium 13_1_40CM_69_27. GTDB lineage: Bacteria > Methylomirabilota > Methylomirabilia > Rokubacteriales > CSP1-6 > MNEF01. The sequence continues at coordinate 8,547 of MNEF01000090.1, forward strand.
CGGCGGCCGCCGATCCCCTCCGGATGTTCGACCACGTGTACGCCGAGCCGCCGCCCCATCTCGTGGCCCAGCGGGAGGAGATGCGGGAGCGGCTGCGGAGCGACAACGCTCCGCCCGAGGGCGAGCCGCATCCCTCGCCGCCGATGCGGGGCCAGCGGAGCACGAGCCGATGGCGAAACTGAACATGGTCAAGGCCCTCAACCTGGCGCTGCTCCAGGAGATGGAGCGCGACGAGGACATCGTCGTCATCGGCGAGGACGTCGGCGTGGACGGCGGCGTCTTCCGAGTCACCGAGGACCTGCACCGCAAGTTCGGGGGCAAGCGCGTCATCGACAGCCCGCTGGCCGAAGCGGCCATCGTCGGCACCTCGATCGGCATGGCGCTCTACGGCCTCAAGCCCGTCTGCGAGATCCAGTTCTCCGGCTTCAGCTTCCAGGGCTTCCATCAGATCGAGAACCACGCCGCCCGCTACCGCATGCGCTCGCAGGGACGCTTCCACTGCCAGATGGTCGTCCGCATGCCCTACGGGGGCGGGGTCCGCGCGCTCGAGCACCATTCAGAGTCCGAGGAGCAGTTCTACGCCCACATTCCTGGTCTGAAGATGGTCATTCCTTCTGGTCCTCGGAACGCCCGCGCCCTCCTGGTCAGCGCCATTCGCGATCCCGACCCGGTGGTCTTCTTCGAGGCCAAGGGGCTCTACCACGCCGCCCGGGAGGACGTGCCCGACGAGATCGAGACGCTGCCGATCGGCCGGGCGCACGTCGTCCGAGAGGGTGCCGATCTCACGGTGATCTCCTACGGCGCGATGCTGCGCGTGGCCCGCGAGGCCGCCGAGACACTGGCGGCGGAGAACGGCGTCGAGTGCGAGGTGATCGACGTGCTCACGCTCTCGCCGCTCGATCGCGAGACCCTGGTGGCCTCCGTGCGGAAGACCGGGCGCGCGGTCATCGTCCACGAGGCGCCCCGCAGCTTCGGCCCCGGAGCGGAGATCGCCACCTCCATCATGGAGGGCGCGTTCCTCTCGCTGGAGGCGCCGATCCGGCGCGTGACCGCTGGCGACGTCCCCTTCGTCGGCTTCGCCCGCGAGCGGGCGAACGTCCCCGACGTCGCCCGGGTCCTCGCCGCCGCGCGCGACACGCTCGCGTACTGACCGACCGGTGCGGCTGGGCGGGGGGCTGGCGCTGCTCGCCACCATGCTGGCACGTGTCACCCATGTTCCCGGTTTATTCTGTTACCGATCTTCCCGCTTGCTCACCTGCTCACCGCAGATCCTCAAACGAGAGGACTTGAAGCTGAGGTGCTATATAGGGCGCTGCGCTCCGTGCTCGATCGTCGTACAGGACGATAGCGTCGCAGTACGATGCGTCGATGAGATGACGGTAGTCGCCGAGCTTGTCGTCGCCCGGCACCGCCTCGTGGGCGATGCAGATGAACATGAGGTACAGGTTGGCGTTGAGCGTCGAGCGAATCGCAGGAAAGGTGGTCAACCGTGCCGACAACTCGCGCGCTTCAGCAGACGTGATTCCGTTGTGGAGGAGCGCGCGGATCATGTCCGGCCAACGGTCGCGAAAGTATTCGGCCACGTCAGGGAAGCGGCGGAGCGCGGGGAGAGAGTCCCCGCGTGTGCCGCGGACTCGCCTGACGTGTTCGATGTAGGCCGTGGCCGTGTTCGGGTGTTCGCGTCGGACTTCCTCTTCTCGCGCGCCGATGAAAGCCCGTGCGGTGCCGTCGAAGGCACCCTCTGCCAACCGATGAACCTCAAGGCGGGTGGCGTTCTGGTTGCCGTACGGCAGAAAGGGGAGCACGGCGGCGTTTGTCCTGAGCCGCAACACTTCCTGAAGAAGGAGATCCATCGTAGGCGGCGTAAACGAGGGGTCGAGGTCGCGCACGAACCGGAAGAGAGCCTTACCAATGTCGGCACGCTCCTGACGTAGAAAGGTGGCGGCCAACTCATAGATCACGTGGATGCCGACGACAGGGCAGCGACCAGACTCGGTGAGACAGTCGCGCAATGCTGCTGGATCGAGACCCACCGCGACCGCCCGATTCACAGCACTCGTCTCGAGAAACGTGTTCTTCATCACTCCATGTACTGCCGGCTAACGCTGGTATCAGCCGCGGCCGAAGGCCGTCGGCTGCATGCCGTGGTTACACGCCTGGTTGCTTCCCGTGTATACTGAGGTCTACACCGCGGGGCAACCAGCATGACCCAGCTAAGCGACATCGTGCACAGCGACCCGGAGATCCTCGGGGGCACGCCTGTCTTTGTCGGCACACGCGTTCCGATACAGTCGCTGTTCGATTACCTTGAAGGCGGCGAGACCCTGGACGAGTTTCTTCGCCAGTTCCCGTCCGTGAGACGCGACCAGGCGATCGCGGCGCTTGACCTCGCGCGCGCTACCCTGCTGGCTGGTGCGCGTTCTTCTTGACGAGCAGCTCCCGCTAGACCTCGCCGCAGCGCTCCAAGGCCACAGTGTCGATACCGTGGTCGGCCGCGGCTGGACCGGCATCACGAACGGCGAGCTTCTGCGGCGGATGGTGGGCGAGTACGACGCGCTGGTCACGATGGACCGTGGCATGGAGTTCCAGCAGTACCTGACGGCGGTGCCGTTCGGCGTGCTTCTTGTCCGTGCGCCATCCAACCGCATGGTGCACCTCCTGCCCCTCGTACCGGCGATCCTCGACGCCCTCCCGTCGCTCAAGCCAGGGCAACTCCACCGCATAGGCGTATAACGTTCGCGTTGAGCAGCCGCGGCAGCGAATGCGAGCCAGCGGTCCGGTCGAACGTGTTGTTCGGCTGCACTGTGGAGTGAACTCACCGGAGGAACTGAGACCGCACGAGCGCGCTCTTGGGCTGCACCATGAGTTGCCAGCGCTGTGTGAGATAGCGCTCTAACATCGCCGGCCTGCCGGCGGAGTGCGACACGAGCCGCTGAAGTTCGCGAAGGTCGAGGACATGGCACAGGTAGCCGGCGGCCTTGCCGACATGGATCAACTCGCGCGCGACTGCCTTCCAGTCGACGCCCTCGTGCATGTCGGACACCAGCACGATCCCGTGACCGACCTTGCTGGCCCTCTCCCGGATGTTGAGCGGCTCGACGGCTCCCTTGAGGTCCGGGACCGGTGGATCAACCTCAACCGACGTGCCGTCGGCCCGGAAGATCCGGTCCCCGGCGCGGAGCCGCCTTATGGCCCCATTGAGCTGACCGACCGCGCACAGGATGTTCTTCTGAATCGAGGCGGCCCGGCGCGCATCAGTCCTCCCCAGGCTCTCGGGAGTAGCGGACGTGACCTTGCTCTGGACGACGAAGATTCCCTCGTCCTCCTGCTCTCGAATGCGAGAGACAGCCAAGATGTCACACAGCTCGCGCCGTTTGCCTCCGCTTTCCACGAGGGGCTGGTGAAACGCACCGAAGGGGCACAAATGATCAAAGGCCTGGAACCCAAGCCTCTCCAGCTCGTTTCCTTCATCCTTGTCATCTAGGCAGACCAGCCCGGTGCCAGGGACGTACGACTTCAGGGACTGAGTCCTCTCGAAAACCAGCGGCTGCAAGCAACTCGCCCTGAGCCGCGCATCGGGCACGGCGTCGGGCTCCACCGAGGCCGCTATCACATCGAGCGCCCGTACCCTGAGCTCCCTCTGCTCAGTCGCGGGAGAGTCGCCGACGGGAGGAAGCAGATCGAGTACGGGGCGTGCTCTCTCCGGAACGATTCGGCAGTCGGCGTGCAGAACCGGGAGGAAGGTCTCGTTGTGGACCTGGAGGGGAAACCAGGTCGTGGTGAGGAGCGCACGCAGGTCTTCCACCTGCTCCGTACTTCGGCACGCTCCGAAGTACAGCGTCGGATGCTGCGGATTGTCATCCACCCGAAAGCCGAACGCAGCCACGCGCTTTCCGTCGATTTCGACCACCCAAGAGCCCAGCAAGACGAGAGCCCCGGCGTTGATGGCCCGGATGACGTTCATGGGCAGCTTCGCGACCATCCACAGTTCTTTGGTGTTGGAGGAGCGATCAAGCCATACACCCGCCTGCTCGACCTTCAGGAGTTCCCGGATCCGCGACGAAGGTAAGTACAACATGACGAAATCGGTGTCAGGAGAAACCCAGGGAATCGATGTCAGTCATGACTCTATCTCGTTGCAGCCGAAAGTTAGGAGCCACTATTCCCATGTTGATCCAGGATAGTCGACGCTAAAGTTGGCTTGTCGCTGTTTTGCTGTCCTTCGAACGCTGCCTAGAAAGTTAATTAAGCGATATACACCTTCAGAATTCGCGTGCGGCTGGGCCTTTCGAAAATCTAGCAAATAGACCGCCATGCTTGCGTTGATTAGCTTCGTTAGCTTGTTGTCTCCATCGGGATCGTGGTCGGTGGCCGCGCATATCACACCTAGGAATAGCTCTGGGGCACCGCCCGGGAAACAAGTCGAGGCCTTGGACGCTTTATCCTCAATATCATCCAAGCCGTGATCGTAGTCCGTTTTCTTTACTTCGATAATGCCGAGAACGCTATTTCGCGGCACGAGGGCGAACCGATCTTCCGTAGCGATTGGGGGGATCGGGTTCGGATCCCAAATAATCAAATCGAACTGTGGAGTGTCCTTCTTGTTTCTATACGCGTCCGGACTTATTACGGTTCCGGACGATAATCGAAGAGGATGGACAATGCGGTTCACAAACTGATATACGAGCGACTCTGCGAATGCACCAACAACGGTTTTGTTGGAAGTGAATTGGGATATCTGCTCTGCCGCGGAAACGGCTCCAACAAGTTGAGCGGCTAACGCGTCGAAGTATGGGCGGTCCGACTCATCCACAGAAGTGCTTCCTAACGCCGGCGTTGACCCGCGAGCACCCGACAGAGCCGAAGGCGAGGAAGGGTGATCGTCGGGTCGAACGGCATGTTAGACCGTTCACACCCCGAATAGCCACTTCAGTCCTTAGGGTCCATGTCTCGGCTTCTTCACCATGCGATGCCTGCTCGGGTCAAAACCGTCTGGAAAGCGCGTGTCGTCGTCGTAGAGAGCGTCCACGCAATAAGCATTAGCGAGGGTGGAGCCCCTCAGGTCGGCCCCGAACAAGGAGGTAAAAGCGAGATATGCTTGGTCGAGTTGCGCCCGCCGCAGGTTCCCTCTCCACAAGACAGCGTGCTCCAAATGGGCCCCTCGGAGATCGGCGCCTTCTAGGTTGGGGCAATGCATGCAGGCTCCCACAAGGACAACATGGGACAAGTGATCTCTGCACAACTCAAGCGCTTCCTGAGAGGCTTCGCCGAGCAGTCGGGCGTCCCCGACGACGTCGGCGGTTTTTTCCGAAGCCGACGAAGAGCGGAGAGCGTTGGCGATCGCCGTCAATGCGGGTCGGCGAAAGGGGTGTTGCGTTGGAGACAACTCGTAGGGGCCGACGACATACGGCGGCAACGCAACGACCGCCGCCGCCTGCAGGCTCGGATGTTCAGTGTCAGTGGCCTGTTGGAGTAGACGACCGAAGTCCTGATGCATCTGTTGCAGTCGAATGAAGGCCAGATCAGCGCGCTTGTGCTGATCTCGCCAGTACCAGGTCAGGAGGACGGCGGGCACTGCAGCCAAGGCGGTGAAGACGAACCACGGGGGATTTCTCTTCGCCATAGAGCACAGGTCGGCGCCTTCGAGTGATGCGCTTCCGCAGATGCTCCAGAACGCGACCAGGGAGAGGAGCACGAGAGCGCCTCCGCCTATTACCGCGAGGAGGATCGATCTACCTGGGGTCAGACCCCCTGCAATCACGGGCCTCCCCTGCGTTTGGCCAGCCTAACGCTCGCGTTCCAGCGGCCGCCGAAGGCGGCCCGCTGGAACAAGGGGTTAGGCATCGCGTCCGTCATCCACCAACAAGCCACCTGTGGACACAAGCAGGTGATCGGACTCATTAAAGCCAAAGAGACCGGCCAAATAGATCATCAGAATCCGAAATCTCTCCTTTGCCTGCATAACCCACTCCTTTGTTATTCCTCGGTACCAATCGGGTTGCAGCGAGTCGTTCTGAAGGAATAAAGTTGCCTTCCCTGCCTCGCTAAATATCGGGCCAACGACCCGCTGGGGCTTACCATGTGCGAGTTTGTCTCGTAGCCTAAAAACCTCAGTGGCGAACTGAAGTGGGTCTTTTCCCCAGTCCGGAGTTTTGCCCGCGGTCTTGTGCAAGATTACCATCTTGCTCTTCCACGGTAGTCTCTCCAATTCATCCCATATTTTGATGCTTCTGACGCCAATCGAGTTCAGATATTACTCGATCGAGAAAGCCAGAAACACGACGATCGGGGTGAGTTCGACTCTTGACGCTCCGGCACTCTCTAACTGAGCGTACATGGACATCAGCCAGAGACGGTTCTGCTCTGCGCGCTGAAGTCGGAGAACGGTTGGTATGTAGTCATGCTCGGCATTGCGCGAGAACCTGGTTTCGGACTTCGTCACGGTAGAGCACCTCGATGCACGTGATCTTGCCATCGACAACGTCCAGGACGAGATGGCCCTCCTCTGGATTCAGCGCGATGTTCCCGTGCCCCGGTCCCCATGCCCCTCGGGGCCGAGGAACAGCATAGACAATCGCGCAGAAGTCGTCACCGCAGCGGCACCGATCGACAAGGCGAAGCTCCGAGACCTGAGCGGCGAGGTCGGTCTCGCCCTGCCGCTCAAGCAAAGCGGCGAGTTCTCTTGCCAATTGCGGTGTTGCTTCGATCAAAAGCGGGTTCTTCACGCGCAGCCTTGCCTTTCGGAGTCTGCCTAACGCTGCGCTCAGCGGCCGGCGAAACCGGTCCGTTGAAGCGCGGAGTTCGACGGTTTTCGCCAACGCCTACCGAAATCCAATTTGAGGCCGCTCCTCTTGAGGCCACAACCGATCGTGCCACTCGATGCAGTAGGCAACATCATCCGTGTGCAGGTAGACGTTCGCCCAGTCAAGTCTCGGATGGACTTTCTCGGCTGGGCTCAGTTGAGATCGATCCCTGATGTCGTTCAAGCGCGCCTTGAGGTCCTCCAGGTCAGCGTCCGTGAAGGCCCTCAGATCCCAGATTCGGATGACGCCCGTGTCGGTTTGCTTGTCGTGGTCGAGTACGGACTGCAGGTAGTAGCGGCTCGTGTCACGGAGGATAACTTCCACGCAGAAGGGCGGCACGAGTCCCGTGATCCCCCAGAGCCAGCTGTTGACCCAATGCATATCACGTCTCCTTGAAGCCGTCCCCGCGCGCGTCTTTTCGCGCGTCGGGTGCAAGGCCTTGTTCGGCTCTCGCAGCGCGAGCGTGCTTCTGCGAAGAAGTCTCGAGCGACGAAAACTGCGCATACAGCCAGGTGAACGACTCCCAATAGGTAGAGCCTCCTTGGTCACCCAGCCGGCGCCCAG